>NZ_FUZD01000004.1:0-231805 GCF_900168135.1 Arthrobacter sp. 49Tsu3.1M3
CACGCCGCCAGCGTTCATCCTGAGCCAGGATCAAACTCTCCGTTGAAGTAAAACAGACACAACCGGCACCCCCGGGAAAACGGGAGAAACCAGCTGCACAAAATTTGAAACCAGCCAAAAACACCAGACCACACCACGGGGTGGCGGGCCCGGCAAATTCAACCAATTCAATACAATAAATTGGTATCAACAAACTTGGCACACTATTGAGTTCTCAAACAACAGACACATTCGAATACTTACCGAAACAATTCATTTCCACGAATTTTTTATTTCGCTTTTCTTCGCTGCGATGTTTACAGCTTATTTCATTCATTTCCACTTTGCAAATTCGCGATTTTCATCGGAATTTCGCTTTGTGGAGCGAATCCGCCCAGCAGAATTGAAGCAATTTTCATTATGTGCGCCTGGCGCATGAAGAATTGCTTCTCATTTGTGGGGGTTTGTCACCACTCAACGGCGGCAACTCAGAAAACAATACACGCTCCTCCCCGACCGTGCAAATCGGCCGGGGAGGAGCGTGCAGGTGCGTATTCAGTACTGGTCAGTATCCGGTACTGCTCAGGACGCGGCGACTTCCACCGTTGCCAAGTTCTTCTTGCCCCGGCGCAGAAGCAGGTAGCGCCCGTGCAGCAACTCGCTGGCCGCAATGACGGCGTCGGGGTCGGATACCTTCGCATTGTTGACGTAGGCGCCGCCCTCCCCCACAGTGCGGCGAGCGGCGGACTTGCTCTCGGACAGACCCGAGGCAACCAGCAGCTCGATGATGCCCAGGGCGCCGGCGCCGACCGTGGCGGAGGGCAGCTCGGAGGTCGCCGCCTTCAATGTCGCTTCGTCGAGTACGGAGAGGTCGCCGTTGCCGAACACCGCGGCGGAAGCCGCAATGACCTTCTCGGTGGCGTCCACGCCATGGACGAGCGAGGTCACCTCGTAGGCCAGCTTCCGCTGGCCCTCGCGGGCGAAGGGCCGTTCGGCGATCGCGAGCTCCAGTTCCTCAATCTCGGCGCGGCTCAGGAAGGTGAACACTTTGAGTCGGTCCGCGACGTCGGCGTCCGCCGTGTTAAGCCAGAACTGGTAAAACGCGTACGGGCTGCACATGGCTGGATCCAGCCAGATCGCGTTGCCCTCGCTCTTGCCGAACTTGGTGCCGTCAGAGTTGGTGATGAGCGGCGTTCCCAGTGCGTGGACGTGCTTGCCCTCAACCTTGCGGATGAGCTCGGTGCCACTGGTGAGGTTGCCCCACTGATCCGAGCCGCCGGTCTGCAGCATGCAGCCGTAGTCACGGAACAACTGCAGGTAGTCCATGCCCTGCAGGATCTGGTAGCTGAACTCCGTGTAGCTGATGCCTTCGTCGGAACTGAGGCGGGAGGCAACGGCGTCCTTGCGGAGCATGGTGCCGACACGGTAGTGCTTGCCGATCTCGCGCAGGAAGTCGATGGCGCTCAGGGGCGCCGTCCAATCCAGGTTGTTGACCATCCGGGCAGCGTTGTCGCCCTCGAAGCTCAGGAACCTACGGACCTGGGCCTGAAGGTAGCCCACCCACTCAGACACTGTGTCCTTGGTGTTCAGGGTGCGTTCCGCCGTCGGACGCGGATCACCAATCAAGCCCGTGGAGCCGCCCACCAGTCCGAGCGGCTTGTGGCCGGCCAGCTGGATCCGGCGCATGAGCAGCAGCTGGACAAGGTTGCCCAGGTGCAGGCTCGGCGCGGTCGGATCGAAACCGCAGTAATACGTCACGGGGTCGCCGGCGAGGAGCTTTTCGAGCTCCGCCTCATCCGTGGAGACGTGGACAAGGCCGCGCCATTTCAGCTCCTGCCAGATATTGGCAAAGCTGGGATCGTTCTGCTGGGCATCGAGAATATTTAGCTGGGACACGGAATCTAAGTTAGCAGGATCAACCGGGCCGCAGCGCAGGTGACGCCTGCCGGCCCGGACCTACTCCTCGATGCCCGCCGGGACTCCGGCGGCGGCGATGAGCCGCAATCGCTGGGTGGGCCGGGTCATGGCCACGTACAAGTCACCCACCCGCCCGTGCTCATGGTTGAGCATGTCCGTCGGTTCCAGGACCACGACGCCGTCGAACTCCAGTCCCTTTGCCTCACGGGGACTGATGACCACGATGTCCTGCGCGTAGCTCCCCGCGCCCGTCCCGACCCGGTGGCCATACACGGCCCGCAGTGCCGCGCTGGCCTCGGGGAGAAGATCGCCGTCGGCGATGACCGCCAGCAGGCCGCCCTCGATGGCGTCCAGTTCCTCCGGAAGCACCTCGACGAGCTTGTTGACGATCTGGCCATGGCCGACCTTGTCGATGACCGGGGACCAGCGCCCCTCCCGCACGGCCTTGGGCGCCGAAACCACCAGTCCGGCCGCGGTCGCCATGCGGGCCGCGGCCTCGGCGATCTGGGACGGGGTGCGGTAGTTGACGGTCAGCTCCTCGAGCTGCCAGCGGTCGCCGAACATGGGCCCCAGCGCGCTGTGCCAGGAGTTGGCGCCGGCAACGGAACTGGTCTGGGCGATGTCGCCCACGATCGTAAAGGACTTCAGCGGGCAGCGTCGGACCAGCAGCCGCCACTGCATGGGTGACAGCTCCTGCGCCTCGTCCACCACAATGTGCCCGAAGGCCCAGGAACGGTCCGTGGTGGCACGCTCTGCAGCGGTCAGCCGCGTCTCACGCTCCTGGTTCTGGTCCACCAGGTCTTCGGCCGTGACAAGGACATCCACGCCGGCGGTTTCCATATTGACCAGGGTCTGCTTGGCGTTGGCCAGGTCGCGGGCACGGTCCTGTTCCTGCTGCGCCAAGCCGCGCCCGGCGGCGGCATCAAGCTCGCCAAGCAATTCGGCAGCCTCATCCAGCAGCGGAACGTCGGACTCGGTCCAGGGCGAATCGGCCGGGCGGAGCAGCAGCGCGCGTTCTTCCGGGCTGAGGTTCGGGGTGCATGCCTCGAGGATGGCCGGCTTGCTGAGCAGCTCCCCCACGAGTTTCTCCGGGGTCATCGGCATCCAGCACAGGTTCAGGGCGATCCGGACATCCCGGGCCGAGCGGACATCCTCAGCCAGGTAGGAGCGGTCGGCGTTGTTGCCGATGTTGCCTGCCTCCACCAGCTCCGTCATCTGCTCGGTCAATTCGCGGAGCAGGATCTTGACGAAGGAGACGCGGGCCTCGTTGTGCGGTTTGCCCGTGGCGCGCGCCCTCTCCTTGGCGCGGCGGACCTGCCTGGGTGTGAGGACCAGTTTGCGGCCGTCCACCTCGAGGGTCCGGTTTCCGGCCGGAATGCGCTGCCGGTTGGCCACGGCGTTGGCGACCACCTCGGCCATGTCGAGCCGGCCCTTGATGGCGGCGACGGCGGCGTCCGGCTCGGCGACGGCGGTGATGCCGGGCATCAGCCGGCCCAGGCTTGCCATGACGACGCCGGTCTCGCCGAGCGAGGGCAGCACGCGTTCGATGTACTTCATGAAGGACGACGTCGGCCCCACCAGCAGGACGCCGGCGCTCTTGAGCCGGTCCCGGTGTGTGTAAAGCAGGTACGCAGCGCGGTGCAGGGCGACGGCGGTCTTGCCCGTGCCCGGGCCACCCTGGACCACGAGGGCGCCGGAGATGGAGGAACGGATGATCCGGTCCTGCTCGGACTGGATGGTGCCGACGATGTCTGACATCCGGCCCGTCCGCTTGGAGTTCAGTGCAGCCAGCAGGGCGCCCTCGCCCTGGAGCGAATCGTTGTCGGCGAGCATGTCGGCGTCGAGCACGTCGTCCTCGATTGCCTTGACCTCGCGGCCCTGCAGGATCAGGTGACGGCGGCGGCGGACGCCCTGCCGGTCGAACGCCGTGGCCTGGTAGAAATGCCCGGCCTCGGGCGCACGCCAGTCCACCATGAGCCGCTGCAGGTCCTCGGTGGTCAGGCCGATGCGGCCGATGTACTGGGCCTCTCCGGAATCCAGATCCAGGCGGCCGAACACGAGCCGGTCATCGACGGCGTCGAGCTGGGCGAGGCGGTCCTCGTAGAGGGCGGCGAAGGCATCGCGTTCGGAAACGTTCTGCATGGTGCCCACGGCACCGGCCCGGCGCACCTGGGCCAGCTGGGTGCGCTTCTCCGCCCGCAACTCATCGAGCCGGGCGTAAAGTCCGGCCACATAGTCGCGTTCATGGGCCAAATCAGCGTCGTGCATCGAACGTTCCCCTATCGAAAAAGACAGACCCACCATTCTACAGCCATTTCGGCGGCAAGGCTGTTGCATGTCGCCGAACAATGCCAAGGCAGTCTTCGTCAGGGAATTCTACCGACACGTCCCGGATGGTCCAGCCCGGCAGGCCCGCTAGACCCGCAGCAGGGACCGGACGTTGTGGCCGGTCAGGGCCGTGCGGCCGCCAAGTTCGTCGAGTTCCATGACCACGCCGATCCCGGCCACATGGATCCCGCACCGCTCGAACAGCCGCGCCGCGGCGCCGAGCGTTCCGCCCGTGGCGAGCACGTCGTCGAGGATCAGCACCCGGCTGCCGGGCGCCAGGTCCGTGGTGTGCAGCTCAAGGGTGGCGGTGCCGTACTCCAGGGCGTAGTCCTCGGAGAACACCTCGCGCGGCAGCTTGCCGGCCTTGCGGACCGTGATGACTCCGGTCCCGGTGGCGTAGGCGGCGGCCGCCGCGAGCAGGAAGCCGCGGGCTTCCACTCCGGCGACGGCGTCGAACTGGCCCTGGAAAGGTCCCACCAGGGCATCGACGACGGCCCCGAAGGCGGCCCCGTCTGCGAACACCGGGGTCAGGTCCTTGAAGCTGACCCCGGGTTTGGGATAGTCCGGGATGGTGGCGCACAGGCTCTTGATCAGCTCATCCACCGGCGTTGCAGTCGTCGTCTGGTTCAGGTCGCTTTGATTCACCCATCCACCTTACTGGCTGGTAGCGGGAACCCCCCGGGCCCCGGCCTCCCGGGCCGGCGGCTCCGCGGCAACCCACCGGCCATCCAATGTTCACGCAGTCGGTGCCGGATTCGCCGCTCCTGTCCATCGCGCCGGTGATTGAATGCTCGAATGCGACACGAAATCGTCCTCTCGGGCCATGGGGTTCGGCTGGTTCCGCTGGTCCCGCACCATGCGGCAGGTCTCTTCGATTTTGTGGACGCCGGCATGTGGGCAGGCATGGCAGCACCGATGCCGGGGACGGCCCGTGAGCTGGCGGCGCTGTTCCGGTCACGGCTGGAGGATCCCGCCACCATCCCGTTCGCCGTGACGGACGGGCGCACCGGCGCCCTGCTGGGCACGACGTCCCTCCGCGACTACGTTCCGGACCAGCAACGCCTGGAAATCGGCGGAACATTCTACGGGCGGCAGTTCTGGGGCAGCCACGTCAATCCGGCGAGCAAGCACATGCTCCTCGCCTACGCCTATGAGGTACTGGAAGTGGACCGGGTGGCTTTCCGCTGCGACGCCCGCAACACCCGGAGCGCGACGGCGATCGAACGGCTCGGCGCACAATTCGAGGGGGTCCTCCGCGGCCACCGCGCGGCGCCAGGCGGGGGACGCGCGGACACAGCCGTCTTCTCGATCCTCTCGCAGGAGTGGCCGCAAGTACGCGAAGACCTGCGGCGCCGGCTCGCCCCCTTCGCCGTCGGCGCCGACTTCTCGCTGGGCAGCTTCGCCGCCACCTGGAACCACTAATCCCCTGCCGGTGGACGAAGGGCGTCCGGAGGAACGGGAGGACCGGCATCTGGAGGCAAGGAGTCCGGTTCCGGCGGGCGGAGGAGCTCGTTGGCAAGCCCGTAGGAGACAATGTCCAGCGCTTTTCGGAGCGCGCGCTCGGAGTCGAACCTGCCGGCCGCCACGCGGCTCAGCCGGGCGTAGTCCCCCGCCCATCCGGACCGGCGGAACCTGTCGGCGTCACCGTGAAGGAGCCGTCCGTAGAGGACGTCCTCGAACAAGTCATGGTCAGCCAGGGCGATTTCGGCCATCAGCGCCTCGCGGTCCCGGATCATCCCGTTGGTAAACATCCCGGCCGCTTCCGCTGCGCCCTCGGCTAGCCGGGGGTCCCCCGAGTAGTTGCACAGGCGCAGCGCCCGCACCACGAGTTTGAGCGAAACATGTTCTTCGGGGACGATGAATTTGCGCAGCAGGGCCGCGCGGAAGAGCTCAACCCAGTGCCGGCGCTCGGCCTCGACGGAGTCCGCCGCGACCTGCCGGCCGTCAGGGGTGAACAGTTCCACCATGCGGAAGTATTCGGTGGCCAGCTCCGCGAACATCTGGAGCCGCTCCAGCTCACTGCCCGGTTTTCCGCGCTTCCCCTCGCCCATAATGCTCCATCATCCCCCACCGCATGTGCCGGCATCAGGGCACGGGGCGGAGGTGCATGCAGTGGCAGCAACCTCACGCGCCGCGGACCCTTGACGCCTTTGCCGGCTTTGCCGGCTTTGCCGCTTTTGGCGCCTTTGCCGCCTTGTAGCGGGAGACGGTCGGGTCGCCGCTGAGCCAGAACCGCCAGGGGTACTCGTGGCTGCCGCCGTCGCCGGAGACGCCGACGCGCGGACCGGAGCTGATGCCCGCAGCGACCCCCTCCGGCGGGTGCGCGGCCGGTTCCAGCCGGAACGGCGGCGCGAGGGCATCCCGCCCGCTGTCTGCCGTCGTCAGCCCCAGCGCGGTGGCCAGCCGGGCAGGCCCGCTCGCGAGGTCGACATCCGATTTCGATGTCGGCCGCCTGGCCCTCGCCAGCTCATGTCCCGCGACCACTTCGCCGGCCCGCAGCAGGAGCGCCGACGCCACGCCCTCGGGCCCGCACACGATATTGGCGCAATGGTGCATCCCGTACGTGAAATACACGTAGAGGTGGCCGGCCGGGCCGAACATCGGGGCGTTGCGGGCCGTTTGGCCGCGGAAGGTGTGGGACCCGGGGTCAGGGTGGTGCGAATCATGCGGGCCCAGGTATGCCTCCACTTCGGTAATCCGAACCGAGACGGGTCCGCCGGGCCCGTCGTGCGTCAATACCGCGCCGAGGATCAGCGGCGCCACGTGCCGGGCATCGGCCGAGAGCAGCTCGCGGACGGACCCGGCCGCGCCGGACTCCGCGCCGGACTCGGCCGGAAGCGGGCTGGAAGTCATGCTCAGACTTTAACAAACACCGCCGACGGAGCGTACGGCCGTGTCCGAATTCCGCTAGCAGCTGCTCCGCGAAGCTGGCAGGATGGGGTGATGGACTTCTGGCAGCGCTACCGGGCAATCGATGCCCGGGACACCCGATTCGACGGGCAGTTCTACACGGCTGTCCGGACCACCGGCATCTATTGCCGGCCCTCGTGCCCCGCGCGGACACCCAAGGCGGACAATGTCACGTTCTATGAAACGTCCGCCGCGGCGCACGACGCCGGCTACCGCGCGTGCAAACGCTGCCTGCCCGAGGCCGTGCCGGGTACGCCGGCCTGGAACGTGCGCTCCGATATCGCCGGCCGGGCCATGCGGCTCATCAATGACGGCGTGATCAACCGCGACGGCGTCGAGGGGCTCGCGGCCCGGCTCGGATACTCCTCGCGCCAGCTCAACCGGATCCTCAGCCACGAACTCGGCGCCGGCCCGCTGTCCCTGGCCCGGGCCAGCCGCGCCCAGACTGCCCGCACCTTGCTGGTCTCCACCACCATGAAAGTCTCGGACATCGCCTTCGCCGCCGGATTCAGCAGCGTTCGCCAGTTCAACGAGACCATCGGCGAGGTCTTTGCGATGACGCCTTCCGCGCTCCGTGCCACAGCCAGGCATCACCGCTCCCCCGCGGCGACCACAGCGCTCACGCTCAACCTTCCGTACCGCGAACCGTTCGACCCGGGCGTCTTCGATTTCCTGGCCGTCCGCGCCATCCCCGGGATCGAGGAAGGTACCTCCACTTCCTATGCCAGGACCCTGCGGCTGACCCACGGCGATGCCCGCTTCCGGGTGGATTACGACGCTGGCGCGGCCGGGCGCCCGCTCGTGCTGACCATTGGCGCCGTCGACCTCCGGGATCTGGCCGCCCTGCTGAGCAGGGTCCGCCGGCTGCTGGACCTGGACGCCGATCCGGTCGCCATCGATGCCGCCCTCGCGGCCGACTCCCGGCTTGCCGCCGCGGTGGCGCGCACGCCGGGCATGCGGATGCCCGGCGCCGTTGATCCGCAGGAACTGCTGATCCGGGCCATGATCGGCCAACAGATCACCGTGGCCGCCGCGCGGACCGCCCTGGTCCAGCTTTCCGTGGCGGGGAGCGCGAGCCTGGTGCCCGACGACGGACTCCACCGGCTGTTCCCGACGGCCGCCGAGATCGCCGGGACGGGATTCGAACTGCTCCGCGGCCCGCAGCGGCGGATCGATGCTGTCCGGGGCGCCGCGGCGGCGATGGCCTCGGGCGACCTCGACTTCGGCTACGGCGATGACGTGCAGGGACTGGAGGCCAAACTCCTGCCCCTGGCCGGCGTCGGGCCGTGGACCGTCGGATACGTCGCGATGCGGGTCATCGGCGCGCCGGATGTGTTCCTGGCCAACGACGCCGCTGTCCGCAACGGTATCCGTTCACTCGCCGCTACCCCCGACGGCGCCACCCTCACCCCGGATTTCCGTGAGGTCAGCCCCTGGCGCTCCTACGCCACCATGCACCTGTGGCGCGCAGCAGCGGCTGCCCAAGCCGCGGCGCGCAAGCCCTCCCTGCCGCCGAGGCAGGCTCCACCGCAGAACCACAAGCAGACTCCGAAGCAGACTCCGACGGAAGCGAAACCATGAAAGCCCAGCTGTTGACCATGTCCACCCCGGACGGTCCGTTCACCATCATTGCCCGGGACGGGGCTGTCCTGTCGTCGGGCTGGACCGCCGTTCCCGGCGAGCTGACCGGGCAGATCCACGCTGACCTGCTTCCGGCCGAATTCGAGACCGTCACCGGGCTCGGCGATATCTCCGAGGCCGTGGAGGCGTTCTACGCCGGCGATCCGGAGCCGGCCATGGTAGTGCCGGTGCTGCAGAAGTCCGGTCCGTTCCGCAGCCATGCCTGGGACGTGCTGCGCACGGTCGCGCCGGGGCGCCCGGTGACCTACACGGAGTATGCGGGGCTGTCCGGCAATGCCAAGGCCGTCCGCGCGGCGGCCAGTGCTTGCGCCTTCAACGCGGCGGCCCTGTTTGTTCCCTGCCACCGCGTCATCCGCACCGACGGGACGCTGGGCGGCTTCCGCTGGGGGCTGGCCGTCAAGGGCAGCCTGTTGGACCGGGAACGCGAAGCAGCCCTCGCGGCGGCACGGCCCTAGGCCATAATCCACAGGCCCGCCGGACCCGGGCGTGCTCAGTTGTTGACGGGCACACTGTGTGCGAGGAACGGCCTGCCGGACCCGGGCCTGCTCAGTTGTTGACCGGCACACTGTGTGCGAGGAACGGCCTGCCGGAGCCGGGCCTGCTCAGTTCTTGACCGGCACACTGTGTGCGAGGAACGGCCTGCCGGACCCGGGCCTGCTCAGTTCTTGACCGGCACACCGGCAGGCCAGGGCAGCAGCTCCGGAAGGTCGACGCCGTCGGCCGCGGCGGTGGCGCGCAGGCTGCCGAGGGTGGGCGTGCGGCCGGCGAGCCACGCGGCGATGTCCGTGAGCATGCCGTTGATCACGGTTGATTTTCCGCCGCTCCCGATGGCCACCGCGGGCAGGCCGAGTGGCTGCAGCACGAAGCGCTGGCCCTCGGGTACCCGGGCGGAGAGGAACTCGAAAAGGTGCCCGCAGAAGGGGCGGCTCCAGGTTTCCGGTCCGTGGCCGGTGCCGAGGTCGGCGGCATGGATGACGAGTTCACGCCACAGTGCCAGGCCGCCGTCGAACACGACTCCTCCGCGGTAGGTGATGGGCTCACGCCAGCCGGCCGCGTCGAGGGAGTCGAAGGCGCGCAGGGCCCGATCCAACGCTGCGTCGAGGTCGGCCCGGTGCTGCGCGAGGGTGTGGCCGGCCGCCATCTCGATGGCGCGGTTCCGCCCCTCGAAGCCGCCGTCATAGAGTTCGATGCCCTCGCCGCGGGCGGCATATTCGAGCTGCCGGCCCATCGCGCTGGCGATTCCGCAGATATGGGCCAGCACGTGCCCGCGGCTCCAGCCGGGCAGTTCCGACGGAGCTTTGATGTCCTGTTCCGTCAGCTTCGCGGCGATTCCGGCCACGACTCCGGCGGCGCGGTGCAGTTCTGCCCGAAGGTTCTCTGGTGTGATTGAGGTCATGGCGCCCATCCTAAACCGAGCCACCCGATTAAATTGGATTAACTGAGCGTTGCCCGGTCAGCGGGGCGCGTAGCGGTGCCGGATGTGTCGGCGGTCGTGGCGGGCCTGCCAGAATTCGATTTCGCGGGGCCGGATGGCGTAGAGCTGCCACTGCGGATTGTCACCGCCGTCGGCACCGGGCCGGGCGCGCCAGTCGGCGGCCGATGCTTCCGCGGACAGCTCCACGACGTCCCCGGCCACCCGCACCTGGCGGCCCTGCTGCTGCCAGAAGAAGTTCAGCGACGCGTGCGGGTTGGCCGTGAGCTCCTTGCCCTTGCGGGATTCCCGGGAGGTTGCGAAGTGCCAGCCGTCGGCGTCGATGTCCTTCAGGATCAGCATCCGCGACGACGGCCGGCCCTGCTCATCGGCGGTGGCCAGGCTGCACGCGTTGGGCTGCGGCACCCCGGCCGCCAGGGCCTCGTCCAGCCACTGCCGGAACAGCTCCGCAGGGTCCGCGGGCGCCTGCGCCGGATCAAAATCCGGCAACTCGGCCGGGAAATCGGGCAGCGCGCGCAGGAAACCGCGGAACGATTCGCTCATCCCGCCATGCTAGCCGGGAGTTGTCCGGCGGCAAACGCACAACGCTCCCTCACTTTCGGCAGGAAATCCACAGACGCTCCCGCAATTGGTGCGGGAGCGTCGGTGGAAACACGACCGGAAGTGAGGGAGCGTCTGTGGCTACCCTGCGTACTCGCGCACGCCGGCGAGCTCGCCCTCGAGGGCAAGCAGCTGGCGTTCGACGGCGGCCGGTGCGGTGCCGCCCTGAGAGTTCCGGCTGTTGAGCGAACCCTCGGTGGACAGGACCGTGCGGACCTCCGGCGTCAGGTGCCCCGAGATGGCGGCGTATTCCTGGTCCGTGAGGTCCCAGAGCTCGACGCCGCGGCTTTCGGCCTGCTTGACTGCGGCGCCGGAGAGCTCGTGCGCCTCACGGAACGGCACACCCTGGCGGACCAGCCATTCGGCGATGTCCGTCGCCAGCGCGAAACCCTGGGGAGCCAGCGCTTCCATCCGTTCGGTGTTGAACGTCAGCGTCGCGATCATCCCGGAGACTGCCGGGAGCAGGACCTCCAGGGTGTCGGCGGCGTCGAAGACCGGTTCCTTGTCCTCCTGCAGGTCGCGGTTGTAGGCGAGCGGCAGGCCCTTCAGGGTGGCCAGCAGCCCGGTCAGGTTGCCGATCAGCCGGCCCGCCTTGCCGCGGGCCAGTTCCGCCACGTCCGGGTTCTTCTTCTGCGGCATGATGGAGGAGCCGGTGGAGTAGGAATCGTGCAGGGTGACGAAGGAGAACTCCTTCGTGGCCCACAGGATCACTTCCTCCGAGACCCGGGACAGGTCCACGCCAATCATGGTCGTGATCCAGGCGAACTCGGCGAAGACGTCGCGGGAGGCGGTGCCGTCGATCGAGTTGTGCGTCGCCGAGAAGAAGCCCAGGTCCGCGGCGACGGCCTCGGGGTCCAGGCCGAGCGAGGAGCCCGCCAGGGCACCGGAGCCGTAGGGCGAAACCCCGGCGCGCTTGTCCCAGTCGCCCAGCCGCTGAACGTCGCGCAGCAGCGCCCAGGCGTGGGCCAGAAGGTGGTGGCTGAGCAGGACCGGCTGGGCGTGCTGCAGGTGGGTGCGGCCGGGCATGGCCACTCCCTGGTGCGCCTTGGCCTGGTCCACGAGCGCGTCAATCGTGGCGAGCACGCCGCGGGCGATGATCCGGGCGTGGTCGCGCAGGAACATCCGGCCCAGGGTGGCCACCTGGTCGTTGCGGGACCGGCCGGCGCGGAGCTTGCCGCCGAGCTGGGTGCCGGCGCGCTCGATCAGGCCGCGCTCCAGCGAACCGTGCACGTCCTCATCGGACTCCGCCGGCAGGTAGGCACCGGAGGCGACGTCCTCATCCAGCTGGGTCAGCGCGGCCAGCATGCCGTCGAGTTCGGCGTCGTCCAGCAGCCCGGCTTTGTGCAGCACTCGGGCGTGCGCCTTGGACCCGGCGATGTCGTAGCGGGCCAGCCGCCAGTCGAAGTGCGTGGACTTGCTCAGCGCGGCGAGGGCGTCCGCGGGGCCGCCGGCGAACCGGCCGCCCCACAGCGCTCCCGTATTAGTAGCTTCGGATTTGGTCCCCGGGCGCACCCCGGCCTCGCTTCGCTCGGCCGGGGACCCCTGCGCCCGTGGGCCCTGCTGCTGACTCACTTTCCTGCGACGCGGATGTCGCGGCCGGAAGCAACCTTGGCGGACATGCCCCACAGCTCGATGAAGCCGCGCGCCATCGACTGGTCGAAGGTGTCTCCGGTGTCGTACGTGGCGAGGTCGAAGTCGTAGAGCGAGGTCTCGGAGCGGCGTCCGTTGACGATCGCCTGGCCGCCGTGCAGCACCATGCGGATGTCGCCGGAGACGTACTTCTGGGTGTCCTCGATGAAGGCGTCGAGGGAGCGCTTGAGCGGCGAGAACCACTGGCCGTCGTAAACCAGCTCGGCCCAGCGCTGGCCGACGGTCGCCTTGAAGCGGGCCTGCTCGCGCTCGATCGTGATGTCTTCGAGGTGCTTGTGCGCCGTGATGAGCGCCATGGCGCCCGGTGCCTCGTAGATCTCGCGGGACTTGATGCCCACGAGGCGGTCCTCGACGACGTCGATCCGGCCCACGCCCTGGGCGCCGGCACGGCGGTTGAGTTCCTTGATGGCCTGCAGCGGGGTGACCTTGACGCCGTCGATGGCGACCGGCACGCCGGCTTCGAAGGAGATGGTGACCTCATCCGGTGCCGGCGGGAATTCCGGGGTGGCAGTGTAGTCGTAGATGTCCTTGGTGGGGGCGTTCCAGATGTCTTCGAGGTAGCCGGTTTCGACGGCGCGGCCCCAGACGTTCTGGTCGATCGAGTACGGGTTCTTCTTGGTGGTCTCGATCGGCAGTCCCTTTTCCTCGGCGAAGGCGATGGCCTTATCGCGGGTCAGGGCGAGGTCGCGGACCGGGGCGATGCACTTCAGGTCCGGACCGAGGGTCTGGATGCCGACTTCGAAGCGGACCTGGTCGTTGCCCTTGCCGGTGCAGCCGTGGGCGACGGTGGTGGCGCCGAATTCGCGGGCGGCCTTGACCAGGTGCTTGACGATCACCGGGCGGGAGATGGCCGAGACCAGCGGGTAGTGGCCCTGGTAGAGGGCGTTGGCCTTCAGCGTGGGCACGCAGTACTCGTTGGCGAACTCGTCGCTGGCGTCGGCGACGTAGGCCTCGACGGCGCCGCAGCCCAGCGCGCGTTGGCGGATGGTCTCCAGCGATTCGCCGCCCTGTCCGACGTCGACCGCCACGGCGATGACCTCGGCGCCGGTGGCTTCACCGATCCAGCCGATGGCTACGGAAGTATCCAGGCCACCGGAGTAGGCCAGAACAATACGCTCAGTCACGGAAATGCTCCTTAGTTGTTGGTGATGCTTTAAGTCTGGGAAAAGCTCTGTTGCAAGCCTGTCACACAGCCCGGGTGCCCGGTCCTGTTAAGGGGCTCATGGTGTTGCTTATTGGCCGGCTTCCTCGGCGAACTGCAGGAAGCGTGCGGCGATGTCCGCGCCGCCCAGGGGGTCCCGGGTGACAAGCAGGACGGTGTCGTCCCCCGCGATGGTGCCCAGGATCGAGGGCATCACGGAGTGGTCGATGGCGAGGGCCAGGAAGTTCGCGGCGCCCGGCGGGGTCCGAAGCACCACGAGGTTGGCGGAGGCCTCGGCGGTGACGAGCAGTTCCCCGCACAGCCGGGTCAGCCGGGCGTCGAGGATTTCCTGGGTGACGCCGCTCTTGGCCGCCCGTTCGCCGCCCTCCCCCGGGACGGCGTAGACCAGCACGCCGTCCTTGCCGCGGACCCGGACGGCGCCGAGTTCCACGAGGTCGCGGGACAGCGTGGCCTGGGTGACCTGGACGCCGTCGTCCGCGAGCAGCGCCGCGAGCTCGGCCTGGGAACGGACAGATTCGCCCGTGAGGATCGCCGTGATCCGCGCCTGCCGGGCTGTCTTGGTGGCCGGGCTGGCCCCAGGAGAGGCTGGCTGGACGGACATCAGGCCGGGCCGCCCACCGGTGCCAGCCCATCGACCGGTGCGAGCCCGTCAACCACAGCCAGACCGGAGCGGTGCATGAGCCAGGCCATGAGTGCTTTCTGCGCGTGCAGCCGGTTTTCGGCCTCGTCCCAGACCACCGACTGCGGGCCGTCAATGACGTCCGCGGCGATCTCGTAGCCCCGGTAGGCCGGCAGGCAGTGCAGCACGACGGCGTCCGGCGCCGCGAGCTTCATCGCGTCGGCATCCACGGAATAGGCGCGGAACAGCTTCATCCGCGCTTCCTTCTCCGCCTCCTGGCCCATGGAAACCCACGTGTCGGTCGCGACGACGTCGGCGCCCAGGAGGGCTTCGGCGGCGTCGACCGTCACCAGCACCGAGCCGCCGGTCTCAGCGGCACGGTCCTCGGCGGCGGCGATGATCTCCGGAGACGGCAGGTAGCCCTCCGGGCCCGCGATGCGCACGTTCATGCCCGCCGTCACGCCGGCCAGCAGGTAGGAGTTCGCCATGTTGTTGGCCGAGTCGCCCAGGTACGCCATGGTCAGGCCCTGGAGCGAGCCCCTGTGCTCCTTGACCGTCAGCAGATCGGCCAGGAGCTGGCACGGGTGGTAGTCATCGCACAGGGCGTTGATGACCGGAACGCGGGAGTTCGCGGCCATGGCCACGAGCCCGGCATGCGCACCCGTGCGCCACACAATGGTCGAGACCATGCGTTCGAGCACCTTGGCAGTGTCCTCGACCGATTCTTTGTGCCCGATCTGCGCCTCGCCGGGGTTGATGATGAGCGCGTTGCCGCCCATGTCCGCGATGCCGGTGGCGAAGGAGACCCTGGTCCGGGTGGAGGTCTTGTCGAAGATGACGGCCACCGTCCGGCGGCCGTTGCCGTCCGCGGCAAAGGGCTGCACGCTGTAGGGCGCGGCCTTCATCCGGACGGCGAGCTCGAGGACCTCGGCCTGCTCGGCCGGGCTGAGGTCCGTGTCCTTGAGGAAGTGGCGGACGGGTCTTGTCGAGAGTTCAGTTGTGGTCACGGCGGCGGTCACTTGGCGTCCTTTGCAGCGTTGGTCTTGGCGGTCTCGAGCAGCGCGGGCAGGGCGGCCAGGAAAAGGTCTGCCTGCTCGGTGGTCAGGATCAGCGGGGGCGCCAGCCGGATGGTGCGCGGGCCCGGGCTGTTGACGATGAACCCGGCGTCGAGGCCGGCGGCCACGACGCCCGGGGCGACGTCGGCGTCGAGGTCGAAGCCGATCAGCAGCCCCTCGCCGCGGACCTCGGTCACGCCGGCGATTCCGGCGAGGCCGGAGCGCAGATGCTCCCCCAGGTTCCGCACGTGGGCCAGGATGTCCTGGTTTTCCAGGACGTGCAGGGTGGCGAGGGCAGCGGCGGTGGCCACCGGGTTGCCGCCGAATGTCGTCCCGTGCTGGCCGGCGGTCAGCAGCGCGGATGATTCCGGGCCGAACGTGACGAGCGCGCCGACCGGGAAGCCGCCGCCCAGGCCCTTGGCGAGGGTCACGGCGTCGGGCACGATCCCGGCGTCCTCGCTGGCCAGCCACTTGCCGGTGCGGCCGATGCCGGTCTGGACCTCGTCGAGGATCAGCAGGGCGCCGGCCGCGCTCGTGGCCTCGCGGGCCGCCTTGAGGTAGCCGGCAGGCAGCGGCCGGACGCCGGCCTCGCCCTGGATCGGTTCGAGGAAGACGGCGGCCGTGGTCTCGTCGATGGCGGCTTGGAGGGCCTCGATGTCACCGAACGGAACATGCACGACGCCGCCGGGCAGCGGCGCGAACGGCGCCCGGTAGGCCTCCTTGGAGGTCAGTGCGAGGGCGCCCATGGTGCGCCCGTGGAAGGCGCCTTCGAGCGCGATGATCTTGGTGCGCGGCTTCGCTGCTGAGTCGGGGCCGCCGCCACTGTTCCGGCGCGCCAGCTTGAAGGCCGCCTCGACGGCTTCGGTGCCGGAGTTGGCGAAGAACACCTTGGAACCGGCCGGCGCCTTGGACAGTTCCAGCAGCTTCTCGGCCAAGGCGATCTGGGTGGGGCTTGTGAAGAAGTTCGAGACGTGGCCCAGGGTGGCCAGCTGGCTGGAGATCACCGAGGTCACGAATGGGTGGGCGTGGCCGAGGGCGTTCACCGCGATGCCGCCGAGCAGGTCCAGGTATTCCTTGCCGTCGGCGTCCCATACGAGGCAGCCGGCGCCGCGGACCAGGACCCGCTGCGGGGTGCCGAAGACGCCCAGCAGGGAGGACGAGTAGCGGGACAACCACTGCGCGCCACTACTCTTTCCAGTCATAACGGAAGCTGTGGGGGCCGAGCCGGCAATGGGGGCCCCGCCCGTCCCCCCACCCCTGTTGCGGCCTTCAGCGGAATGGCTCAGTTCAGTGCTGCTCACTATGCGTTCACTTCCTCGTCGGGGACGACCTGGGTGCCGATGCCGGCGGTCGTAAAGATTTCCAGGAGCATCGAGTGCGGCAGACGGCCGTCCACGATGTGGGCGCGCTCGACGCCGTCGTCAATGGCTTTCAGGCACGCCGCCATCTTCGGGATCATGCCGGACTCAAGGCGCGGCAGCATCTCGCGCAGCTCGGACGCCGTCAGCGACGAGATGAGCGATGACCTGTCCGGCCAGTTGGCGTAGAGGCCTTCAACATCGGTCAGGATGACCAGCTTGGAGGCACCCAGGGCCGAGGCGACCGCGGCGGCCGCCGTGTCCGCGTTGACGTTAAGTACCTGACCGGTGGTGGATCCGGCGTCGTCAATTTCCGGGGCGACGGTGGAGATCACGGGAATCCGGCCGGCCGCGAGGATGTCCACGATGCCTTCCGGGTTCACCCCGACCACCTCGCCCACCAGGCCCAGGTCCACCTCTTCGCCGTCCACCACGGTGCCGGTGCGGACGGCGCGGAGCAGGCCGCCGTCCTCGCCGGACATCCCGACGGCGTACGGGCCGTGGGAGTTGATCAGGCCCACGAGTTCGCGGCCCACCTGGCCGGTGAGGACCATCCGGACCACGTCCATGGCCTCGGGCGTGGTGACGCGCAGGCCGCCCTTGAATTCGGATTCGATCCCGAGCCGGCTGAGCATGGCGTTGATCTGCGGCCCGCCGCCATGCACCACCACCGGGTGGATGCCGACGTGGTGCAGGAACACGACGTCCTCGGCGAAGGCGCGGCGGAGCTCGTCGTTGACCATGGCGTTGCCGCCGTACTTGATCACCATGGTGCTGCCGGCAAAGCGCTGGATCCAGGGCAGCGCCTCGATCAGGGTGGCGGCTTTGTCCCGGGCGTCGGACTGGGAGGTGGTCTCGCGTGTCTGGGTGCTCATGGGCGTTCGTCCTTCCGGGAACGGCCTAGCTGGAGTAGGCGCTGTTTTCGTGGACGTAGTCGTGGGTGAGGTCGTTCGTGAGGATCGTGGCCTCGGCTGTGCCGGCCTGCAGGTCGATTTCGACGAGGACCTCGCGCGGTTCGAGGTCCACGAGGTTCCGGTCATCGCCGATGCTGCCGTTGCGGCAGATCTGCACGCCGTTCATGGACACGTTCAGCTGGTCCGGTTCGAAGGCCGCGTCGGTGGTGCCGACGGCGGACAGCACGCGGCCCCAGTTGGGGTCCTTGCCGAAGATCGCGGTCTTGAACAGGTTGGAGCGGGCGACGGCGCGGCTGACGATTTCGGCGTCCCGCTCGCTCGCGGCGTTGAACGTCCGGATCGCGATGTCGTGGCTGGCGCCCTCGGCGTCGCCGATCAGTTTGCGGGCCAGCTCGGCGCAGACCTGGGTCAGGCCCGTGCCGAAGTCGGCGGCGGACGGCGCGGCGCCGGAGGCCCCGGATGCCAGCAGCACCACGGTGTCGTTAGTGGACATGCAGCCGTCCGAGTCCGCCCGGTCGAAAGTGACCCGGGTGGCGTTGCGAAGTTCGGCGTCGAGCACGTCCGGCGGGACGTCGGCGTCCGTGGTGAGGACCACCAGCATGGTGGCCAGACCCGGGGCCAGCATGCCGGCGCCCTTGGCCATGCCGCCGATGGTGAACTGTGTGCCGTCCGCGGCCGTGCCGGTGAAGACGGCCTGCTTGGACACCGAGTCCGTGGTCATGATCGCGGTGGCTGCCGCGGGGCCGCCGTCGGCGGCCAGGGCGGCGGTGGCGGAACCGATCCCGGCCAGGATTTTCTCCATGGGGAGCTGTTCGCCAATCAGTCCGGTGGAGCAGACCACGACGTCGGTGGCGGAGACGCCGAGGGCTTCGGCGGTCTTTTCCGCGGTGGTGTGCGTGTTCTGGAACCCCTGGGGCCCGGTGCAGGCGTTGGCCCCGCCGGAATTGAGGATCACGGCATCCACGCGGCCGTCCTTGACCACTTCGCGGGACCAGTGCACGGGGGCCGCGGCGACGCGGTTGGACGTGAAGACCGCCGCGGCGGCCTTGGACGGGCCGTCGTTGACCACGAGGGCCACGTCCGGCTTGCCGGAAGCCTTGAGCCCGGCCGTCACGCCGGCGGCGCGGAATCCCTGCGGTGCGGTGATGCTCACGGTGCGACTCCCTGGAGGTTGAGGCCGGCGGATTCCGCCAGGCCGAGGGCGATATTCATGGACTGCACGGCCCCGCCGGCGGTCCCCTTGGTCAGGTTGTCGATGGCGCAGCACACGATCACGCGACCGGTGTGCTCATCGAAGGCGAGCTGCATGACCGTGTGGTTCGATCCCTGGACCGATTTGGTGGAGGGCCACTGGCCCTCCGGGAGCAGGTGCACGAACGGTTCGTCGTCGTAGGCCTCGGCCCATGCGCGGCGGAGCTCCTCGGCGGTGACACTGCGGTCTGGCTGCTGCCGCACCTTGGCTGTCGCCGTCGTGAGGATGCCGCGGCTCATCGGTGCCAGCGTGGGCGTGAAGGAGACGGTGACCGGGGCCCCCAGCGCCTTGGAGAGTCCCTGCTCGATCTCGGGGGTGTGCCGGTGTCCCCCGCCGACCCCGTAGGGGCTCATGGAGCCCATGACTTCGGCGCCGATCAGGTTGACCTTGGCAGCTTTGCCGGCCCCTGACGTTCCGGAGGCGGAAACGATCACGACGTCGTCGCCCTCCAGCAGCTGGTTGCTGAAGCCGGGAGTGAGGGCCAGCAGGGCCGAGGTCGGGTAGCAGCCGGGGACGGCGATCCGGGTGGCGCCGCGGAGGGCATCGCGCTGGCCGGGCAGTTCAGGGAGGCCGTAGGGCCAGGTTCCGGCGTGGGCCGAACCGTAGAACTTCTCCCAGGCCTCCGGGTCCTCGAGGCGGTGGTCCGCGCCGGCGTCGATGACCAGGGTCCCGGCGGGCAGCTGCGCCGCGATCTCCGCGGATGCCCCGTGCGGAAGAGCCAGGAACACGACGTCGTGCCCGGCCAGGTTATCCACGGTGGTGTCTTCAAGGATCCGGTCCGCGAGGCCATGGAGATGCGGCTGCAATTCCCCTAGTCTGGAACCGGCGTTGCTGTGGGCCGTGATGGCGCCGATGGTGACGTCGGGATGACCGGCGAGGAGCCGCAGGACCTCGCCGCCGGCATAGCCGCTCGCCCCGGAGACGGCAACAGAAATAGTCATAAGCACGACTATACAGCAAGAGTATGCATAGATGCCGATATTTATGCATCGATGGGCGTGTGTCCGAGGCCTCCGAATGGCCCGCCGCGGAAACCCGGGGGCGTATGCTTGGTAAAGGGTGATCCAGACCGTGCCGCTGCGAATGTCAGCTGCAGCGTTGCCCGTAACCGTGACGAGGCAAGCGCCCTATGACCGCCACTTCCACCCTTACCGCCGAAACGCAGGCGCGGCCGCCATCGCGCGTCCGGCAGCCCAACGCCGTAGTCCTGAGCTACTCGGAACTCCTCAAGAGCGTCAAGACGGCCGGCCTCCTCGAACGGCGCGTCGGGTTCTACATCACGGTGTTCGCCAGCCTGGTGCTCCTGATGGCCGCCACCTGGTTCGGGTTCGCGCTGATCGGTGACAGCTGGTTCCAGCTCCTGATCGCCGCCGCCCTGGGCATCATCTGCACGCAGTTGAGCTTCCTGGCCCACGAGGCCGGGCACCGGCAGATCTTCGCGTCCCGCCGCGCCAACGACTGGGCAGCACGCCTGCTCGCCACCTCCGTGGCCGGGATCAGCTACTCCTGGTGGGAGCAGAAGCACGGCGCGCACCACAACCACCCGAACGTCATCTCCAAGGACCCGGACATCGCGCCCGGCCCCATCGCCTTCCACCCCGAAGCCGTAGCCGACCGCCAGGGACGCCTCGCGTTCCTGACCCGCAAGCAGGGCTGGTTCTTCTTCCCGCTCCTGTTCCTGGTGGGCCTGGGACTGCAGATCGACTCCGTGAAATTCATCGTCCGCCGGGCCAAGGTCACACACCGCTGGGTCGAAATCCCGATCCTCGCGGTCCGGCTCAGCCTCCTGCCGGTCCTCGCGTTCACCTTCCTGCCACTGGGCATGGCGTTCGCCTTCATCGGCGTCCAGCTGGCCGTGTTCGGCTTCTACATGGGCGCGTCCTTCGCGCCGAACCACAAGGGCATGCCGGTGCTGCCGGCAGACAGCCGGGTGGACTTCTTCAGCCGCCAGGTCCTGACTTCCCGGAACATCTCGGGCGGCCGCTTCATGGACATCCTGCTCGGCGGCCTCAACCGCCAGGCCGAACACCACCTCTTCCCGGACATGGCCCGCCCGCAGCTGCACCAGGCCGCCAAGATCGTCCGCGAGTACTGCGCCAAGCACCAGGTCCCGTACACGGAAACCACGCTGATGCAGTCGTACGCCATCATTGTCCGCTACCTCAACGACGTCGGACTCGCCGCGGGCCGCCACTTCGAATGCCCGATGGCAACGGTAACCCGCCGCTACTAAAGCTCGGACCGCCGGCGGCCGCGCAGGGGCCGCCGCCTCCGGGCGACGTCGGCCTTAACATCACGTGACGGCTGGTTACGGAAGGCCCCTTCATGGTTACCCCCGGTGTCCCTAGGATGGACCCAGGGACCGGGACAGAATTCCCCGCCCGGAAAAGGAGCCACATGATGCACGCAATCGTCGCCCGCCAGGCCGGCGGCCCCGAGGTCCTCGAACTCGACAAGACAGCCCGGCCCGTTCCCGGGCCCGGCCAGCTGCTGGTCAAGGTCGCGGCCGCGGGCGTGAACTTCATTGACACCTACAAGCGCAGCGGCGTCTACAAGGTCAGCTACCCCTTCACGCCAGGTTCCGAGGCCGCGGGCACCGTGGAGGAGGTCGGCGACGCCGTCACCGGGTTTGCTCCCGGTGACCGGGTGGCCACGGCCGAGGGCACTGACTGCTACGCCGGCTATGCACTCGTCGATGAGGACAAAGCCCTCCCGGTTCCCGACGGCCTTGATGATTTCACCGCCGCCGCGCTGCCGCTGCAGGGCGTGACGGCCCACTACCTGATCAACTCCACCTTCAAGGTCGAGTCCGGCCACACCGTGCTGCTCCACGCCGGCGCCGGCGGTGTGGGGCTCCTGATGATCCAGTTGCTCAAGGCCAGGGGCGCCAACGTCATCACCACCGTTTCGACCGATGCGAAAGAGCAGCTGGCCCGCGAGGCCGGCGCCGACCACGTGCTGCGCTACGACGGTTTCGCCGACCGGGTCCGGGATCTGACCAACGGCACCGGCGCGGATGTGGTGTACGACGGCGTCGGAAAAGACACTTTCGACGCCTCCCTGGCGTCCCTGCGCATCCGGGGAATGCTGGTCCTCTTCGGCGCAGCGTCTGGCCCGGTCCCGCCGTTGGACCCGCAGCGGCTCAACGCCGGCGGCTCGCTGTACCTCACGCGGCCCACCATGGGCCATTACCTGCGCGACGCCCGGGAACGCCGCTGGCGCTCCGACGAAGTCTTTGCCGCCGCGGCCGAGGGCAGCCTCAAGGTCAGGATCGGCGCACGCTACCCTCTCGGCGAGGCATCCCGTGCCCACGAGGACCTTGAACAGCGCCGCACCACCGGCAAAGTCATCCTCGTCCCCTAAGCTGCACGGTCCCCCAAGCCGCGCTGAAACACTATCCGTTCATCTCCTGCAGGGACAATGCGCCAGTGACCGAGCAACGACTGACCCCCAGTGAAGCCCCCGACGCCGGTGCGGTGCAGAGTCTTGCCGCTCCCCCTCTCACCGTCCACGAGCCCCAGCTGCCGGGTGCCCTTTCCGCCCCGCCGGAGCGGACGCTGATAGACATCATCCGGGATACTGCCGCCCGGTACCCGGACGCTTCGGCGCTCGACGACGGCCACCGTTCGCTCAGTTACGCCCAGCTCATGGACGAGGTCAGGGCCACCGCCCGGAAACTGCACCTCGCCGGGCTGGGTGCAGGCGACAAGATCGGCGTCCGGATCCCGTCCGGCACCAACGAACTCTACGTCTCGATCCTGGCGGTGCTGCTGGTCGGTGCGGCCTATGTCCCCGTGGACGCCGACGATCCCGATGAGCGGGCCAAGCTGGTCTTCGGGGAGGCGAGGGTGGCCGGCATCCTCCGCGCCGGCGGGAAGATCGTTACGGACAGCAACCACCCCCGCCCGTTCCCCGACGCGAGGCCGCCCGGCCCCGACGACGACGCGTGGGTCATTTTCACCTCCGGCTCCACCGGCACCCCCAAGGGCGTCGCGGTCCAGCACCGCTCGGCCGCCGCGTTCGTGGACGCCGAGGCCCGCATCTTCCTGCAGGCCGATCCGGTGGGCCCGCAGGACCGGGTGCTGGCCGGCCTGTCGGTTGCCTTCGATGCCTCCTGCGAGGAAATGTGGCTCGCGTGGCGCCACGGCGCCTGCCTGGTTCCGGCGCCCCGGGCGCTGGTGCGGACCGGCATGGACCTCGGCCCCTGGCTCATCAGCCACGGCATCACCGTGGTCTCCACCGTCCCTACACTCGCCGCTCTCTGGCCCGTCGAGTCACTGGAAAGTGTCCGGCTGCTGATCTTCGGCGGGGAGGCGTGCCCGCCCGACCTTGCCGAACGGCTCGCCATCGAAGGACGCGAAGTCTGGAACACCTACGGGCCCACCGAGGCCACCGTGGTCGCGTGCGCCGCGCAGCTCGGCGCCCCCGGCCCCGTCCGGATCGGCCTGCCGCTGGACGGCTGGGACCTCGCCGTCGTCGACACCGATTCGGTGCCCGTCGCTGAAGGCGCGGTGGGCGAACTCATCATCGGCGGCGTCGGGCTGGCCCGGTACCTTGACCCGGTCAAGGACGCGGAAAAATATGCCCCCATGCCGTCCCTGGGCTGGCCGCGCGCCTACCGCTCCGGCGACCTCGTCAGGTACGAAGCCGAAGGCCTCATTTTCCAGGGCCGCGCCGATGAGCAGGTCAAGCTCGGCGGCCGCCGGATTGAGCTCGGCGAAATCGACGCCGCCCTGCAGTCCCTGCCGGATATCGCCGGCGCCGCCGCCGCCGTGCAGACCACCGCGGCCGGCAACCAGATCCTGGTCGGCTACCTGGCCGCCGTCGCGGGCCGTGACATCGACCTCGCGGCCGCCCGCGAACTGCTGGGCGAACGCCTGCCCGCGCCCCTCATTCCGCTGCTGACGCTCGTCGATTCGCTGCCGACCAAGACCAGCGGCAAAGTGGACCGCCACGCCCTGCCCTGGCCACTCAGCGGAACCGGAGCGGCAGAGGCCGAAGGTGCCCCGCTGAACCTGCCGGAGGACGCGCAGTGGATCGTGGAGCAGTGGAGCGCCGTGCTGGGAAGCCCGGTCACCAGCCTCGATGCCGACTTCTTCGCCTACGGCGGCGGCTCGCTGGCCGCCGCACAGCTCGTGTCCGCCCTCCGCGTCCGCTATCCCACCATCACGGTGGCCGATATCTACGCGACACCCAGGGTGGGCGCCCTGGTGGACGAGGCCCGGCAGTCGCTGCCGGAGGGTGGCGCCGTCGCTGCCCCGGAGCGGACCGTCCGGCCCACCGCGCGGAAGTCGCAGGCCTTCCAGACGCTCCTGGGCATTCCCTTGCACATCCTGGTCGGCATGCGCTGGCTGACCTACCTGATGGCAGCCAACAACCTGCTGGCCGCCTTCGCCGGATTCAGCGCCGCGCCAACGATCTCATGGTGGTGGGTGGGCGCTTCCTGGCTGGTCTTCGTCAGTCCCGCCGGGCGGATGCTGCTCTCCGTTGCCGCGGCCCGCATCCTGCTGCGCAACGTGGTGCCTGGCACCTATCCCCGGTCCGGGCGGGTGCACCTCCGGCTCTGGCTCGCGGAACAGATCCAGGACCTGGCCGGCGCCATCAGCCTGGCCAGCGCGCCTTGGGTGCCCTACTACGCGAAAGCGCTCGGGGCGAAGATCGGCGAGAACGTCCAGCTGCACTCGCTGCCGCCCGTCACCGGGCTGCTGACCCTCGGCACAGGGTCCAACATCGAGCCCGAAGTCGATCTGTCCGGTTGGTGGATCGACGGCGACCGTGTCCACATCGGCGCCATCCGGATTGGCCCCGGCGCAAGCGTGGGGGCCCGCAGCACGCTGATGCCGGGAGCCACGGTGGGTGCCGGGGCGCAGGTGGAGCCGGGTTCCGCTGTGATCGGCAAGGTCAAGGCGGGCCAGCTCGTGGCCGGGTCGCCGGCCGAGCGCCGTGGCAAGGCCCGGCACTCGTGGCCGGACTCCCCGGACGAGCACCGGCTGATGGGCCGGCTGTGGTTCGCCGGTTTCGCCGCCGCCTCCGCCATGCTGGCGCTCATCCCCTACGTCTCCGCCGCCGTCGCGGCCTTGGTGATCTTCGCGTTCATCCAGGGCAGCCCCTCCCTGCCCGCGGCGCTGCCCGGCATAGCGCTCTCGATCCCGCTGGCGGCGCTGGCATGGTTCCTGACCAACCTGCTGCTGATCCTGGCCACGACGAGGCTCCTCAGCGTCGGCCTCGCTGAAGGCTACTACCGGGTCCGGAGCCGGATCGGGTGGCAGGTCTGGGCGACCGAGCGGGTACTGGATCTGGCCCGTGATCTGCTGTTCCCGATCTACGCCAGCCTCTTTACGCCGGTCTGGCTGCGGCTTCTCGGTGCGAAGGTCGGCCGCAACGTGGAGGCCTCGACAGTGCTGCTGATCCCGCGCATGACCACCGTGGGCGAAGGCGCGTTCCTGGCCGACGACACGATGGTGGCGTCCTACGAACTCGACGGCGGCTGGATGCACATAGCCCCGGCCAAGATCGGCAAGCGGTCTTTCCTGGGCAACTCGGGCATGACGGCGGCCGGGCGCAGCGTGCCCAAGAACTCCCTCGTGGCCGTCTTGTCCGCGACGCCGGCCAAGGCGAAGTCCGGCACCTCATGGCTCGGCAGCCCGCCTGTGCGGCTGCGGCGCACCGCCATCGCCTCCGACGACACGCGGACCTACCAGCCGCCCCAGAGGCTGAAGGTCGCGCGCGCCCTGTGGGAGCTGTGCCGGTTCGTCCCGGTCATGCTGACAGTCGTTATCGCCGTCGGCGTCATGCTCGCGTTCGACGCGATGGCGGCCCTGTTCAACTACGGAATCGCCGCTCTCCTGAGCGGGGTGGTGATCCTGCTCGCCGGGGCCACGGCCGCGGGCAGTGCCGTCGTGGCCAAGTGGCTGCTGGTGGGCCGAATCCGTCCCGGCGAGCACCCGCTGTGGAGCTCCTTCATTTGGCGGAACGAGGTAGTGGACACATTCATTGAGATGGTCAGCGCCCCGTGGTTCGCGCGCGCTGCCACGGGGACACCAGCGCTGGTGTGGTGGCTGCGGGCTCTCGGTGCGAAAATCGGTGCCGGTACCTGGTGCGAAAGCTACTGGCTGCCGGAGGCGGACCTCGTCACCCTCGGCAGGAATTCGACCGTCAACCGCGGGTGCGTGGTCCAGACCCATCTGTTCCATGACCGTGTCATGAGCATCGACACTGTTACGCTCGATGACGGAGCCACCATGGGCCCGCACGGCGTCATCCTGCCGCAGGCCAGGATTGGCAGCGGCGGCACGGTGGGGCCGGCGTCCCTCGTCATGCGGGGCGAAACCGTCCCTGCCGGGACGTACTGGATGGGCAATCCGGTCAGCCCCTGGGACGGGCCGGCACCGCCCGCCGGGCCCCGTTAGGCCCGGCGCCTGCGCACGTCCACCAGCACCACAACCGAAGGTCCGTCCATTGAGCACCAGCGCACCAAGCAGCAGCGGCGCCGCCGCCCGCGGGGAGATCAGCGGGGAAATCAGCCGCGAAATCAGCCGGGCCACCAGCCCGGAAGCCGGCGCCCCGGACCCCTACATGCCCGGCCACGGGACCAATGCCTACCGCGTCACCCGGTATGAACTCGATCTGGACTACCGGGTCAGCAGCAACCGCCTTGCCGGGCACGCCGTCCTGCACGCCATCACGCAGCTCCCGACGTCGGCGATCGTCCTGGACCTGGCCGGCTTGCGGGCCACGAAGATCCAGCTCAACGGGCGCAGGGTACGCCGGTTCACCCAGCGGGCCGAGCAGCTCGTCGTCTACCCCGACAACCCGCTGCTCGCCACCGAGGCCTTCACGCTGGACATCCGCTACGAGGGCTACCCCGCACCGCGCCGCGGTGTGTGGGGCGAAGTGGGCTGGGAAGAGCTCTCCGATGGCGTGCTGGTCGCCGGGCAGCCCAACGGCGCAGCCTCCTGGTTTCCGTGCAATGACCACCCGCGGGATAAAGCGACTTACCTCATCACCGTTACCACCGACGCGAACTACCGGGCCGTGTGCAACGGCGTGCTGCTCTCCCGCACCAGCAGGGCCAGCCGCGAGACCTGGGTCTTCGAGCAGGCCGAACCCATGGCCACCTACCTGGCCACGGTCCAGATCGGCCGCTACGAGCTCCTGACGCTCAATGCCGACCGGCCCTCAGGGCACGTTCCGCAGTATGTGGCCGTGCCGGCGTCGCTGCAGGCGGGCGCCCGGGCCGCCCTGGCACGCCAGCCCGACATGATGCGGACCTTCACCAGCTGTTTTGGTCCGTACCCCTTCCCGGAGTACACGGTGGTGGTCACCGACGACGTCCTGGAAATCCCGCTGGAAGCGCAGACACTGTCCATCCTGGGGCCCAACCATCTGCGGCAGGACTGGGAATCACAGCGGATGATCGCCCACGAACTCGCCCACCAGTGGTTCGGGAATTCCCTGACCACGGCGACCTGGAAGGACATCTGGCTGCACGAGGGCTTTGCCTGCTACGCGGAATGGATCTGGTCTGAAGAGGCCGGCATCATGTCGGCGGCGGCCCGCGCCCGCGCCGCCTGGCGCAAGCTCGCCGCTGCCCCGCAGGACCTGATGGTGGGCGACCCCGGCCCGGAACTGATGTTTGATGACCGGGTCTACAAACGCGGCGCCCTGGCCCTGCACGCCCTGCGGGTACGTTGCGGCGACCTGGCGTTCTTCGCCCTGCTGCACGACTGGACGGACCGTTTCCGCCACGGCACCGTGACCACCGCCGACTTCATCGTCGCGGCCGCCCACACGACAGGCCTGGACGCAGAGGCCCTGTTGCACCCCTGGCTGTTCGCCGACGCCCTGCCGCCGCTCCCGCAGGCAACGCCGCCCAAGATCTGAGGGCAGAGTTCCGGTGGCAAACTGCCGGCGGCACAATGCCGAGGGCAAATTGCCGACGTCGGCCGGCCGACGGCAGATTGCCGACGGCGGCCGGAACCTGACGCAGCGGCCGGCTGCAAAAAAGTCGGAGCCGGCAGGTTTATGGAAGGCCCGCCAGGGCGACGGCGGCCACGAGATCAGCGGGCAGGCCTGTCTCTGCCGGCGGCAGGTCCCGGAGCCCTGAGCGGCCGTTCACTGTCGGCGCCAGCACGTCCAGGGTGTCCGGTGCCGTCTGCAGCCCGGTGCCCAGCATTTTGAGCCAGGCCTCCTTGCGCGCCCACAGGCGCGCCCTGCCCTGCAGCATCGCGATGCCGGCCAGTCCGGCGAGGTGCCGTTGTTCCGCCGGGGTCAACACGACGTCGTCGAACCCGTCGAAGTCCGCCCGGGCCGGATCCTCGACGTCGATGCCCAGATGCTCGCCGGGGTCCGGGTCCACGACCCCGGCCAGTAGCGTCCAGCCGGCCGCACGGGACAGACTCAGCAGCAGCGGCGCCGCCTGGCCCCGGAGCAGGTAGCCGGGCCGGCCGTGTGAGATGTCTGTGCCGGTGCCGCACCGTGGGCAGCTGTACCAGGCGGTGAGATCCGATGCCGGAACGCCGAGCAGGCCGGCGGCGAACCGGCGCTGCGCGAGCCGCCCGTACAGGAAGTCCTCCCGGGTCCGCGGGGTCATGGCCCGGGCCCGGAGGAGCTCGGCCCCGTCCAGCAGGGAGCGCGAGTCGCGTTCCAGCTCCGGTTCCGGGTACAGGTCTGATGCCGCGGCCACCGGTGCCCCCAGGTCCCTGGGAACACCGGGGTCGCCGGGAACACCGGGGTCGCCGGGAACGCGAAAGGGCGGGCAGGCACGCACAACAAGGTGTGATGCCATGACCCGCCCCTTTCAGCTAATCTGCGCTGTCACCGGCGCAGTTCTCAGCGCTGCACCGCTCCGAATCGTTCGTGGGCGGCGGCCACGGCACCTTCACGGGCCTCCGAGGCCTCGTCCGCGGTCAGCGTGCGGTCGTCGGCGCGGAAGCGCAGGCTGAACGCCAGCGACTTCTTGCCTTCCTCGATGCCCTTGCCCGCGTAGACGTCGAACAACGCGACGTCCTCGAGCAGTTCGCCGGCGCCTTCACGCAGTGCAGCCAGCACCTCCCCCGCCGGGACATCCTGCGCCACCACCAGGGCCACGTCCTGCGTGGCCACCGGGTACGTCGAGATGTGCCGGGCCACGATCACGTCGGCGGCGGCCTCGAAGAGGGCGTCGGCGTTCAGTTCCAGCGCCACGGAACGGGCCGGCATGTCGTGCGCCGCCAGCAGCTTCGGGTGCAGCTCGCCGGCGTAGCCCACCACTTCGCCGGTGCGCAGTTCAAGCTGCGCGGCCCGGCCCGGGTGGAAGGCCTGATGCCGGCCCTGCGTGACCAGGAGCTCGACGCCGAGCACGTCGCCGGCGATCCGGGCGATGTCCACCGCGTCCGCCCAGTCCCAGGCCCGCGGGGCGTGGCCCGGGGCGGCGGGAGAGTCGTGACCGGTGAGCACGGCGCCCAGGTGCAGCGGCTGGTCCGGGACGCCGTCGTACAGGGCATCGAGCACATCGTCGCCGGGCTTGACGCCAAGCGGCGGAATCGCGGAGGTGCCCAGCTTCTCGCCCGGCAGGAACACGAGCCCGGCCTCGAAGAGGGCGAGGTCGCGGAAGCCTCGGGAGTGGTTGCGCTTGGCCACCTCGATCAGGCCCGGCAGGACGGAGGTCCGCAGGAAGCCGTGCTCCTCGCTGATCGGGTTGGCCAGCTTGAGGGCCTTGCGCGCCGCACCCTCGGCGGGGACGCCAAAGGTGTCATTGGCGGCCTTCGAGACGAACGGATACGCCAGCACCTCGGTGAGCCCGGCGTCGGCGAGGGCCTGGATCAGGCGGCGGCGCTGCTGCTGGACGCGGGTCAGGCCACGGCCCGGAGGCGCCACCGGCAGGGTCGCCGGGATCTTGTCATAGCCAACCAGCCGGGCGATTTCCTCGGTGAGGTCGTCCTTGGTCTCGAGGTCCTGGCGCCAGCTCGGGGCGGTCACCGTGTAGCCGTTGCCGGACTTGGCAACGACGGCGCCGAGGTCCTCGAGCGAGGTCAGGATCTGTTCCTCGGTGAAGTCGATCCCGATCCGGGCTGCCGCGTACTCTGCCGGCAGCTCGATGGTGACGGCGTCCGGCGCGGTCCCGACGTCGGTCCCGGCCTCGTCGGCCGTTCCGCCGGCGAGTTCGACCAGCAGGTCCACCACACGCTGGGCGGCCACATCGGCCACCTGCCAGTCCACGCCGCGTTCGAAGCGCTTGGACGCCTCGGACGGCAGCTTGTGCCGGCGGCGGGCGCGGGCGATCGAAACCTCGTCGAAATGCGCGGCCTCGACCAGGACGTTCGTGGTGGTGTCCGAGACTTCGGTGTGGGCACCGCCCATGACACCGGCGATTCCGATGGGCCCGGATTCGTCCGTGATCAGCAGATCCTCGACGTCGAGCGTGCGCTCCTTGTCGTCCAGGGTGGTGATCTTCTCCCCCGCCGTGGCCCGCCGGACCACGATGTCGCCGGCCAGCTTGTCCAGGTCATAGCAGTGGTTCGGCTGCCCGAGCTCGAGCATGACGTAGTTGGAGATGTCCACCGGAAGGGAGATGGACCGGATGCCGGCGAGCCGGAGACGGGAGGTCATCCACGGCGGGGTGGGCCGGGTGGCGTCCACACCGCGCACGGTACGGGCCACGAAACGGTCGCAGCCGGGCTTGCCGTAGATGGGGGCGTCGTCGTTGAGCTTGACGCCGTAGCCGCCGGAGAGCGACTGCGGAACCTGGACCTTGGATACGGGGTCCGTGAAGACGGTGCCGGTGGCGTGCGCGTATTCGCGGGCCGCGCCGCGGATGGAGAACGCATACCCCCGGTCTGGTGTCACATTGATCTCGGCCGCCTGGTCGTAGAGGCCCAGCAGCTCCATGGCGTCGGTGCCGATTTCCGGATCCAGCCCGATCCGGGACAGCACCAGGATGCCGTCGTGGTCCTCGCCGATGCCGAGTTCCCGCACGGACGCGATCATGCCGGCGGAGAGGTGTCCGTAGGTTTTCCGCGCGGAGATGTGGAAGTCTCCCGGCAGCACGGCACCCGGGAGGGTGACCACCACTTTGTCGCCCTCAACGAAGTTGTGGGCGCCGCAGATGATGCCCTGGACGCCGGAGGGGTCGATGCCGTCGCCGGTGAGCGTCTGCGGCTGGCCCTCGGGGACAACGCGGACCTGGCACCAGTTGATGGTCTTGCCGTTGGTCTGGGGTTCCTTGACGATGCTGAGCACCTGGCCCACCACGATGGGCCCCCGGAGGGCGTCCGTGGGGCGGTGGACTGCTTCCTCTTCAAAGCCGACCTTGACGAGTTCGGCCATGACGTCTTCGGCCGATGCTCCGGCCGGTACCTGCGCGAATTCGCGCAGCCAGGAAAGTGGGATACGCACTGTTAGATCTCCATCCCGAAGTGCTCGCTGAAACGTACGTCGCCTTCAATCATGTCGCGCATGTCGCCAACCTCGTTGCGGAACATGAGGGTGCGTTCGATGCCCATGCCGAAGGCAAAGCCTGAATAGATGTCCGGGTCGATGCCTGCGGCGCGCAGGACGTTGGCGTTGACCATGCCGCAGCCGCCCCACTCGATCCAGCTGGGGCCGCCCTTGGCGCCCGGGTGCCAGATGTCGAGCTCGGCGGACGGCTCGGTGAACGGGAAATAGTTGGGGCGCAGCCGGATCTGGGCTTCCGCGCCGAACATCTGGCGTGCGAAGTGCTCCAGTGTGCCGCGGAGGTCCGCCATGCTCAGCTTCTTGTCGATGGCCAGGCCCTCGAACTGGTGGAACACCGGGGTGTGCGTCGCGTCGAGCTCGTCCGTACGGAACACCTTGCCCGGGCACAGCACGTAGATGGGCAGCTCCCGTTCCAGCATGGAGCGGACCTGCACCGGCGAAGTGTGCGTGCGCATGAGCAGGTGGGCCTCGGGCGGCTCGACGAAGAACGTGTCCTGCATGTCGCGGGCGGGGTGGTCCGGCTTGAAGTTCAGGGCATCGAAGTTGAACCATTCGGACTCGACCTCGGGTCCCTCGGCGATTTCCCAGCCCATGCCGACAAAGATGTCCGCCACGCGGTCCTGCAGCGTGGACAGCGGGTGGCGTGCACCGGCCTTGCGCCGGCGCGGCGCTGCCGTGACATCCACGGTCTCTTCGACGAGGATCCGCGCGTCGTTTTCGGCCTCGAGCGCGACCGTGCGGTCCGCGAGCGCCTTGTTGACCCGTCCCCTCGAGGCACCCATGAGCTTGCCGGCGGCGGCCTTCTGGTCCTTGGGCAGCGCGCCGATCTCACGGTTGGCGAGGCTCAGGGCGGACTTCTCGCCCGTGTGCGCGAGGCGCACGGCCTTAAGTTCATCGAGGGTCGCGGCGGCGGCGATGGCGGCAACGGCCTGGTCTACGGCGGCGGTAATGGCGGCTTCATCCAGAGGATTCGGGACGGCTGCGCCCGGCAAAGTTTCAGTCATCTACTGTTCTTAGCTACGAGTCGGATCATGCCAACAGCGTGCGCCGGGCACAGGGCGCGGCGCAGGTTGTCGGCAAGGCTTGTGGTCACTGTCCCCAGTCTAGTAGACGGCCGTCGGCGGCATGGCACGGCAGCCCCGCACGTGGCGCCGCGGTGCCGGCTGCTCCTGGGCACGCCGACGCCGGGATCCCACGGCACGGGACATCCCGGCGGGCCCCTGACTGCCGGGCGCACCCCCGGCTACCATGGCCTCATGACGCCCGGACAACGGCTTCGCCAGATCGCCAACCTGCTCAACGGCTCCACCCTGCTGGGCCTGCTGCTGGCAGCCTGTGCGCGGACAACCGTCAGCTCCGGTCCGCGCGGATTGCTGATCGCGGGCCGGTACCGCTGGCCGTTGCCGTTTGCTGCGGCCTTCACGGTGGGCAACGTGATCCTCTTCCGCGCCGGACCGGAATCCGCCCGCACCAATCCAGTGCTGCTGGGCCACGAAGAGCGCCACAGCACCCAATACGCCTGGTGCCTCGGGCTGCCCTTCCTTCCGCTGTACTTCATAGCCGCCGGCTGGTCCCTCTGGCGCACGGGCAACCCGGGCAGCGCCAACATCTTCGAGCGCCACGCCGGCCTGGAAGCAGGCGGCTACCCCCGGCCCGGCATGCCCGGGACCAGACCAAGCACGCACCGCAGATTGGGCGTGCCCGCCCCCGAACGTTACGAGGCCTGACATGACAGACAGCCCCCGCAGCATCTCCGTTGCAGGAACCGGCACCGCCGAAGCGGTGCCGGACCTGCTGACCGTGTCGATAGGCGTGGAATGCCGCCGCGATACCGTGGCCGAGGCCTACACCGAGGCGGGAACACGGTCAGCCGCCATCACGTCGGAGCTCCGGCAACACGGGGTGGACGACGCGGACTTGTCCACGTCCGGGCTGAACGTCCGGGCCGAGCTGAACTGGCAGGATGGCCGGGGCCAGACCGTAACCGGCTATCTGGCCTCCAGCACGCTCACCGTCAGGATCCGCGAGTTGTCCGCGTCCTCGCAGATCCTTGCCGCGGCGGTTGCCGCCGGCGGCGACGCCGTCCGGCTGAACGGGCTGACCCTCGGCTTCGCCGACTCCTCGGCCGTGGAGGCCCGGGCCCGGGAGGCCGCCTGGCAGGACGCCCGCACCACCGCCGAGCATTACGCCTCCCTCGCGGGAACCGGGCTGGGCAGGGTCCTGTCCCTCACCCAGCACACCGGTTTCCAGGCGCCGATCCCCGTGGCGAAGATGCAGCGGGAGGTGGCGGTCGCCTCACTCACCGTCGAGGCCGGCGAGTCGGGCGTCACCGCCACGATCGGCGTCGTCTGGGAACTGCTGGACTGATTGTCCAGTAATTGTGGGAGTAGTTGTTTCGCGTCGCCGACGGCGGCCGCCTCCGGTTCGGGCGCGGCCGGATGACCCGCTGGAGCTAGTGGGTTGCGCCCGCAGGGAGCTTGAGATCCGCCGTCGTCGCCAGCGCAGTGCGCACGACGACGGCGAGCGCCGACGCCATCTGGGCGGCCGGCAGCGATGGGGCGCTGCTCCCGGCCGGAAGCTGGGTGTCCTCGTAGGGGACGTGGACAAAGCCTCCCCTGGTGCCCGGACGTAGCCGCAGGGCGTGCATGAGCGCGTAGAAGACATGGTTGCAGACATAGGTCCCGGCACTCTGGGATACTTCGGCCGGGATCTGCTCTGCGCTCAACGCCGCGAGCGCCGCCTTGACGGGCAGCGACGTGAAATAGGCTGCCGGTCCGCCCTGAACCACGGGTTCGTCCACAGGCTGGTTGCCGGCATTGTCCGGAATCCGGGCGTCGTCACAATTAATGGCTACCCGTTCCAGCGAGATGCGCGCCCTTCCGCCGGCCTGGCCGGCGCACAGCACAAGCTCCGGCGTGAAACGCTCGAGGGCCTCCGCCAGCACCTTGGCCGACTCGCCGAAGACGCAGGGCAATTCCACCGCCTCGACATCCAGCCCTTCGGATTGGAGCAGCCGTGCCGCCGAGCGGGCCGCTGCCCACGACGGGTTGGCCGTAGCGCCGCCAAATGGCTCGAACCCGGTCAGGAGAATCATGGCCCCAGCCTAGCAACGCGCTCCCACTGCCGCGGCAAGGCGGCACCCCGCGGCACCCTCAACCCTGGCCCGTCCACGCTTGGCCCCCAGGGCAGGTGCCGCTCCGGCCGCCTCACGCGTGCGTCCGCGTCGGCAGGGTGAGGATTTCGGCCCCGTCGCTGGTGATGGCGATCGTGTGCTCACTATGTGCTGTCCGGCAGCCGGTCGCGCTCCGGAGCGTCCACCCGTCGGCGTCGGTGATGAGCTCAGCGGTGTCGGCCATGACCCATGGCTCCAGTGCGAGCAGCAGCCCGGGGCGCAGCTTGAAGCCCCGGCCCGGCCGTCCGGCGTTGGGAACGTGCGGGTCCTGGTGCATGGTCGATCCGATGCCATGGCCCCCGAACTCGGTGTTGATCGGGTACCCCGCCTCTGCAAGGACTGAGCCGATGGCGTGGGAGATGTCGCCGATCCGGGCGCCGGGCCGGGCAGCGGCTATCCCTGCGCCCAGCGCGCGCTCCGTCGCGCTGATCATCGCGACGCTTTCCGGGGGCTTTGAGTCTCCCACGATGAAGCTGATGGCGGAGTCCGCGGCGACTCCTCGCTTGGAGACGGCGAGGTCGAGTGTCACCAGGTCGCCATCGGCCAGCGTGTAGTCGCGTGGCAGCCCGTGGAGCACGGCGTCGTTGACTGCCGTGCAGATGTAGTGTCCGAACGGCCCGCGGCCGAAGGATGGCTCGTAATCGACGTAACAGGACTGCGCACCAGCCTCGGCGATCAGGGCCCGCGCCCAACGGTCGAGGTCCAGGAGGTTCGTGCCGACCGTGCTGCGGCTCTTCAGCGTCTGCAGGATGTCAGCGACAAGGGCGCCAGTCTCTTTTGCCCGGGCCACTTCGGTGGGATTCAGGATCTCGATCATGCGGCGCCTTTCTCACGTTTCCAATAACTATACCGGTCATATTATCCCGGTATAATCGAGGCCATGGTCAGGTTGCCGCTCACATTCGCAGAGATCGAGCGCGGACAGCGCCTCGGCGCCCTGTTGCGCCGCGCCAGGGGGAAGCGCTCGATGCTCGACATCGCGCTCGATGCACAGGTCTCACCGGAGACACTGCGGAAGATCGAGACGGGCCGCGTAGCGACCCCCGCCTTCCCGACCATCGCCGCCATCGCCGATGTCCTCGGACTCTCCCTCGATGCGGTGTGGGCCGAGGTCAACCAGACTAAACGCGGCACTGAACCGACCGGCCCTGATCACAACGCCCGTGAGTGGCTGGCTTCGTAAGCCCCCATCCCCGCAGCTGCGCAGGCCGCCCCAGGCTGCAACCGGCGGCCTCATGGCCCGTCAGCATCCTTGACATTTAGTCGAACATACATTCGAATGTAGGCATGAGATGGGACGCACAGGCACTTGAGCGCGGCGATTCCCCGGCCGCCGTTTCCACCGCTTCGCCCACGGCTGCCCTGCTGCCGCTGGCCGGACTCGTGCGGACGGTCTCCACACCGGAGTTTGCCGGGATCACCTTCCATGAGGTCGCCGCCAAATCGGTGCTCAACAAGGTGGTCGCCGGTTCCCGGATGCCGTTCGACTGGACCATCAACCCCTACCGCGGCTGCAGCCATGCGTGCGTCTACTGCTTTGCCCGGAAGAGCCACACCTACCTCGACTTCGACGCCGGCCTGGACTTTGACAGCCAGGTGGTGGTCAAGATCAACGCCGCCGAAGTCCTGCGCAAGGAACTGGCCAAGTCCTCCTGGCGGCACGAGCACGTGGCCCTTGGCACCAACACCGACCCCTACCAGCGCGCCGAGGGCCGCTACCAGCTCATGCCCGGCATCATTGGCGCCCTGGCCGATTCCGGCACTCCGCTGTCCATCCTCACCAAAGGCACGCTCCTGGCCCGGGACATCCCGCTCCTCAAGCATGCGGCGGCTCAGGTGCCGGTCGGGGTGGGCATTTCGCTGGCCATGACCAACGAGCAGCTGTCCGAGGCCGTGGAGCCGGGCACGCCTGGGCCACGGGCCCGGCTGAAGCTTATCTCCCGCCTGCGGGAAGCGGGCCTGCCGTGCGGTGTCATGGCCATGCCCATCCTGCCGTGGCTCTCCGACAGTGATGAGGCCCTCGATTCCCTCTTCGGGGCCCTCGCGGTGGCCGGTGCCACAGGGGTCACGGCCGGCGCGCTGTACCTGAAGCCGGGCACGCGTGAATGGTTCATGCAGTGGATCGCCCGGGAACATCCGCAATTGGCGGGCAAGTACCGCCGCCTGTACGGCAGCGGGTCATACGCATCCAAGGAATACCGGGCGTGGCTGGCAGGGCGGGTCCGGTATTTCAAGGACCTGCACGGCTTCTCCGGATCGCAGGGCTTCAGCCACCGGGACCTTGACGGGGGCAGCGACCATGACAACGCCCGGGAGGAAGAAGCCCAGTACCCGGCCGGGAGCATCCCGGACACCGCCCGGCACGCAAGCCCACGCCACTCGGGCGCTGCCGATTCCGGCGCCAATTCTTCCGGCGCCATCCATTCCGCCACCGCCCAGCCCACACTGTTCTGAAGTCCGCTCCACCTCAAGCACACGGAGCCATCAGCACCCCCTGCGCAGTGAGCTGGGCGGAAAGCGCCCTGAGCCGCCTGGCGCAGGATGCCTAGAGCGCCTTGACCGCGCCGAGCACCCTGGCCAGCGAATCCTTGGCGTCCCCGAACAGGAGGGTGGTCTTGGGATCGTGCAGGAGCTCGTTCTCGATGCCGGCAAATCCCGGCCGCATCGACCGCTTCAGGAACACGACCTGCTGGGCCTGCACCACTTCCAGGATCGGCATCCCGTAAATCGGCGAACCCGGGGAGGACTTGGCCGCCGGGTTGACGACGTCATTGGCCCCGACTACTAGAACGATGTCCGTGGTCGCGAATTCGGGATTGACTTCCGCGAGCTCGCGCAGTGACTCGTACGGCACGTTGGCCTCGGCCAGCAGCACGTTCATGTGGCCCGGCATGCGCCCCGCGACGGGGTGGATGGCGAACACGACGTCCACGCCGCGGGCGCCCAGTGCCGCGGCAAGCTCCGCCACAGTGTGCTGGCCCTGGGCCACGGCGAGCCCATAACCGGGAACGATCACCACCCGCTGGGCGTAGCCGAGCTGGACGGCAATGTCCTCCGGGGACGAGGAACGCACTGGCCGGTCGCTTAGGGCGGTGGAACCCGCCGTCGAGCCGCCCTTGAACGCCCCGAACATGATTCCGCCGACCCCGCGCCCCATGGCCGAGGCCATGACCTTGGTCAGGATGGTGCCGCTCGCGCCCACGAGGGTCCCGGCGACCAGCAGCAGGACATTGCCCAGGACCACGCCGGACGCTGCCACGGCCAGCCCCGTGAAGGCATTCAGTAGGGAGATCACGATTGGCACGTCCGCCCCGCCCACGGGCAGCACCAGGAGCAGCCCGGCGGCGAGGCCCAGGCCCAGCAGTGCGAGCGACCAGCCCAGCGACCCGGTCAGGACCACCAGAGCTCCTGAGGTGACCGCCCCCAGCAGGACGGCCCCCATCACCCAGGGCATCCCGGGGAACAACAGCGGCCGGGTGCTGATGAGCTCCTGCAGCTTGCCCACGGTCACCGCGGAGCCGGCGAAGGACACCGCGCCCACGAGCATGGTGAAGACCACGGCCAGGCGGACCCAGGGATCCTCCTGGTGGCCAAGTTCCAGTACGGCGACGAGCGCCGCGGCCCCGCCTCCGACGCCGTTGAAGAGCGCCACGAGTTGGGGCATCTGGGTCATCTGCACCCGCCGTGCCACGGGGAAGGCAATCGCGGAGCCCACGGCGATGGCCGCGAGGATGAGCGGAACGTTTTCCAGCCGCGCCGAGAAGAAGACGGTGACGACGGCGAGGAGCGCCCCGGCGGCGCCGATGGCGTTGCCGCGGCGGGCCGTTCGTGGCGAGCTGAGGCCCTTGAGCGCCAGGATGAAGCAGACGGCGGCCACAAGGTAGAGCAGGGCTGTCCATTCGGGGCTCAGGAGGCTCATTTGGACTCCCCCGCCGCGCCGGCGGAGCTCCCCTCTCCGGGGTGTCCTTCGCCCGCGGTTCCGCCGGCCTTGGCGGCGCCGGTTGAGGCGGGGATGCGTGTCCGCTTGTGGGCGCTGAACATCTCCAGCATCCGGTCTGTGACCACAAAGCCGCCCACCAGGTTTAGGGTGGCCAGGACGACGGCCAGGAGCGCGATGCCGAGTATCCACGGGTCACTGGCCTGACCGGCCACGATGATGGCGCCGACCAGGATGATGCCGTGGATGGCGTTGGCGCCGGACATGAGCGGTGTGTGCAGTTTGCTGGTGACCTTGGAGACGACTTCGAAGCCGACGAACACCGCGAGTACCACCACGGTCAGCAACGCGACGGGGCCCATCACGCCTCCCTTTCCAATGCTTCCGCGGTAGGGGCGTGCCGCACCGTGCCGCCATGGGTCAGGCACGTTCCGGCGACCACGTCGTCGTCGAAGTCCGGTGCCACCAAGCCGCAGTCGGTCATGAGCGCGAGGAAGTTGCTGACGTTCCGGGCGAAAAGCCGGGACGCGTCCGAGGGCATGGCGGATGCCGCGTCCTGCAAACCCACGAGCGTGACCGATCCGCCGTCGACCGGCACCTGCACGTCCTGGCCGGCGATCACGCCTTCGACGTTGCCTCCGGACTCCGCGGCGAGGTCGACGACGACGGACCCTGCCCGCATGCCGGCCACCATGGCGGTGGTCACCAGCAAGGGAGCGGGGCGGCCGGGAATGGCGGCCGTCGTGATCAGGACGTCCGCCGCCGCTACATGGGGGGCCAGGAGGCTGCGCTGGCGTTGCGCCCGGTCCTCACCGAGGGCACGGGCGTAGCCTCCGGTTCCGTCTGCCGCCACATCGATGTCCAGGTTGATGAAAGTGCCGCCCATCGAGGCGACTTCCTCGGCGGAGGCGGCCCGGATGTCATTGGCCGAGACCCGGGCGCCGAGCCGCTTCGCCGTGCCGATCGCCTGCAGCCCGGCGACACCGGCCCCCAGGACCAGCACCCTCGCCGGCGGGATGGTGCCGGCGGCGGTCATGTAGAGCGGGAAGAACCGCGGGTAGCGGACGGCGGCTTCCAGCACGGCGCGGTAGCCCGTGACCAGGGACTGGGAGCTGAGCGCGTCCATGGACTGCGCCCGGGAGATCCGCGGAAGCAGTTCCAGGGCGAACGAGGTGATCCCGGCCGCGGCGAGTGTCCGGACGGTCGGCAGTTCCGAGGACGGCGACGCCAGCCCGATAGTGACCGTGCCGGGCCGCAGCCTGGCCGCGGCCTCCGGGGTGAGCGGGCGGACATGCAGCAGGACGTCCAGGGCCTCGAACGGGAGCTCGGAGATCACCGTCGCGCCGGCCTCCTTGAAGGCGGCGTCGGCGAAGCCTGCTTCGGTGCCGGCACCGCTCTCGACCAGGAGATGGAGCCCGAGGGCTGTCAGCTGACGGGCCGTCTCCGGTGTGGCCGCGACGCGGCGTTCCCCGGCTCGCTGCTCTCGTCCAACACCGACTTGCACGGGCCACTCCTCTCGGTTGGGATCAGAGTAGGCACATGCCTGACGGTTTGGCGAGAGGCGGGCTCCCGAAGCGCGGCGGCGAGTCCGGTCAGCGGCCCAGGCCCGCTTCCACTCCGCGCGGCCCGGTGGCCTGCACTGCCGCCAGGAGGGCCTCGACGATGGGGAGGTCCGCCGGGATCCACGGCAGGTCCAGAACCCCAGCCGGATTGCGGAGGTCGAGCCAGCGCAGTTCGTCGTGGTCCTCCAACGGCCGGGGTTCCCCCTGCGCGAGCTCCGCGAACCAGACCCTCATCGCCGCCTTCGCGTTGAGCGGCCAGCCCGCGGCGGTTTCCGCGGGCAGCTCCGCACCGAGCCGCACCAGCACGCCCAGTTCTTCCCGGAGCTCGCGGCGCAGGGCGTCCTCGGCGGCCTCGCCGGGCTCGACCTTTCCGCCCGGGAACTCCCACATTCCGGCAAACTGCGGCGGCGCCGTGCGCCGCGCCACAAGGAGCATGCCCGGGTCGGCCAGGGAGTCCACTACTGCGCCGCCAACGACGCCTATGAGTCCAGTCACGCCCTCAAGTCTAAGGCGGGCGAAAGGTCCGGCGCCCGGGGGCCGGAGCCGGGGCCGGAGTCGACGCCGGCCCGGGTAGGGGACAATGGTGGAGGCGGCCGCCACGACACCTACCGGAATATTCGGCGCCCCCTCCCGGTTCTTAAAAGCATATTTATCTGTCCGATCCATCCGGTCTCTCCCGGAAAATCACTCCGAAAAGACGAATGACAACCACCACACACGCCCCGGCGCCGTCCAAGACCGGCACCCGTCACGTCGCCCTGGCAATCATTGCCCTCGCGATGGGCGGCTTTGGCATCGGCACCACGGAATTCACCATGATGGGCCTGCTCAAGGAGATCGAACAGGGCCTGAACATCAGCACGCCCGAGGCAGGTCACCTGATTTCGGCCTACGCCCTCGGCGTCGTGATCGGCGCGCCGGTGCTGGCCGCGGTCGGAGCCAAACTCCCGCGGAAGTATCTGGCCCTCGGGCTCATGCTCTTCTTCAGCATCGCCAACCTCAGTTCCTTCCTCGCCCCGGACTACGGCTCAATGCTGCTGTCCCGGTTCGCCGCAGGACTCCCCCACGGCGCCTTCTTCGGGGTCGCGGCCGTGATTGCCGCCTCCCTGGTGGCGCCGACCAAGCGGGGTTGGGCCATTTCGATGGTCATGGCCGGGCTGACGGTGTCCAACGTCATTGGCGTCCCCTTCGCCACATGGCTGGGCCAGAACTACGGGTGGCGGCTGCTGTTCCTGCTGGTGGGCCTGATCGGCATCATTACGCTCTTCATGCTGTGGAAGTTCGTCCCGTTCCAGAAACCGCACGCGGATGCCAGCTTCCGCCGGGAGCTCGGCGCGCTCAAGCGGCTGCAGGTGTGGCTTGCCATCCTGGTCGGTATCGTCGGCTTCGGCGGGTTCTTCGCGACATACACCTACATTGCGCACACCATGACCTCCGTCGCCGGCCTCCCGGCGGCCTGGCTGCCGCTGGTCGTGGCGCTGTACGGCGTGGGCATGGTGGTGGGCAACATCGTCGGCGGCCGGATCGCTGACAAGTCCGTCATGGGCACGATTTACTGGGTGCTGCCCGGCACGGCGGTGGCCCTCGTGGTTTATGCCGTGGGCGTCCACTGGGCCTGGTCCGCGCTGGTCATGGTGTTCGTCGTTGGCGCCGCCGGGTCCATGCTCGTTCCCGCCCTGCAGACCAGGCTGCTGGATGCGTCCCCTGATGCACCGTCGCTGGCATCCTCGCTGAACCATGCTGCGCTCAACGTAGCCAACGCCCTCGGTGCCTTCCTGGGCGGCCTGGTGATCGCCTGGGGCTGGGGCTACGTCGCCCCCGCGCTCGTGGGCGCCGTCCTGGCCGTGCTGGGTCTCGGGGTCGCCGCCTTCAGCGGCGCCGTGGAACGCAAGCGGCCGCTGGCCTCCTAGCCACCCCCGCCGCCACGGCAGAACCGCCCCGCCAGAACAGCCCCAGCCAACGGCAGCGGCCGAGGCCGAGGCCGCAGCGTGCAAAATGCTCCAAAAAACAGCAGTCCGGTCCAGTGATGCACTGGACCGGACTGCTGTTTTGTTGAAGGGCTGCCGTTCCATCTGGCGGCTGCCGTTCTCCCTATGGGCTCTGTGCTACCTATGGGCCGCGCGGCTCAGGGGGCGCTGACGCGCTGCACGTCCGGCTCCAGGTAGATGACCCGGGCAATCGGGACGGCTTCGCGGACCCGAACCTCCGCGTCATCAATTGCCTTGGCAATGTCCTGGCCCGAGTCCGAGCGGCCGATGCTGATCTTGGCCGCCACCAGCAGCTCCTCAGGGCCAAGGTGCATGGTCTTGAGGTGAATGATGCTCGTGCCGCCGGCCTCGATCGCGCTGCGGATCTTGGCGACGTCATCGCGGGTGGCCGACTCGCCCAGCAGCAGGGACTTGGTTTCCATGGCCAGGACCACGGCGATCGCCACGAGCAGCAGACCGATCATCGCGGTGCCGAGGGCGTCCCAGATGCCGTTCCCGGTCAGGAGCGTCAGGCCCACGCCGAAGAGCGCGAACACCAGGCCCACGAGGGCACCGAAATCCTCGAGCAGGATGACCGGGAGTTCCGGCTGCTTGGCGTTGCGGATGAATTTAACCCAGCTTTGCTTCCCGCGGAGCGGGTTGGATTCGATGATCGCTGTCCGGAACGAGAAGGACTCGGCAATGATCGCGCCGATCAGGACGGCCAGCGGCACCCACCAGAAGTCACCCTCGATGGCGTGCGGGTGCTGGATTTTTCCCCAGGCCTCGTACAGTGCGAACAGGCCGCCGACGCTGAAAAGCACAATCGAAACGATGAAGGCGTAGATGTAACGCTCGCGGCCGTAGCCGAAGGGGTGCTCGGGGCTCGCTTCCCGCTTCGCGCGTTTGCCGCCGAGCAGGAGCAGCAGCTGGTTGCCGGAGTCTGCGAGGGAGTGAATCGCCTCGGCCAGCATGGACGAGGACAGCGTCAGAAAGTAGGCGACGAACTTCAAAACGGCGATGGTCAGGTTTGCGGCCAGCGCCGCTAGAATCGCCTTGGTACCGCCATTTGCAGCCACGTGAGCTTCTCCTTATGGGGTTCTTCCGGGGTGTACGCGAACACCGGAAGAACCCAGCGCCCACAAGGAATACCGTACCGGTTTCCGGGCCGGCGCCGAACCGCGGCAGGGACCAACGCTGCCACGTAACGATTGAGCAGTCCCCTGCTGACAAGCAATCCGCCCTATGTTAGCTTGAAGCCATATTCGGAATTCACAATTTGGATGCCGAAAAATATGTAGGAGGAGACATGGGCTTTCTTGGCTGGATCATTCTCGGACTCATAGTGGGTGCAATCGTCAAGGCACTCTTGCCCGGCAGGGTCGGTGGCGGCTGGGTTACCAGCCTCGTGCTCGGCGTCGTTGGCGCAATTGTTGGCGGCTGGATCGGGGACCTGCTGTTCGGCGGCGGCAAGATGGAATTCTGGAATCTCGGTTCCTGGCTCCTGGCCATCGTCGGTGGCCTCGCGGCCGCGCTCATCTACGGCGCCATCACAGGGCGCAACAAGACCACCACCTAATTCTTCAAAGCACTGGCCGCACACTTTGTGTGGGGGGCGGCAGTGACAGCACGACGGCGGGGCTCACCATTCGGTGGGCCCCGCCGTTCGTTTGGCCTGCTTTTTTCGGGCAGGAATTCCTGCCGGACCCGCCGGTTTCCTGCTGGGCATCTAGGGGGTTTGCTGGGAGCGGGCGCTGGCGTACAGGCAGACGGTGGCTGCGGTGCCGAGGTTCAGGCTTTCCGCTTCCCCATACACCGGCACGGCCACCCGGTGGTCGGCAAGCGCAATCTCGTCCTCGGACAGGCCTTGGGCCTCGTTGCCGAAGAGCCAGGCGGTCGGCTGTTCCAGGGCATAAACCGATTCGGCGGCGGAGGCCCCCAGGCGGCGGGCCGCGTTCTCGTCCTGGAGGCGGTCCAGGTCCAGCTGTCCCTTGCCGTCCGCGGCCAGCACGCCGACGCCACGCTCCCGGCAGCGGGCCACGACTTCCTCGACCTCCGCGCCGAGTACAACCGGCAGATGGAACAGGGAACCCGCCGTCGACCGGACGGCCTTGGGGTTGTAGATGTCCACGCTCGAGCCGGTCAGGATGACAGCGTCGGCGCCGGCGGCGTCGGCCGCCCGCAACACGGTGCCGGCGTTGCCGGGGTCACGGACCTGGCACAGGACGGCAATCAGCCGCGGGCCGGCGTCGAGCACGTGCTCCAGGCTGACGTCCAGGAAGCCGCAGACGGCGACGATGCCCTGTGGGGTGACGGTGTCAGCCATCGCAGCGATCACTTCGTCGGTTGCAAGGTGCGCGTGGGTTCCCTCGGCCAGCTGCTCCAGCTCCGGGTGGCGGTCCAGGCAGGCCTCGGTGGCGTACACCGCATAGACGATGCCGGGCTCCCCCGCGGCGATCCTCTTCCGGTGCAGGACCAAGGCCTCACGGACCGCCTGCGGGCCTTCGGCCAGGAACTCGCGACGCTTTAAACGGGCCGGGCGCCCGGCAAGCTGTGCCACCTTCCTCATCCGATCAGCTCGGGGGTTGGAGAGTGGAAAGTCTTGCGGGCGCCCGGTTTCGTTCATATAAGAACCTTAGTGGCTATTGCCGCCGGCTCTTGAACGAGGCAGTCTTTCAACTGCCGGAGGAACTACTTTGCAGCCTCGTCGGCGGCCTTCTTGGCAGCAGGCTTCTTCGCGGGAGCCTTCTTGGCAGCCTTGGGAGCCGGGGCAGCCTCAGCCTGGACGGCCGGAGCGGACGTGTCGGCAGGCAGCGAGTCCTTGGCGACCTTGACCAGCGCGGCGAAGGCGTTGGCGTCGGAAACGGCCAGCTCGGCCAGCATGCGGCGGTCAACCTCAACCTCAGCGGCCTTCAGGCCCTGGATCAGGCGGTTGTAGGTCAGGCCGTTGGCGCGGGATGCAGCGTTGATGCGCTGGATCCAAAGGCGGCGGAAGTCGCCCTTCTTCTTCTTGCGGTCACCGTAGCTGTATACAAACGAGTGCAGCAGCTGCTCTTTTGCCTTGCGGTACAGGCGTGAACGCTGTCCGCGGTAACCCTTTGCGCGTTCGAGGATAACCCGGCGCTTCTTGTGGGCGTTAACCGCCCTCTTCACACGTGCCACGTGCGTACTCCTTAGAAAATTTCTGATCCCAAGCGTCTACTGCCGGAACGGTCCGGCTGGCCTGAGAAGCCTTTTTGGTAGTTGACTGCTGCCAGGTGGCGAACAGTCAGAGAACTTGGAACTTAGATGCCGAGCATCTTCCGGATGACCTTGGCGTCGCCCTTGAAGACGATCTTGTCGCCGGCAAGGCGACGGGTCAGCCGGGAGGACTTGTGCTCGAGGTAGTGGCGGCGGTTGGCCTGCTGGCGGCGCAGCTTGCCGGTACCGGTCAGCTTGAAGCGCTTCTTAGCACCGCTGTGGGTCTTCATCTTCGGCATGGGAACCGATCTCCTTACGTATCCGCAGAAAAGTCTGCAGCTCTTTCGTGCAGCCACCCCTGCGGGCGGCGTGCTGGTTGTCTGCTGCCGGACATTGCTGTCCGGCAGCCGTGAACTAGTTGGTCTTCTTGGTGCCAGGCTTGGCGGCTGCCCGGGGGGCGGCCGGCCGTGCGGCGGGCTTCGGCGCTGCGGGCCTCGGTACCGGCTTCGGAGCGGCAACCGGTTTCGGTGCTGCTGCCGGAGCGGCTGCCTTTTCCTCGGGAGCCTTCGCTGCCGCCGGGGCCGGAGCGGCCTTCGGAGCCGCGGGAGCCTTGGCAGCGGCAGGCTTCTCGGCTGCCTTCGGAGCCGCCGGAGCCTTCGCTGCTGCAGGCTTCTCAGCCACCTTCGGAGCCGCCGGAGCCTTCGCTGCTACCGGCTCCTCGGCCGCCTTCGGAGCGACCTCCGTCGGCGCGTCCTGGGCGGGGGCCACGTCGGCCTTGGTCTCTTCGACCGGAGCCGCTTCAACCTTGGCTTCTTCAACCTTGGTCTCTTCAACCTTGGCTTCTTCGGCGGGGGCCTCAGCTGCGGGTGCCTCCGACGATACGACGTAGCCTTCCGGCAGGAGGTCGGACAGCGTCTGGGTCAGCGGGGCGTTGCCACCGGAAACATCGACGCGTCCCGAAGCCTTGGCTTCGTTCTCAGCCTTGGCTTCTGCGCGCTGCGTTGCGCGGCGTGCCTCCGCCTTGGCTTCGGCCTTGTTCTTCAGCGGGCCAACCACCATGACCATGTTGCGGCCATCGATGCGCGGGCTGGACTCCACCACACCAACTTCGGCGACGTCGTCGGCGAAGCGCTGGAGCAGGCGGATGCCCATCTCGGGGCGCTGCTGCTCGCGGCCGCGGAACTGGATCATGGCCTTGACCTTGTCACCGGCACCGAGGAAGCGGAGCGCGTGGCCGCGCTTCGTTTCGTAGTCGTGGGTGTCGATCTTCAGGCGGAAACGGATTTCCTTCAGGACCGTGTTGGTCTGGTTCTTCCGGGCCTCGCGTGCCTTGACAGCGGCTTCGTACTTGTACTTGCCGAAGTCCATCAGCTTGCACACCGGAGGCTTCGCCTGCGGTGCAACTTCAACGAGATCAAGATCGGACTCGGCAGCCAAACGCAGGGCATCCTCAATACGGACAATTCCTACTTGTTCGCCTGCAGGGCCGACCAGCCGCACCTCGGGGACGCGGATACGCTCATTGATTCTTGGCTCGCTAATGTTAAAGCTCCTGTGTTCGTGAGGGGTATTCCACCGGCAAAAAGAGAAGGCCCCCAATTGCCGGAGCAATCGAAGGCCTCGAGATCGGAACTGCCGCCCTCAATGGGGCAACATGCACTTCCTGGGGACCGGAGTCCGAGGTAGTGCCCGACCAGGTACCCGGCAACCTTGACTCCTGGAGAGGAGGGGCTTCCCGAAGGAAGTTTCGCGGCTGACGCGGGTGGGAGAGAACTCCGCTTGCAAACTAAAGCCAACTCTACAGAAAGACACCCGCTCAACGCACGTATGCGTCGCCGGGCGCCAACTTCAGTGACTAGCACTGTCAGTCAGAACAACTGCATTCTATAAAAGCTTGAGAATAACGACATTTAGTCGGTCTGTGACAAGCTTACCAGCATGAGCACTTCAGATAGTAATTCCCACGTCTTCGAGCCCGCGGCCGCCCAGGCGGACGTCTCGCAGCAGATCCGCGACATCTCGGAAGTCCCGTCGATCGAGGTCATCACCACGGCCGCCGTGCACCTGATGAGCGCCGCCGCTGTAAAGCTCGGCCTCGCCGCCGAGGAAAATGCCCAGGAACTCAAGGACCTGGACGAGGCCCGCAAGCTGATCACCGCCCTCGCCGGTCTGGTGACCGCGGCGGCGCCCGAAATCGGCTCACAACACGCTGGACCGTTGCGCGACGGACTCCGTTCGCTCCAGCTGGCCTTCCGCGAAGAATCGATCATCCCGGACGCTCCCGGCAAGGGCCCGGGCGAGAAGTACACCGGCCCCGTCAACTAAGCACTCTTCAGCCAGGACATCGCCGGCGTGCGGACCACCCAGGTCCGCCCGCCGGCGTCGTTATTTTCCGTTCGGTGGATTTCCCGCTCGCACGATTTTCCGTTCGCGGGTTTCCCGTCCGCACTGCCAGGCGCGTGCCCGGATTGGCGCAGTGGGGCCGGCCCGCGTTCAGACGCGGGCCAGGCGGCTGCGCCGGACCTGTTGCAGGGCCAGCCCCACCAGGCAGAGGGCCACACCCGCCAACCCCACTGAGACGAAGCCGGCCGACGGGCCGACGAGGTCGATGAAGAGCCCGGCAAGCGGCGCGCCCAGGGCCACCCCGCCGGTGAGCGATGACCCGTACCAGCCCATGGCCTCGCCGCGCCGGCTTTCATCCACCAGTTCTGCCACCTTTTCCGAGGCCGCGGACAACACCGGCGCGCACAGCAGACCCGGCAGCAACGCGAGCAGGCTGAGCGTCCAGACGTCGGTCGCGAAGGCCATCGGGATCGTCAGCGCTGACATGCCCAGCAGCAGGAGGATCGGGGAAATGGCCCGGTGCATGGCACCGTAGAGGACGCCGCCCACCACCGAGGCCGCGCACCAGAAGAGGAATACGATGCCGATTTCGGCCTGGTGGCCGCCGGTCTGGAGCGCCGCGACGATCCCGACGTCGGTGCCGCTGAGGACCATGCCGGCACCGGCGCCGACGGCAAACACGGAGGCTACGGCGGCGGTGAACCAGCTGAAGTTGTGGATGACCCTGTGGCGCAGGCCGGAGCCCCGCCGGCGGCGCTCCCCGGCGGCGGCCGCCAGGGGTGCCAGTTCGGCTGCGGCTTCCTGCAGGCGGGCCGGCGCGGCGGCGACCACTGCGGCTTCCGCGCACTCCAGCTCCTGCGCCTCCAGCCCGGCGTCCGGGGAAGCACTCCGGGTGGGCGGGTTGAACCACATGAGGAAGAGCCCGGAGACGGATGTGGCCACTCCCACGACTGTCAGGCCCAGGACGGACTGGCCGCTGGTGGCGACGACGGCGCCGACGGCCGGGCCGATCATGAAGACCAGCTCGGTGGCGATTGCGTCGAGCGCAAAGGCAGTCCGGCGCTGTTCCCCGGGGGCCAGCACGCCCAGCGACTGCCGCACCACGCTGAAGATGGGCAGGGTCAACAGGCCCCCGATGAAGACCAGGGGCAGCAGGGCCTCGTACGACACGTGCGGCACGATCGACCAGATCACGGCCTCGGAGACCACGGACGGAATGAGCGCTTTTCTCAGGCCGACGGTGTCGACCCGGCGTCCGCGCCAGGGCGCGCCGACGGCGATACCGATCGTCATCACGGCGGCGGCCGCTCCGGCCGCGGCGTAGCCCTGGCCGAGGGTCAGGACGATGTGCAGGGTCAGCAGGACTCCGGCCGCCGAGTGCGGTATGCGGGCGATCATGCCGACCAGCAGGAGGCGCCTGATGGGCCGGACGGCCAGCAGCTGACGGTAAAGCGCGAAATTCACGGACTATATCCTTCTGGTACTGCCGCGGCAGCACCGGGAGGTCCCCCCGTTGGGCCGTCAGCTATGGTGCTGCGCGCTGCAGCTTGACCTCGATCGAATCAACCCGCTCGGCAAAGATTTCATTCCGGGCCCAGGCGTTGTTGAGGCCGGCGACGATCGACTGCACGCCGGCGGCGTCGAGACCGTCTTCAAGGTAGAGGACCACACGGAGTTCCGGGCCGGCTCCCCCACCGGGGAGCCGCCTGCCATCGGCCGTGGCCGAGGCAACTCCACCCCCCGGATGAATTTCAACACGGCGGACCGCCGGAAAGCCAACCGCGCCTTCCCCGAGTGCTCCCGCGAGATCGGGATCGGCGTACGACGGCGTCCAGGGCTGCTGCTGGGCGAGGGCCCAGACTGCCGGCCGGCGGACCACGAACGTCACTTCCGAGCCGGGATCGAGCACGAGCAACTCCGCGCCCTCAGCGACAGCTGACAAGGCGGCCCGGGCCGCGTACACGGCGACCGGCCTGGCCTCCGGGTGCCACGCCGTCAGTGACGCCGCCGAGGTGAATACCGGCATGGCCGTCCGCCCGTCCGGCGCCTTGAGCGTCACCAGGGCCATGTCGGCCTGCTTGTCCGAGTGCAGCGGATCCCCGTGGGGGCCGGCCGCGGCCTCGCCTTCTTCGGCGAGCTGGGCGAGAATCGGCACGAATACCCGGGCGGTGGCCAGCGCGGCCACCACGGCCGCCTCGTCGCCGGTGCCCGCGGCGAGGCTGGACAAAGCCGCCAGATAGCCGGCGTCGGCGGTGCCGTCGTCGTCGTCGAAATTGTGGATCTTGGCGTCATCGCCGGACAGGCTGCGCCCTGCCCAGGGTTGGCCGGCGGAGTCGGTGGCCCCGCCCGCGCCGGCAAGGGCCGCCGCAATGTGCCCGGGCAGCTGCCTGACGGGACCAGCCCCGGTCGCCTCCTGCACTGCCGCAGGAGGGTTACTCGGGTCGTGGGCGTCGTGGGTGTGCGTCATTGGCGTCTTCGCCGCTAGCGGCGGCCGGCGACGTCGAGGGCCTCGGGCAGGGTGAAGTTGCCGTTGTAGAGGGCCTTGCCGACGATGGCGCCTTCGACGCCGAGCGGCACCAGGGAACGCAGGACCTTGAGATCCTCGAGGCTGGAAATGCCGCCGGAGGCGACCACCGGCTTGCCCGTTTTCTCGACCATCTGGCGCAGCAGTTCGACGTTGGGACCCTGGAGCGTGCCGTCCTTGGTCACATCGGTCACGACGTACCGGGCGCAGCCGGCGTCCTCAAGGCGGCCGAGCACGTCCCAGAGGTCCCCGCCTTCCTTGGTCCAGCCCCGGCCGGCGAGGGTGGTGCCGCGGACATCCAGGCCGACGGCAATCTTGTCGCCGAAGCGCTCGATCACCCGGGCCGTCCATTCCGGGTTCTCCAGTGCCGCCGTGCCCAGGTTGACGCGGGCGACGCCGAGGTCGAGGGCCTTCTCAAGGGATTCGTCGTCGCGCAGGCCGCCGGAGAGCTCCACCTTGATATCGAGCCGGCCGACGACCTCGCGCAGGAGCTCGGCGTTGGAACCGCGCCCGAACGCGGCGTCCAGGTCGACCAGATGCACCCATTCAGCCCCCTGCTGCTGCCAGTTGAGGGCGGCCTCCAGCGGGGTGCCGTAGCTCGTCTCGCTGCCGGCTTCGCCCTGTACGAGCCGGACGGCCTGTCCGTTGACGACGTCGACGGCGGGCAGGAGCTCGAGTACGGGCAGCGGGGTTTCGGTGGTCATCGTGGAGTCCTCAGCTTGGGGATGGTGGTGGGGAGGGGGCGGTCAGGACGCCGGCAGGGTCAGGAGGTAGGCGGCCAGCAGCGACATGCCGGCGAGGATGTAGAAAACGATCTGCACCCAGAGCGGACTTTTCTGCTGGCGGAAGGAGATCCCGCCGCCAACCAGCAGGCCGGCCACGCCCATGAGCACCAGGGACCACATTTAGGCGGTCCCTTCCGGGGCTGCGGTCCGGTCCGGGGCTGCGGGGCGCAGGCCCTGGACCCAGTTGCGCAGCAGCCGGGCGCCGGCGTCGCCGGACTTCTCCGGGTGGAACTGGGTGGCACACAGCGGGCCGTTTTCCACGGCCGCGATGAACGGGGCACCGTGGTCGGACCAGGTCACCAGCGGTGCAGCCATTCGCGGCTGGATGACGTCGAAGTCCCACTTCTGGACACCGTAGGAGTGCACGAAGTAGAAGCGCTCGCCCTCGACCCCGGCGAAGAGCCTGGACCCTTCGGGGACGGCGACGGTGTTCCAGCCCATGTGGGGCACGACGTCGGCAGGCAACAGTTCCACCTTGCCGGGCCACTCCCCCATGCCCTCGGCTTCGGTGCCGTGTTCGACGCCGGCCTCGAACAGCACTTGGAGCCCGACGCAGATGGCCAGCACGGGGCGGCCTCCGGCGACTCGGCGGCCGATCATGCGGATGGCGTCAACGGCCTTGAGTTCGCGCATGACGGTTTCGAAGGCGCCGACACCGGGGACGACGAGGCCGTCGGCATTGAGGACATCTTCAGGCTTGGAGCTGAGGATGACTTCGGCGCCGGCCCGCTCGAGCGCGCGGACGGCGGATCGGACATTCCCGGAGCCGTAGTCCAGCACCGTGACGGTGGGCTTTCCCTCCGGGGAGACCGGCTTGGTCGCGGCGGCTGGGTCGATGATGGCCCCGTCTCGGAGCAGCGGGCCGGTCACAAAGCACCCTTTGTCGACGGGATGCCTTCGACGCGGGGATCCGGCTCGACGGCTGCGCGCAGGGCACGGGCAAAGGCTTTGAACTGGGCCTCGACGATGTGGTGGGGGTCGCGCCCGGCAGTGACGTTCATGTGCAGGCAGATCCCGGCGTGAAGGGTGATCGCCTCGAAGACGTGGCGGGTCAGGGAGCCGGTAAAGTGGCCGCCGATCAGGTGGTATTCCTGGCCTGCCGGCTCGCCGGCGTGGACCAGGTAGGGACGGCCGGAGACGTCCACGACAGCTTGCGCGAGGGCCTCATCGAGGGGAACGGTCGCCTCGCCAAACCGGCGGATCCCGGCTTTGTTGCCCAGGGCGGTCCGCAGAACCTCGCCGAAGGTGATCGCCACGTCCTCGACAGTGTGGTGGACATCGATGTGGGTGTCGCCGGTGGCCTTGACGGTCATGTCAATCAGGGAGTGCTTGCTGAGGGCCGTCAGCATGTGGTCGTAGAACGGGACCGACGTGCTGATGTCTGAAACGCCGGTGCCGTCCAGGTTGATCTCGACCAGGACCGAGGACTCACTGGTGGTCCGTTCCATGCGTGCGGTCCGGCCCTCGGCGGTGGTGGATCCGGTGTTGCTCATGTAGATGTGTCCTTTGGAAGAAGGCAGGGTGTTGGGCAATCTGCGGGGACGATCGGGCTCCCCACCAAGTCTAGGCCTGCGGCTTTGCGGAGCCGGCCAGGATGAGTTCAAGCGCCTCCAGGAAGGCTGTGGTTTCCGTCTCAGTGCCGGCGGTGACGCGAAGGTGCCCCGGAATGCCCACGTCGCGGATCAGGACACCGGCCTCCAACATGCGCTGCCAAACCTCATGGGGGTTCTCGAGGCCGCCGAAGAACACGTAGTTGGAATCGGACGCGGCCGGCGTCAGGCCCAGCCGCGTCAGTTCCGACACGATCCGGTCGCGCTGGCGCTTGATGTCCTCGACGTCCGCCATGAGCGCCTCCCGGTGGTGCAGGGCAGCCAGGGCCGCGGCCTGGGTGATGGCGGAAAGGTGGTACGGGAGACGGACCAGGCGCAGGGCATCCGCGACCTCCGGGGCCGCGGCCATGTAGCCGAGGCGCGCGCCGGCGAGGGCGAAGGCCTTGCTCATGGTGCGCGAGACAATGAGCCGCTCCCGGCCAGGCAGCAGCGTGAGGGCACTGGGCGTGCCGTCGTGGGCGAACTCGTGGTAGGCCTCGTCGACGATCACGATGGTCTGGCTGGCCTCGCCGGCGTCATAGACGGCCTCGACCACATCAAGGCCCAGCCCCGTTCCGGTCGGGTTGTTCGGGGAGCAGAGGAAGACAATGTTGGGCTGAAGCTCGCGGACTTGCTGTGCCGCCGATTCCGCGCTGAGCCCGTAGTCTGACGCGCGGGCCCCGACGATGTATTCCGTATCCGTGCCGGAGGCCAGCAGCGGGTACATCGAATACGTGGGAGGGAACCCGAGGGCCGTCCGGCCGGGGCCGCCGAAGGCCTGGAGGATTTGCTGAAGGACCTCGTTGGAACCGTTCGCGGCCCAGATGTTCTCCGCGCCCAGCCCATGGCCAAGGTATTCTGCGAGGGCTTCGCGCAACTCGGTGAACTCGCGGTCCGGATAGCGGTTCAGCCCGGCTGCGGCGGCGCTCACGGCCTCTGTGATCGCGGCGCGGACATCGGCCGGGACCCCATGGGTGTTCTCGTTGACGTTGAGCAGGATGGGGACGTCCAGCTGCGGCGCGCCATACGGACGCAGGCCACGCAGATTGGTTCGGAGGGGCAGTCGGTTGAGGCGCTCAAGCTGGTCAGTCACGTGACCAGTTTAAGTGGTAGCGGGACGGGCGCTGAAACTGTGACGCCCGCGACGGCACCCGAGGTGGTTACTTGGACGGGACGAACAGCTGCTGGCCCGGCATCACACGCGCGGCGTCCAGATTGTTCAGCTGCACGATGTCGGCCACGACGTCGCGGGGATCGCGCTCCGGAGCCACCGACCCGGCAATGGCCCAGAGGGACTCCCCTGGTTGGACTGTGACGGATACGGTCGGAGTCACCGAGAGCTGGTCCGCGGAATCTGCCGCTTTCGCGGGAGCGTTGAGGAATCCGCTGAAGGACAGGACGAACGCCGCCAGCAGGATCAGGGGGACGCCGAAAAAGACGAAGCGTCCGCGCCGGGTGAGCCGCAGCGGCGGCTGCTTGGTCCGGCCGGCGGAAACCGCAGCCGTGGCTCCTCGCGGCGCCTGCGACGGTGCGGAGCCGCGGCGCCGGGCGTTGAGCGGGTACACGTTGCCGTGACGGGAGCTGCCGCGGTGGCGGGTCGTGACGCCCTGAATGTTGGTGCCGTCAAACGCGCTTGAAACTGACATGAACTGAGCCCTCCTGGACCATAAGTTGCCGCCCGGCGTACTCACGTACTCGCCGCCAACCGGCCGAACCTTCGAACATAGAACCGAACATCGCTTGCGAACCCAGATCGTCGGAATCGAACACATATTCGAATCTTGCTATGTCTGTTTTAGCACTTACTAACGAACGATGTCGAGACTCGCTAGAACAAATGTTTGAAAAAGGTCTGTGGCTGGCCTATTTTTGAGGGACAGGACAACCACTTTCGAACTCCCGTGGGAGTTCATTCGTAGTTGATCAGCAGGGTCTGACATTTCAGGCCGGAAGTTCCCGGTGACAGCAGCCACGGCAGCCGGGCGGAACGGAAAGGCGTTGGCGAACATGGCAGCACAAGCCACCGGCGGCAGGGCCACCCCACGGAGCCCGCAGCCCGCCCGGGCCCCCAAGAGCCTCACCGTCCGGCAAAAGAAAATCCTGGAGACCATCCAGCGGTCCGTTACGGACAAGGGCTATCCGCCGTCCATGCGGGAAATCGGCGACACCGTCGGTCTCGCCAGCCTGTCGAGCGTGACCCACCAGCTCTCCCAACTGGAAAAGCTCGGCTACCTGCGGCGTGATCCGAAGCGGCCCCGGGCCATGGAAGTGCTCATGCCGCTGACCCTGGACGAGGGGACCACGCCGATATCGGGTATCGAGAAGTCCAGCCCCTTGCGGGCCGTCGGCGGCCTGTCGGTAACCGAGCTCGCCAGCGCCACTGACACGGCAATGGTGCCGTTCGTCGGACGCATCGCCGCCGGCGGGCCGATCCTCGCGGACCAAGTGGTGGAGGACGTCATGCCGCTGCCCCGCCAGCTCGTGGGCCATGGCGAACTCTTCATGCTCAAAGTGGCCGGTGATTCGATGATCGACGCCGCCATCTGCGACGGCGACTGGGTGGTTGTCCGCCGCCAGGGTGATGCCGTGAACGGCGACATCGTTGCCGCCCTGCTGGACGACGAAGCCACTGTCAAGACATTCCGCCAGCGCGACGGCCACACCTGGCTGTTGCCGCAAAACACCCAGTACGAGCCCATCCTGGGCGACCACGCCGTCATCATGGGCAAGGTCGTCTCGGTGCTGCGCTCGCTCTAAACTGCGTTCGCTCTAAACCGCGCTCCCTTTAGCCAACCCACGCCAGGCCGCCAGTTCGGAGCGGCCACCCCGCGGCGGATTTCCGCGCAGGGTGGCGGCCCGGTTTGGGGCCTAGGCCTTCGCGGAGTCTTTCGCCAGGCGCTTCAGGGCTGCCATGGCTATCGATGAATCGGTGGTGGGCCAGAACGGCGGCAGCGCGGCGCGCAGGAAGCCGCCGTAACGCTCCGTGGAGAGCCGTGAATCCAGCACAGCCACCACGCCCTTATCCGAGGTCGAGCGGATCAGCCGACCCGCGCCCTGCGCGAGGCGGATGGCTGCGTGCGTCGCCGAGACTGCCATGAAGCCATTGCCGCCGGCCTGGGCAACGGCCCGCGAACGTGCCGTCATCAGCGGGTCGTCCGGCCGCGGGAAGGGAATCCGGTCGATGACCACCAGCCGGCAGGACACGCCAGGGACATCGACGCCCTGCCAGAGGGACATGGTGCCGAACAAACACGTGTCAGGTTCGTCGGCAAACTGCCGCACGAGCGCCGTCATGGTCGATTCCCCCTGGCACAGGATGCTGAGGCCCAGCCGGGGCCGCATAGCCTCGGCTGCTTCCTCTGCGGCGCGCCGCGAGGAGAACAGGCACAGGGCGCCCCCGCCGGAGGCGCGGATCAGCTTCTCAAGTTCGTCCAGGGCCTCGGGGGACGTTCCTCGGCCGGGTTTGGGCAGGTGCCGGGCGACGTAGAGGATGCCCTGCTTCGGGTAGTCGAACGGGGAGCCGACGTCGACGCCGGTCCAGCTCGGGGCGCCGTTGCCAACCAGGCCCAGGCCGCCGGCGGCGGGTTCGAAGGCAGCGCCGATGGCCAGTGTGGCCGAGGTCAGGATGACGGTGTGGTCCGCGAACAGGCCCTCGCGCAACCGTCCTGCGACGCTCAGCGGGGCGACATTGATCAAGGCCGGCGCGCTCTCGTCCGGCTGGGAATAGCCCTGCGCCGGGTCGAAGCTGCTGTTGCGCGAGAACCACACGACTTCGCGGTTTTCGCGCGCGGCCAAGAGGCGTTCACAGAGTTCCAGGATCACCATGAGGCGCGAGCGGGCCAGCTGCCGTCCGCCGTCCGCCGTCGTCGAGCTGTCCCCCTTGGAATCGGACAGCGCGGCGCGGCACGCGTCGCGCAGCTGGTCGATGCAGTCAAGCTGCTCGCTGTTCAGGCCATTGGGCATCAGCCCGCTGGGGACGCCGTCGATGGCCAGCTCCAGGTGGGCAACGGCATTGTTCAGCGCATCCACGGTGATGCCCGTGTGCTTCCGGGCCCCGGACGCGGCGGCGTGCACCATCGCCACGGAGAGCTGGCCAGTGACCGCACCCGTGACGCGGTCCTGAAGTTCGTGTGCTTCGTCCACCACGACGACGTCGTACTCGGGCAGCACCGCCAGGCCCTCGAAGGCACTGACGGCGAGCATGGCGTGGTTGGTGACCACGACGTCGGCATCGGCGGCGTTCTGCCGTGCCAGCTCGCTGAAGCATTCGGCCGCGAGCGGGCATTTCTGCGCACCGAGGCACTCCATGGAGGTGACCGAGACCTGGCGCCAGGCCCGGTCCGTGACGCCGGGCATGAGCTCGTCGCGGTCCCCCGTGGCGGTTTCCTCGGCCCATTCGCGCAGGCGGACAACTTCCTTGCCCAGCTGGGAGGACGGCCCGCCAAGTGCGGCAGCGAAATGCGGCACGCTGGTGTCTTCGCCGAGGGAAAACAGCTGTCCCTCGGAAGGTTCTTCGGACGGGAACCCGCCCTCGAGTTTGTGCCGGCAGACGTAGTTGGACCGGCCCTTGACCAGGGCGACCTTGACGGGCCGCTCCAGGGCAGGCGTGATGGTCTTGAGCAGCCTGGGCAGGTCACGGCCCACAATCTGCGTCTGCAGCGCCAGGGTGGCGGTGGAGACCAGCGTGGGTTTGTTGCTGGTCAGCGAATGCGCGATCAGCGGAATCAGGTAGGCCAGCGACTTGCCGGTGCCGGTGCCGGCCTGGACCAGCAGGTGGTCGCCGCTATCTATCGCGCGCGCCACCTGCCGGGCCATTTCATGCTGGCCATCGCGGCTCTGACCGCCCATGCCGGACACGGCACGGTCGAGCAGCTTTACAACAAACTCCTCGCCGGCCGCGCCAGCAACCGAACCGGCGCCGGTGTCTGCTTCGGCTGATCCAGCTTCAGCTGGATCGGCGTCAGTTGAATCGGCGTCTGCCGGTTCGGCGTCGGCCCTGGTCACCGCGGCCTCAGTCATTGCTGATGAAGGGATCCAGTTCGGCGGCGAGTCCTTCACGAACCATCACCACGGCGCGGGTCCCGGTTTCCTCGTGGTCGAGGCTGAGGATCTCGGCGTCGCTTTCGTGGAGCTTGCTGATCAGATCCCCGCGGTTGTACGGGATGAGCAGTTCAAGCTTCACGCTGGGCCGCGGAATGCCGTCGCTGATGGCCTTGAGCAGTTCCGGAATGCCTTCGCCGGTGCGGGCCGAGACCACCACGTGGCGCGGCTCGCGCTGCTTGAGCCGTTCGACCACGAACGGGTCAGCGGCGTCGGCCTTGTTCAGGACAATGATTTCCGGAACCTTGCGCGCGTCGACTTCGCTGAAGACCGTCCGGACAGCGGCGATCTGGCCTTCCGGATCCGGGTGCGAGACGTCCACGACATGCAGGATCAGGTCAGAGTCGGCCACCTCTTCCAGCGTGGAGCGGAATGCCTCCACGAGCTGGGTGGGCAGGGAACGGACAAAGCCCACGGTGTCGGCCAGGGTGTATCCCAGCCCGTCAGCGGTTTCGGCCTTGCGGACGGTGGGGTCCAGGGTGGCGAACAGGGCGTTTTCCACCAGCACCCCGGCATCGGTCAGCCGGTTCAGCAGCGAGGACTTCCCGGCGTTGGTGTACCCGGCGATCGCGACAGAAGGCACGGCATTACGACGGCGGTTGGCGCGCTTCGTTTCCCGGGCAGGCTTCATGGCGGCGATTTCGCGCCGCAGCTTGGCCATCCGGGTGCGGATCCGACGGCGGTCCAGTTCGATCTTGGTCTCACCGGGACCACGCGAGCCCATGCCGGCACCGGCGCCGCCCACCTGGCCACCGGCCTGGCGGGACATCGACTCACCCCAGCCGCGCAGGCGCGGAAGCAGGTATTCGAGCTGAGCGAGCTCCACCTGTGCCTTGCCTTCACGGCTCTTGGCGTGCTGGGCGAAAATGTCCAGGATCAGCGCTGTGCGGTCAATGACCTTGACCTTGACGATGTCCTCCAGGCCGCGCCGCTGGGACGGGGCCAATTCGGCGTCGACGACGACGGTGTCGGCGCCGGTGGACATCACGATGGCCTTGAGCTCCTGTGCCTTGCCGGAGCCGAGGAATGTCCCGGGATCGGGCTTGGCGCGCCGCTGGACGAGCCCGTCGAGGACCTCGGAGCCGGCCGTCTCAGCGAGGGCGGCAAGTTCGCGCAGGGAGTTCTCGGCGTCCGCGAGGGTGCCCTCGGTCCAGAGGCCGGCCAGGACGACGCGCTCAAGGCGCAACTGCCGGTATTCGACCTCTGTGACGTCTTCGAGTTCGGTGGACAGGCCGGCCTTGCGGCGCAGTGCGTGCCGTTCCTCAAGGTCCTGCTGGTCGCCGTCGAAGTTGGTGTAGACCTCGTCCAGGCGGGAGATGGCCTGCGCCTTGCCGAGCACCGACGTCGGGCTGTTGGTACCAGCGCCGGCGGCGGTGCCGTGGCTGGTGCCGCCGCCGCGGCCTGGGGCGGGGGTGTCCTTGGAAAGGATCCGGTCGATTACAGCTTGAATCTCCTCAGGGCTCATGTCCTGGGCTGCTGAATCGGGTCCGGTGTTGGGGTGGCTGGTCATGGTCTCCTTTAAAGGTTCGGCTCTTTCACAATAGTGCCGATTGTTGCTCTGTGGGGCGGTATTCGCGCTGGGCTGACGGCGGGGGGTCATGCGGGCCTCCTGGAATGCCTGCGGCAACGGCGCCGGGGCAGGGCTGGCTCCGTGCGGAGCGGCGGCTGGGTGAGGATGGGAGCGGCAAGAAATGCGCGCGGCTGTGGGGAACACAGTGAGGTAGTTGTCGTCCGCTGGGCCTCGGATCAGCCGAGGAGTGCCGCGCCCCTGAAACACGGTGCCTGAGAAACACGGGCACCGCGCAACACACGTCTGGGAAACAGAGTGTCTGGGACAGCGGCTGGATTCCAAGTGGTGCGGGGGCCCGCGGGTGAGAAAACTCACCCTGCAATGGCGCACTCAGCGGAAGGCGTTTACCTGCGTCGCTACGGAGTCCCTCGAGTCCCTGACAAAGGACGGGACGGGACCGTGCCGGCTACTTGGAGATCAGGATCATGTTTTGTAGCGTAGCAGACGCCGGCGCCCCGGCCCGGTTTCCCATACGGGCTGGCCGCGAACTAATCTGGCCCATTATGGAGTCTGCACACTATTTCAGCGCCCAGCCGGCCGGGCCCTTCACCCGTAAGCCGCTCACCGTGGATCTTGCCGGTGAGACGCGCCGGCTGCAGACGTCCTCGGGGATCTTCAGCCCGGACGGGATCGACAAGGGAACGGCCGTGCTGCTCGCCGATGTCCCGGCGCCGTCGCCGCAGGGCAACCTGCTGGATATCGGCTGCGGTTGGGGACCGATCGCCCTGACCATGGCCCTGCGGGCACCGCACGCCCAGGTCTACGCGGTGGACGTGAACGAACGCTGCGTGACCCTGACCAATGAAAACGCCGGGCTGTTGGGGCTGCGCAACGTATCCGCCAGCACGCCGGACGCCGTGGACCCCGACCTGCGCTTTGACACCATCTGGTCCAACCCGCCGATCAGGATCGGCAAGGATGAGCTTCATGCCCTCCTGCGCCTGTGGATTCCCAGGCTGGCGCCGGGCGGATCGGCCTGGCTCGTGGTCCAGAAAAACCTCGGCTCGGACTCGCTGCAGCGCTGGCTCTCGGCGGAGCTCGACGCCAGCTTCAACGTGACCCGGGAGAGCACGTCGAAGTCGTTCCGGATCCTTCGAATCAGGAAAGCGTCCCGCTAGCGACGATCACGGCCGGGCCGCTGAGTTCGACGTGTTCGTGCCCCTCCGGGCCCAGGAAGAATTTCACGCCGACGACGCCGCCGGGGACGTGGACGTTCCACGCGTCCGGTGCGCCCTGGCCGGCCCAGTGGCGAATCGCGACGGCGGCGGCGCAGGCGCCCGTGCCGCATGACTGGGTCTCCCCCACTCCGCGCTCGTGGACCCGCATGGTGATGGTGCCGGTGCCGTCGTGGACCAGTGGTTCGGAAGGCACAACGAATTCGACGTTGGTGCCGTGCGGCGGCGTCGGGTCCACCCGGGGGGCCGTGAACAGCTGCGTGGCCTCCAGTTCGGCAGTTTCGGCCAGGGCCACGACGGTGTGCGGGTTGCCCATGCTGACGGAGAGGGCGGGCCGCGCCACTTCAAGCCCGTCGGCGCTGACCAGCGAGTCCATGGCCCGCGCGGTCGCTTCGCCCGGGAAAATGAATTCCCAGGGGCCCATGTCCACGGCGTAGCCCGCAGCTGTCCGGACGATCGTCTTGGCACCGCCCCGGGTTCCAATGACGAGCGATTCGCCGGCCGGCAGGTCCACGAGGCCTTCGGCGATGAGGAAGTGCACAAAGACGCGGACGCCGTTGCCGCACATCTCGGAGAGCGAGCCGTCGCCGTTGCGGTAGTCCATGAACCACTCGGCATCGGGGTGCGCGGTCAGCAATTGCAGTCCCTCCGGCAGGAGCCGGGAAGGCACGGCGCGGATCAGGCCGTCGCCGCCGATGCCGCGGTGCCGGTCGCAGAGCGCCGCGACGTGCTCCGGGCTGAGCTCGAGCGTGCCGTTAGGGTCTGCGATCAGGACAAAGTCGTTGCCCGTTCCGTGGCCTTTGGAAAACTTCAGACCGCTCAGCGGTGCGGTATCGCCGGCAGTACGGTCAACGGCTACGGCTTGGGATTCGTCCATGCTCCAAGGTTACCGTTCCGCCCCGACCGCTCCCGCCCCGTGGCCTAAGCGCTACGCCGGAGGCAGAACCGTCGTAGCCCGGCAGAGGCCGGCAGCCGCGGCCACGAGGTCAGGATCGTGCCAGCCCAGCCAGGTGACCCGGGGATCCGCCCGGAACCAGGTCAGCTGGCGGCGCGCGAACTGCCGCGTGGCGATGATGGTTTCGTCCGCGGCCTGCTCCACGTTGGAGGCACCGTCGAGCACCCGGAGGAACTGGGCGTAGCCGAGGGCCCGCGGCGCGGTCCGGCCGCTGCGTAGCCCTGCGGCGTCCAGCCGGCGGACTTCGTCCAGGAGCCCCCGGTCCACCATCGCGTGGACCCGGTCGGCCAGGCGCTGCCGGAGCAGTTCCCGGTCCACCTCGAGTCCGATCTGGACGGCAGGCTGGAAGTATTGACGGGCCGGCATGAAGGAGCTGAATGGCCGCCCGGTGAGCTCGAAGACTTCCAGGGCGCGGATGATCCTGCGCTCATCGCCGAGTCTGCCTGCGGAGACGGGGTCCACTGCCTCGAGCCGTTGCCGCAGGGGCGCGGGTCCCGCGGTAGCCAGTTCCGCCTCGAGCCGGCCGCGGATGCCCGGGTCCGTGCCGGGGAATTCCAGGACATCAAGGGCGGCGCGGACGTAGAGTCCGGAGCCGCCGGCCAGGATGGCCCGCTTACCCCGGCCGTGGATGTCGGCGATCAACGCCCGGGCCTGCTGCTGGAAGTCCGAGACGCTCGCTTCCTCGGTCACGTCCAGAATGTCCAGCAGGTGATGTGGCACACCGCGCCGCTCCGCCTCGGTGATCTTGGCGGTGCCGATATCCATGCCGCGGTAGAACTGCATCGAGTCGGCGTTGATGACTTCACCGTCGAGTTCGAGGGCGAGGGAGACGGCCAGGTCTGATTTGCCGGATCCTGTGGGCCCGACGACGGCGATCACCGGCGGCGCGGCCGGCTGTGCCCCCGGCACCGACGCAGTTTGGGACGTGTCCTGGCGGACTGTGTCCTGTTGGGCTGCGTTCTGGACTGCTGCGTTCTGGACTGCTTCGTTCCGGGGGGCGCCCTGAGGGCCGGGCACGGCGCTAACGGCCGCGGACCGGGAGGCTGGGCATGCCCAGCGACACGCCGGAGGTGCCCGACGCGCTAGTCTTGCCCGCGGGGCTAATCTTGCCCGCCGGGCCAGCGCCGCAGGAATCTGCCTGGGAACGGTCCCAGGCATCGCCGGCGCGGGACCGGCGCAGGCTGTAGTCCTCGGCCGAGGCGGGGTCGGAGACGAGATGGAACGCCGCCGCCTCCGTGATGATGACGGTCACCAGATCGCCTGGCCGGGGCGCTTCGGCTCCAGCGGGCACCGAGAAGTGCACCAGCCGCTGGTCCTGGGACCGGCCGGAGAGGCGGTGGGTTTCCCCAGCCTTGCGGCCCGACTGGGCCGTCACCATGACCTCGACGCGGCGGCCAAGCTGCCGGGCGTTTTCCTCGGCGGCAATCCGGTCCTGCAGGGCAGTGAGGCGCTCGAAGCGTTCCTGGACCACGGCCTTGGGCAGCTGGTCCGGCAGGTCCGCGGCGGGCGTGCCCGGCCGCTTGGAGTACTGGAAGGTGAAGGCGGTGGCGAACCGGGACTTCTCCACGACGTCGAGGGTGGCCTGGAAGTCCTCCTCGGTCTCGCCGGGGAACCCGACGATGATGTCGGTGGAGATGGCGGCGTGCGGGATTTTCTCGCGGACCTTGTCCAGGATGCCCAGGAACTTGGTCGAGCGGTAGGACCGCTTCATGTCCTTGAGGACCTTGTCCGAGCCGGACTGCAGGGGCATGTGCAGCTGCGGCATGACGTTGGGGGTCTCGGCCATGGCGTCGATGACGTCGTCGGTGAAGGCCGCCGGGTGCGGGCTGGTGAACCGGACCCGCTCCAGGCCAGGGATGTCGCCGCACGCACGCAGGAGCTTGGAGAACGCCTGCCGGTCGCCGAATTCGACGCCGTAGGAGTTCACGTTCTGGCCCAGCAGGGTGACCTCGATGGCACCGTCGTCCACGAGCGCCTGGATTTCGGCCAGGATCTCGCCTGGGCGGCGGTCCTTTTCCTTGCCCCGCAGGGCCGGGACGATGCAGAAGGTGCAGGTGTTGTTGCAGCCCACCGAGATCGATACCCAGCCTGAGTAGACGGAGTCCCGCTTGGTGGGGAGGGTGGAGGGGAAGACGTCCAGCGATTCGAGGATCTCCAGCTGGGCCTCATTGTTGTGGCGGGCCCGGTCAAGCAGCGCCGGCAGGGCACCGACGTTGTGGGTGCCGAACACGGCATCCACCCATGGGGCCTTCTTGAGGATGGTCTCCCGGTCCTTTTGTGCGAGACATCCGCCCACGGCGATCTGCATTCCGGGGTTGGCTGCCTTGACCGGGGCCAGGATGCCGAGGTTGCCGTACAGCTTGTTGTCGGCGTTTTCCCGGACCGCGCAGGTGTTGAAGACCACGACGTCGGCCAGCTCGCCGGCGGAGGGGACGTAGCCTGCGGCTTCCAGCATGCCGGCCATCCGCTCGGAATCGTGCACGTTCATCTGGCAGCCGAAAGTGCGCACCTGGTAGGTGCGGGGCTGGGCCGGGACGGGACTTTCCGGTGCGGAAACGGGGTCCACACCCAATGTCTGGGGCCCTGCCGGCTGCACCGCCGGAGGCGCTGTTGAAGAAGTCGTGCCGGCTGCTGGGGAGGGAATGGTAAAACTCACCTGTTAAGGGTAACGGGTAAGGGTAGCGGGCAGCGGCCGGGCCGGCGCAGACCCCGCCCCAGCGGCCCTAGTCCCCGTCCCCTGCATGGCCGGCGGCAGCATCGAGCACCTCGCCCACCACCCGGAAGGCGAGCGACGGCTGGTATCCCTTGCGCGCCAGCATTGAGGCGAGGCGACGCGTAATTTTGTCGCGTTCGGCACGGTCTTCGCCGCCGGTGAATCCCCGCAGCTTGCGCTCCACGAGCTCCCTGGCGGCCGTTTCCTCGTCGGCGTCGCTGAGCTGATCCAGTGCGCCGGCAGCGATCTCCGCGTCGATGCCCTTGTCCGCAAGTTCGCGCCGCAAGGCCCCTTTGGCGAGCTTGCGTGTCTGGGACCTGCTGCGGACCCACATGTCGGCGAACTCGGCGTCGTCAACCAGCCGCACTTCCTCGAAGCGGTCCAGCACGGCCTCCGCGACGTCCTCGGGGACGTTGCGCTCGGCCAGCTTGCGCGAGAGCTGCAGCCGGCTCTTGGGCGAATTCGTCAGCTGCCGCAGCACGATGGCACGCGCCACAGCCGCGGGGTCCGCGTCCCGGTCCTGCCCGGCCGGCGAATCCGCGCCATCGGTGCACGCCGCCGGCTGGTCGGGGCCGACAAAGCCGGGGGCAGGATTCCGTGATGGAAATCCTGCCCCTTGGCGCCGCCGGCTGTTAGAAGCCGTCAACGGCCTTCAGCTTCGGAGATTCCTCGGTCTCGGCCGGGGCTTTGACGCCAACGCCGAGCTTTTCCTTGATCAGGCGCTCGAGTTCCGCCGCCAGCTCCGGGTTGTCGCGCAGGAAGCGGCGGGAGTTCTCCATGCCTTGACCCAGCTGGTCGCCATCGTAGGTGAACCAGGAGCCCGACTTTTTGATCAGGCCGTGCTCGACACCCATGTCGATGATGCCGCCCTCACGGGAAATGCCCTGGCCGTAGATGATGTCGAACTCGGCGATTTTGAAGGGCGGGGCCATCTTGTTCTTGACGATTTTGGCCTTGGTGCGGTTGCCGACGGAATCGGCGCCCTCTTTCAGGGTCTGGATGCGGCGGACGTCGATGCGGATGGAGGCGTAGAACTTCAGCGCCTTACCACCAGTGGTGGTTTCCGGGGAGCCGAAGAACACGCCGATCTTCTCACGCAGCTGGTTGATGAAGATGGCCGTGGTCTTCGTTTGGCTCAGGCGGCCGGTGATCTTACGCAGGGCCTGGCTCATCAGGCGGGCCTGCAGGCCCACGTGGCTGTCGCCCATGTCGCCTTCGATTTCCGCGCGGGGAACGAGGGCGGCCACGGAGTCGATGACGATGACGTCAAGGGAGCCGGACCCGATAAGCATGTCCATGATTTCCAGCGCCTGCTCGCCGGTGTCCGGCTGGGAGACCAGGAGCGCGTCGGTGTCGACGCCCAGCTTGGCGGCGTATTCCGGATCGAGGGCGTGCTCGGCGTCGATGAAGGCGGCAATGCCGCCCTGGCGCTGGGCATTGGCAACCGCGTGCAGCGCGACCGTGGTCTTACCGGATGATTCCGGACCGTAGATTTCCACGACGCGGCCGCGGGGCAGGCCGCCAATTCCCAGGGCGACGTCCAGTGCGATGGACCCGGTCGGGATGACTTCGATGGGTGCACGGACTTCATCGCCAAGGCGCATGACCGAGCCTTTGCCGAACTGCTTGTCAATCTGGGCAAGCGCTGCGTCGAGCGCCTTCTGGCGATCCGGGGCTGCGGCCATGATTCACACCTCTAATACTTTCTCGCTGTGGAGTGGCCGTGGAGGCCTTTGTCTGTCATCACTGACGCTACTGGCACCCTCCGACAAAGTTGTCGGGAGAACCACGTATGTGGAAAACGGTCTGAAAAAAAGCATATCGCTATCCGAACAGATATTCGAACAAGCGGGCGGCGTGTCAGGCGTCAGCGGGGCCCATCCGGCGTCACCGCCACGGCGCCGGCGGCGTGTCAGGCGTCAGCGGGGCCCAGCCGGCGTCACCGCCACGGCGCCGGCGGCGTGTCAGGCGTCAGCGGGGCCCAGCCGGCGCGGGCGGCGTGTCAGGCGCGAGCGGGGCCCAGCCGGCGTCAGCGCCACGGCGCCGGCGGCGTGTCAGGCGTCAGCGGGGCCCGGTGGTGTCACGGGGTTTGACGTCCCGGCCCAGGCGGCGTTCCTGCGGGACGTCCTGGACGTCGCACACGGCAATCCACACCTGGCGCGGCGGAACGCCGGCGCTGAGGGCCTGGTCCGCGGTGCGGCCCCCGACCCCAGCCAGGACCAGCGAACTGCTCAGGACGCGGGAGTATCCCGCGCCGAACTCGTCGTCCATAAGCCGCCAAAAGTCACTGATTCGCACGAGTAAAGTCTCTCACGGCCCGGGACTCTAGAATGGTTGCCATGAGCAACCCAACTGAGTCCGCGGGAGATCCCGCTCCCGATACCGCCGGCGCGGACGCCGCCCTGGACGCCGTCGAGAACCAGCTGAGCCTGCTCTGGCGCCGGGGACGCTCTATTTCCCATCAACTCTCGCGCCAGGTCCACCCGGACATGGAACCCGCCGCCTACGGCCTGCTCAGCGTGATCCGCCAGCAAGGCCCTATCCGGTTGACCGATCTCGCCTCCTGCATCGGCGTCGGCAAGCCATCGGTGAGCCGGCAGATCGCCTTCCTCGAGGGCCTCGGGCTGGTGTCGAAGGAGGCTGACCCGCTGGACGGCCGGGCACAGGCCATCCGGTTGACGTCCGAAGGCGAGGAAAGGATGCACCAGGTCCAGGACGCGCGGCGTGAGGTGTTTCGGGAACGCCTGGCGGAATGGCCGGCCGAGGATCTGCAGGCTTTGGCCATGTACATGGCCAAGCTCAATGCCACCTACGAGCGCGACGGTTTCCCCCGGGACGAGACCGCCTGACTCCTCCACCGGGAACCCTGATCACCGACACACGTCAAAGGACCTCCGGCCTGGGCCGGAGGTCCTCTTTTGTGTCTTAGGTCTTAGGTGGGCTGGCGGCTAGCGCGCTCCGGAAAGGAGGCCCTTGGCCAGCTCGTCGGTGAGATCGGAGTTGAGTTCCCGGTCGAGGTCGCGGCCATAGCGCTGCGCAAACTCCTGGGGAACAGTGTCCGGAACCGCGACGCCCTCGGCGACCGCGACGCGGTCGCTGACTTCGCGGAGCATGCTCGAAAGCGGAACATCGAGGGCCGAGCAGATCGAGGAGAGCAACTCCGAGGAGGCTTCCTTCTGGCCGCGTTCCACTTCGCTCAGGTAGCCCAGGGAAACGCGGGCACTGTGCGAGACTTCGCGGAGCGTACGGCCCTGGCGCTGGCGGACATCGCGCAGGACATCACCGATTTCGTGACGTAGTACAACCATCTTGCGCTCCTTCTGTTCGCTCTTGGCCTGATCGGCGAGGCCCACATCCTTCCAGCGGACAACGCCGTTTACGGATACGGGCTGCTTTACCATCTGTATCGCCTTGCTCCTCGTACTGTCGAGTCCGCCGGTGGGGGCGGACTCTGCTGATGATTTCATCCTAGGCGCCTCCCTCATTTGGAAGCGACACAATGTAACAACTATTCGGACTCAACTTTTGTTCCCGGCAACTTTACGCCCGGTAGCCTTCGGAAGATAGGGCCTCCAGCAGACGCTCCAGCGCGGCGCCGCAGGCGAGTGCGCGGATCTCGGCGCGGCTGCCGTCAAAGGAATAGGGGTACGACGTCGATCCTTCCGCCGTGGCGATGCCGACAAAGACCGTGCCCACCGCTTTGCCGTCGTGCGGTTCGGGACCGGCCACGCCGGTGGTGGACACGCCGATATCGGCACCGCAGATGCGGCGCGCCCCGTCGGCCATGGCTGCGGCTACCTGGCCATCCACGGAGCCGACGGCGTCGAGCAGCTCACCGGGGACGCCGAGGACGTCGGCCTTGACCTTGTTGGCGTAGGACACCACGCCGCCCTTCAGCATCCCGGAGGCGCCGGGCGTGTCGGCCAGTACGGCGGTGACCATCCCGGCGGTGAGCGATTCGGCGGTGGCGGCGGTCAGGCCGCGGCCGAGGGCGCCGGTGACGGCCTGCTCCGCCAGACGGTGCAGGTTGGGGTGCAGGTTGGGGTGAGGAGCGGGGTCCGGCTGGTTCATGGCTTGTTCTCCCTTGAACGTTGTTTCTCTGCCTTGATGCCGGCGGCCCGCAGCTTGAGCGCCTCAATGACGTATTCGCCGCCGGTCCACAGGGTGATGGCCAGGGCGGCCATCATCACGATGAACGCCACCACGCCCAGCCACGGGGCGAGGGATGCCAGCGGAAGGACGTAGAGGAAGATGGCCGCCGTCTGCACCACCGTCTTGAGCTTGCCGCCGCGCGAGGCCGGGATGACGCCGTAGCGGATGACGAAGAAGCGCAGCGCGGTGATGCCCCACTCCCGGACCAGGATCAGGATGGTGACCCACCAGGGCAGTTCCTGGAGCAACGAGAGCATGACCAGCGCGGAGCCGATCAGGAGCTTGTCGGCGATCGGGTCGGCAATCTTGCCAAAGTCGGTGACGAGGCCGCGGGACCGGGCGATGTCGCCGTCGAGCTTGTCCGTGTAGATGGCGACCGCGAAGACGAAGGCGGCCGCCCAGCGCCAGACGCCGTTCTGGGCCTGCAGCCCCGGCGCGTCGAGGAGCAGGAACCAGACGAAGAACGGCACCAGCACTATCCGCAGCATCGTGAGGACATTCGGCAGGTTCCAGATCCGCGAGGCGGATCCGGCGTTGGCTTCGGCGCTATTCACCTTCCTAGGCTACCGTCTGCGCTACCGGCCGGTGAGCGACCAGGCGTCCTCTGAGCCGTCCTCGTCGCCGGAACCGCCGTCGGCGCCGTCGTGGTAGTCGATCGCCTGGGTGCGGTTCTCCAGGTCGGCCGCCACGAGGTCCTCGGCGTAACCGCCCTGGGCGATGTTCGCGTTGGCGTTATCGCTCAGCGCCGCGGTCTGCGAGTCGGTGGACACCGGGCCGTCCTGGCCCTTCATCGCGGCCAGCACGGCGGCGAGGTCATCGGGTTTGACCAGCACGTCGCGCGCCTTGGAACCTTCGGAGGGCCCCACCACTCCCCTGGACTCAAGCAGGTCCATCAGGCGGCCGGCCTTCGCGAAGCCGACGCGGAGCTTGCGCTGGAGCATCGAGGTGGAGCCGAACTGGGTGGTGACCACGAGCTCGGTTGCCTGGAGCAGGACCTCAAGATCGTCCCCGATGTCGTCATCGATCTGCTTCTTCTGCGCCTCGGGCGCGACGTCGTCGCGGTAGACGGCCTTGAGCTGGCCCTTGACGTGCTCGACGACCTTGTGGATCTCGGACTCGGTGACCCATGCACCCTGGACACGCATGGCCTTGGAGGCGCCCATCGGCAGGAACAGGGCATCGCCCTGGCCGATGAGTTTTTCGGCACCCGGCTGGTCCAGGACCACCCGGGAGTCGGTGACGGAGGAGGTGGCGAAGGCCATGCGGGAGGGCACGTTCGCCTTGATCAGGCCGGTCACGACGTCGACCGAAGGGCGCTGGGTGGCCAGAACCAGGTGGATGCCGGCCGCACGGGCCAGCTGCGTGATGCGGACGATCGAGTCTTCGACGTCGCGCGGAGCCACCATCATGAGGTCGGCGAGTTCATCCACGATGACCAGCAGGTACGGGTAGGGCTTGATGACGCGCTTGGAACCCTCGGGCGGGTGGACCTTGCCGGCCCGGACAGCCTTGTTGAAGTCATCGATGTGCTTGAAGCCGTAATTGGCGAGGTCGTCGTAGCGGGCATCCATTTCCCGGACCACCCACTGCAGGGCCTCGGCCGCCTTCTTCGGATTGGTGATGATTGGGGTGATGAGGTGCGGGACCCCCTCGTAGGCCGTGAGTTCCACGCGCTTGGGATCCACCATGACCATCCGGACCTCGTCCGGGGTGGCCCGCATCAGGATGGAGGTGATCATCGAGTTCACGAACGAGGACTTGCCGGCACCGGTGGCGCCGGCCACGAGCAGGTGCGGCATCTTGGCCAGGTTGGCCACGACATACCCGCCCTCGACGTCCTTGCCGACGCCCATCACCATGGGGTGGTCGGTGCGGCGGGCGTTCTGGCTGCGGAGCACGTCACCCAGGGACACGGTTTCGCGGTCCGTGTTGGGGATTTCGATGCCGATGGCCGACTTGCCCGGGATGGGGCTCAGGATGCGCACATCCGAGCTGGCCACGGCATAGGAGATGTTCTTGGACAGGGCGGTGACCCGTTCCACCTTGGTGCCCGGGGACAGTTCGATTTCGTAGCGGGTCACGGTGGGGCCGCGGCTGAAGCCGGTGACCTGCGCCTCCACGTTGAACTGGTTGAGGGTCTCGGTGAGCGAGGCGACAATCGCGTCGTTGGCCTCGGTGCGTTCCTTGGGGATGGAGCCGGGCGTCAGCACGTCCGACGCCGGCAGGGTGTAGGTGACGTCGCCGGCCAGGGAAAGCTGCTCGGTGCGTTGCGGAATCGGGGTGGGCAGCGGTGCGGGCGCGACCGGGTTGGAGGGGACCTTGGCGGCCGCAGCGGCGGCATTGAGCGATCCCGCGGCCACCATCCCCGGCGTGACCAGCGGGATGGCCTCGGTGGCGTCGCCGCTGGACTCCGCTGCGCCGGCGGATCCTGCCGTGCCGAGCCCCTGGGCGGCTTTGATCTTTTCGACGGCGATTTCGGCCTGGGTGGGACGGCGGACGCCGGGCGCGACGTCGGGCGCGGCGTCGGCTGCGGCGCCAGAGCGCGTCCTGCCCTTCGCACCCTTGGCGGGAGGTGCGTCGGCCGCCTCCTCATCTGCGATGAGGGCGCGTTCGAAGGCCTCGTCGCCGACGTAGCCTTCCAGACCGGACTCGTCGTCGTGGTCCTTGCCGAAGAGGCGCTTGCGCTTCTTCTTGGGGGCCGGTGCGTCGTTCTCGTACAGGTAGCTGCGGTCGTGGCGGTCGCCGTCGTCGTCGTCCTGCAGGTCGATGCCCATCAGGTGCTCGTAGGCGTCGCGCAGGCGGCCGGGAATGGCGCCGAAGGGCGTCGCGGTGACGATCAGCAGCGAGGTGAAGGCCAGCAGGCCGTAGACCGCGACGGGGACGGCGGTGTGCACGGCGGCCAGCGGGGCGGCGGCGAGGTAGCCGAGCATGCCGCCGGCGCGGCGCAGGCCATCGAAGCCGTCGGCGACGGTCGGCTGGCCGCCAATGATGTGGGCCAGCCCGGAACCGGCGAACGTCATGATGAGGAAACCGATGCCGACCCGGTTGTTGCCGCGGCCGTCGTCTGGCTGGCGGAACAGGCGGAAGGCGCACACAAACAGCATGAGCGGCAGCAGCAGGGCCATCCAGCCGAACGTGCCGTTGACGATCGCAAACACGAGGTCAGGAAGCCAGCCCTGGAACCCCCACCACGCGAAGGTGGCAACGAAGACTCCCAGGGCCAGGTTGAACAGGGCGGCGCCGTCGCGGCGTTCCTCGGGGGCGAGGTCGCTGACGTCGTGGCCGACCCGCCGGATGCCGGCACCGATCACGTGGGCGACGCCCAGCCAGGCACCGGCCAGCACCCTCACCACCCAGGGCTGGTGCGGCTCAACAACGGCCAACTGCCGGGTCCGCGCGGTGCCCGTGGTTCCGCCTGCGGCTCCCCGCGGCCGGGCGGATTTGGATGCGGCGGGACGGGACCCCCGGCCGGGAGAACTGCCTGATTTGCCGCTTGAGTTTCCTCTAGGCGCGGAAGAAGTACGAGTCGCCATACCCGCCACGGTACCGGATGCCGGGCCGAAAACCCCGAATTTCCGGGCGTCCGGGATCATGTTGCCGCCACCGCCAACGGGAACGGCCTCCCCCGCCTCCCGCGGCGCGCAGGCTGCGGGTTGGCCGGGAAGGCCGTTGACCAGGCATGTGCCCGGCAGGGTGAAGGAGCTACACCCCGTGAACCACCTGAGGCTTACGCCCGGTGAACCACCTGAGGCTTACGCCTCAAGGACCACCTGAGGCTTACGCCTCAAGGACCACCGGGATGATCATGGGCTTGCGGCGCAGCTTGCGGTTGACCCACGTGCCAACGACCCGGCGGACGACCTGCTGCAGCTGGTGCGTCGTGTGGTCCGTGCGGTTCAGCACGGCTTCCTCGAGGGCCTCATTGATCTTGGGGATGATCTCGTCGAAGACGGAATCGTCCTCGGCCACGCCGCGGGCGTGGATCTCCGGCCCGGACACCACCTTGCCGGTGGCACGGTGGATGACCGTGATGATGGAGATGAAGCCCTCATCGCCGAGAGTCTGGCGGTCCTTGAGGTCTGCTTCGGTGACTTCGCCGACGCTGGAGCCGTCGACGTAGACGAAGCCAACCTCGACCTGGCCCACGATGTCGGCCTGGTGGTCGCGAAGATCGATCACTGTGCCGTTGTCCGCGAGCAGGATGCTTTCCTCCGGCACGCCGGATTCGAGGGCGATCTTGCCGTTGGCGATGAGGTGGCGGGTTTCGCCGTGCACCGGCATGGCGTTGAGCGGCTCAAGGATGTTGTAGCAGTACAGCAGCTCGCCGGCGGCGGCGTGGCCGGAGACGTGCACCTTGGCGTTGCCCTTGTGGATGACGTCGGCACCGAGCTTCAGCAGGCCGTTGATGATGCGGAAGACGGCGTTTTCGTTGCCGGGGATCAGGCTCGAGGCGAGGATGACGGTGTCGCCCTCGCCGACGACGACGCGGTGGTCGCCGTTGGCCATGCGGGACAGGGCGGCCATGGGCTCACCCTGGGAGCCGGTGGACATCAGCACAACCCGGTTGTCCGGCAGGTTGTCGATGTTCTTGATGTCGACCAGGATCCCGGCCGGGACCTCGAGGTAGCCCAGTTTCGCGGCGATGGCCATGTTCCGGACCATGGAGCGGCCCACGAAGGCAACCTTGCGGTTGTGGTTGGCGGCGGCGTCGAGAACCTGCTGGACGCGGTGCACGTGCGAGGAGAAGGACGCGACGATGATGCGCTTGGAGGCCTGTCCGAACAACCGGTCCAAGGTCGGCCCGATTTCCTTCTCGGCGGTGGTGAAGCCCGGGACGTCGGCATTGGTCGAATCCGACATGAACAGGTCCACGCCTTCTTCGCCCAGCTTGGCGAAGTGCCGGAGGTCGGTGATGCGGCCATCCAGCGGCAGCTGGTCCATCTTGAAGTCACCGGTGTGCAGGACGGTGCCGCCCGCGGTGCGGAGGAACACGGCCAGGGCGTCCGGGATGGAGTGGTTGACGGCGACGAACTCACATTCGAAGGGCCCGTACTTCTCGACCTGACCCTCGACGACGATCTTCGTGTTCGGCTTGATCCGGTGTTCCTGCAGCTTGGCCTCGATGAGGGCCAGGGTCAGCTGTGACCCGACGATGGGGATGTCGGCGCGCAGGCGCAGGAGGTAGGGGACGGCGCCGATGTGGTCTTCGTGACCGTGGGTCAGGACCACGGCGACGATGTCCTGGAGACGGTTCTCGATGTAGGAGAAGTCCGGCAGGATAAGGTCGACACCGGGCTGGGTCTCTTCGGGGAAGAGCACGCCGCAGTCAACGATGAGGAGCTTGCCATCGATCTCGAAAACGGTCATGTTCCGACCGATTTCCCCGAGTCCGCCGAGCGGCACGATCCGCAGGGTGTTCTTCGGGAGGCGCGGCGGCGTGACAAGGCCGGGAAGGGCGGTTTGGGTCATAGTGCACTACTTTCCAGGCTGAAGCCGGGCTGGTTCTTAACCATCAGGATTGGCTCCCGATCAGGAAAAGACCATCCCCGCTTCCGCCAAATCCTCGCGGATGGTTGCGATCTCGGCCTCGCCCGGCTCCACGAGGGGCAAACGGACAACCGAGTTGGGCAGGACTCCCTGCCACTTAAGAACCTGCTTGGCAGCGACAGCACCCTGAATGTGGGTCATCACTGCGCGGACCACGGGGTCCAGTTCGAAATGTAGGGTGCGGGCGGTAGCAAAATCGCCTGCAAGTGCGGCATCGATCAGCACACGGAATTGACGTGTCGCGACGTGCGCGGAGACGCTGACCAGCCCGACGGCGCCGGCGGCCATCCACGGCAGAGTGAGGCCGTCGTCGCCGGAGTAGACATCAAGATCGGTGTTCGCCAGAACGCGCGTGACGGCGCTGAAGTCGGCCTTGGCGTCCTTGAGGGCGACGATCCTGGGGTGGTCGGCGAGCCGGATCATGGTCTCGGGCAGGATGGGCACGCCGGCGCGGCCGGGGATGTCGTAGACCATGACGGGGAGGTCGGCGGCGTCGGCCACGGCCTCGACGTGCGCCTGGATGCCCGCCTGGCTGGGCTTGTTGTAATACGGCGTGACGATCAGCTGGCCGTGTGCTCCGGCCTTGGCGGCGCGCTTGGCCATCTCGATCGAGTGCGAGGTGTGGTTGGTCCCGGTTCCGGCGATGACCTTGGCGCGGTCGCCCACGGCCTCGACGATGACGCGGAAGAGCTTCTCTTTTTCGTCGTCCTCGAGCGTGGAGGTCTCCCCCGTGGTGCCGGAGATCACGAGGGCGTCATTGCCGTCGTCGACGAGCTTGCTCGCCAGTTCCGCCGACTGCCGGTAGTCGACCTCACCGTCCGATGTGAAAGGCGTGACCATGGCAGTCACGAGGGTCCCGAACGTGTAAGAGCGAATATCAGAGTCAGCCATATGAAAAACGTTACCTTGTCTGCGGCATGTTAGGACAATGGCGGCGGTGTGACGAACGTCAAACTCGGCGGCCGTGCGTCACGTTTCGGCGGCCCGGCCGGACTCAGGGCCGCCGAAACCGCGCCAGCACGCTGTGTTGAAGACTGGCGGTCAGCACCTCGGTACCGGCGCCGGCCGCCTGCCGCAGCGGGAGCCCGTCAGGACCCCAGAATCCGCTCAGGCCACACGACGGGCCGAGCGGCGTGGCGCCCGCCAGGTTCGCCAGGACGGAGAACATCCGGTTGTCCATGGCCCGGGCGCCGAGATGCAGTGCCAGCCGGTGGTCTTCGCCGGCCGTGTAGAGGGCCGAGACGGCATAGATGTCCGCCCCGGCGTCCGCGGCCCATTCCGCGTGGCCAGGGCGGGCTGCGTCGAAGCAGATCGCCAGGGCGACCTTCCAGCCGTCGATCTCCAGGACCGCGGGATTGCTGCCGGCCACGAAGAGATCCTGCTCGGGTCCGTGCAGGTGCGTTTTGAAGCTGGTCTCGATGGAGCCTGTGGGGTGCACTGCGAGGGCGGCAAGCCGCGGCGTGCCGTCCGTGTCTTTGAACGCGGCCCCGACCACGGCGGTTATGCCGGTGCGCCGGCAGATTTCCCGGATGCCGTCCAGCCGCCGGTCAGCCGCGCTCAGCCACTCCCCGGGGCCCTCCAGCAGGTCCAGCCGGTATCCCGTCAGCGAGAGTTCGGGAAAGATGACAAGCCGGGCTCCATGCGACTCGGCGTCTTCGATCAGCCGGATGTGCTCGGGCACATTGGCGGCAACGCCACCATCCAGGGCCTGGTATTGGACGGCGGAAAGCGTCAGCGCGGTGATTGAGCCAGTGGTCACCCTGCCATCCTATGCACCCCGCCTTTCGCCGGAGGGAGCCGAGGGCGCGGAGCAGTAACGCCCAACGGCGGTTTCGCGGAGGGCCTCTGCCCAGGCTGCTAGGCGCTGGGCCGCCCGCACATAGTCGAACAATTCGGTTGGAGTGAGGGCGTCGAGGTCCGTCTCGGCCAGCCGGCGGGCCAGCTCAGCTCCCGGCGGCACCGCAGCCAGCGCCGCTCCCTCCTTCCCCCACTGGACGTCCTCGGCCGGCTCCCCTGCGACCAGTCGCCGGAAGAGGAAGTCCACGACGCCCGGGCTCATGGCCTTGAGGACGCCGGCCGCCGGCTCGCCACCGTTCGTCCGTCCGCCAGGCGTCGCGCTGGTCCGTCCCTGGCCCGACGGATCCGGGCCCGGAAATTGTCGGCTTCTGGATTCCCGGCCGGTGAATTCGGGCTTCAGGAAGGCTGGCTCTGGGGCGTCGTTCATGCGCCCATCGTATTCGAACATATATTCGAATACAAGACTCGAACGGAGAAGGATCGGCGCTGTGGGCAGGCCGAAGTTGAGACGATCACCGGGCCGATCGTGAGACGATCAGATGATGACGGCGCGCGGAATGACTACTGCTGCCCGGACCGTCCGGGGCCCTTCCTCCGGCGTCCGGCTGGCCGGTATTGACGCCGCGCGCGGCCTGGCCCTGCTGGCCATGATGGCCACCCACGTGCTGGCGACCTTTGAGCCGGACCCGCAGCTCACACCCACCTGGATCGGCCTGGCGTTTTCCGGACGGGCAGCAGCGCTGTTCGCCGTGCTGGCCGGAGTCGGCCTTGCCTTGTCCACGGGGAAGCAGCAGCCGCTCGAGGGCGCCGAACTGAGGGCGGCCCGCAGAGGCATCGCCCTGCGGGCGCTCGTGATCGGCGCCGTCGGGTTCTCCCTGGGCGGGCTGGAAGTCAACATCGCCGTAATCCTGGTCCACTACGCCCTGCTGTTCCTGTGCGTGCTGCCCTTTATCGGGCTCGGGGTGAGACGCCTGGCCGCCTTCGCGGTCCTCTGGATTCTGGCAGCCCCCGCCCTGGCCTACCTCCTGCGGCCCTGGCTGCTGTCCGCCGATCCACCCCTGCGGCTGGGACACAACCCCAGCTGGGAGGATCTGGCCACCCCGGACAGGCTGCTGGGCGACCTCTTCCTCACGGGCTACTACCCTGTCCTCCAGTGGATCGCTTATCTCCTCGTCGGGCTGGTGATCGGCCGGATGGCGCTGTGGAAAGGCGCTGTGCCGTTCCTGCTCGTTGCTGCCGGCACGGTGGTGGCCGTCATGTCCAAGTGGCTGGGGACGCTCATGTTGGAGGACTGGGGTGGCAGGCAGGCCCTTCAGGCGCACATCGGCGATCCCGCCTACCCGCTGGAGAGCCTGCTGCAGGTCAACCTGGCCGGCATCGACCAGTCAGGCTCAGCGTGGTGGCTCGCCACGAGTGCACCGCACTCCGGCACCACGCTGGACCTGTTGCACACCTCGGGGGCCGCTGCCGCCGTGATCGGCCTGTGCCTGCTGCTGGGCCGCCTGGGCGACTGGCTGGAACTGGATCTGCTGCTGCCGCTGCGCGGAGCCGGGGCCATGACGTTGAGCCTCTACACTGCCCACCTGTGCATCATGGCCGCCCTGCACGATCAGCCGTTGATGCCGGGCTGGAGCGTGGAGGGCGTGTATTTCGCTCAGGCTGTCGGGATGCTGGTGACCGGCGGAGTCTTCGCGGCCATGGCGTGGCGCGGGCCGCTGGAGTGGGCGACCCATGCAGCCAGCCAGGCCGGCCGCCACCAGCCGGCCCAAGTCCGCCGGCCCCGACGCCTGCGCTAAGTTCCGCCGCCAGGTCCGGCACCGCCCACCGGCCTTTCCGCCGGGGGACGCTAGTTCTTCTGCACCCCGGAGCGGAACATCCGCACGGCGTCGCGCATTGAGGCGCGGGCGCGCTTGCGGTCTCCGGCAGCATCGTAGGCGCAGCTGAGCCGGAACCAGGAACGCCAGTCCTCGGGGGCCGCTTCGGCCTCGGCGCGGTACTTTTCAAATTCGGCGTCGGCGGCTTCGCGGATGATCCGGCCGGCGGGCGTGCGCGGCAGCGTGTCCTCCGGCAGGCCTCCCTCGGCTTCGAGGATCTTCGCCAACCGCTCGGTCCGCGCACCAAACAGCAGTTCCCGAATCAGTGCCCAGGCCCCGATGACCGGCAGCACCAGGTAGGCGACGCCGATCGCCTTCGCCACGAGGCTGGGGTCGGACATCAGGAGCACGGAACGTTGAAGGGACACCACCAGGTAAAACACGAGCAGCAGGGTGACGGCCCCCACCCAGATCTTGGTGCGGTTCGCTTTCAGGGCTGTCAAGGCAGCGGACATCGGACTCAGAGTCCCAGGTCCAGGTAGCCGTCGAGTCCCACGGTGAGGCCGGGGTGAGCGGCGACGCTGCGGATCCCCAGCAGCACCCCGGGCATGAAGGACGCACGGTCGAAGGAGTCGTGGCGGATGGTCAGCTGCTCCCCCGGCCCGCCCAGCAGGACCTCCTGGTGCGCGACAAGACCGGCCAGCCGGACACTGTGGACCCGGATGCCGTCGACGTCGGTGCCGCGGGCACCGGCGAGTTCCGAGGTGGTGGCGTCCGGGCTGGACGGCACGCCAGCCTCGGAGCGCTCGGCCGAGATCAGCTGTGCCGTGCGCACGGCCGTGCCGGAGGGCGCATCGACCTTATCCGGGTGGTGCAGCTCAATAATTTCAACGGACTCGAAGTACTTGGACGCCTTGGCGGCGAAGGCGGAGGCCAGGACGGAGCCGAGGGCGAAGTTCGGGGCGATCAGGACGCCGACGCCGCGCCGGTTGGCGAGGAGTTCTTCCAGCCCCGCGAGCCGGCCGGCATCCCAGCCGGTGGTGCCGACCACGGCGTGCATGCCGTGCTCGATGGCAAAGCGAACGTTCGCCTCGGTGCTTTCGGGGACGGTCAGGTCCACGACGACCTGCGCGCCGGAGCTGACAAGGGAGTCGAGGGAGTCGTTGCGGCCAAGCGCCGCGACGAGCGTCAGGTCCGCGGCGGCGTCAATGGCCTTCACGGCCTCTGCGCCCATGCGCCCGCTGGCGCCCAGCACGGCGACGGAGAGTTGTTCGGTCATGCCATCAACCCTACCGCCGGGGCCGGTGCGTTCCGGAACCGGCGGCCCTTGGTTACAGGGCCGCCGCCAGGGGCGATAGCCTGACCGCCACGGAGCCTGAGCAACGTTCCGCAAGGCCATGGCCGCCGGCTCGATGGGTCACACGCCAGCCCGGGCCTGTCAGGCTGGATTGGCGCCGCGCGTCTGTCAGGGTTCTTTCCTCCTGATCCGGAGCGGGCTTCCTGCCGGTCACCACTGGTCTACTCGCCGGCGCCGACCCACTCCACAGTGCCGTCGGCGAAAAACTGTTCCTTCCAGATCGGCACTTGGGCCTTGATCCGGTCGACGAGTTCTGCGCATACGGCGAAGGCCTGGCCGCGGTGGGCCGCCGAGACGGCGCACACCAGGGCCGGATCGCCGATCTCCAGCATGCCGATCCTGTGGGCCGCCCAGATCCGCACCGGCTGCCGCTCTTCCTGGGCGGCGACGGCACCGCCGGTGCCGGCGGCGGCGTCCTCCGGAGATCCGCCGGGCGCGCCGTCGCCGGCCGGGGCCGAGTGCTCCGCCACAAGCCCGGCGACGACGTCGGCGATCACCTGGTGCGCCGTGGGGTGGGCGCTGTAGCTGAGCCGGGAGACCTGCTTGCCGCCGTCGTGGTTGCGGACGACGCCGCTGAAGCTGACCACCGCTCCTGCCGTGTCCGACTCGACCGCCGCGATGGCCTGCTCCACCGAAATGGGTTCGGCGCTCAGCACGGCGTGCACGATTTCAAATCCGGTATTAGTGCCCATGGCTGCCTTCCAGCTGGTCGCAAAGGTGTCCAAGAATGGGATCCAGCACGGCCAGGCCGTCCATCACACCCTTCGGGGATCCGGGCAGGTTCACGACGAACGTCCGGCCGGCCGCGCCCGCGTGGCCCCGGCTGAGCATGGCCATCGGCGTCTTGGCCGTTCCGGCGTTCCGAATGCCCTCCATGATCCCCGGGATTTCCCGGTCCAGCAGGGGCAGCGTCTGCTCCGGCGTCGCGTCGGTGGGGCTCAGCCCGGTGCCGCCGCTGGTGATGATGACGGCCGGCTGCTGGCTCAGCAGGGCCCTCAGCGCGGCCCCGACCGGCGCCCCGTCCGGCACCACCATGGCCGGGAACGGCTCGAAGCCGTGCTCGGTGAGCCAATCGATGATCACAGGACCCGTGAGGTCCTCATAGACACCGGAGGCCGCCCGGGTGGAGGCGATCACGACGCCGGCCTTGCGGCCTGTGGCCTCGCCGTGGCGGTGGGGTTCGGGCATGTTCATAGGGTCCAGTCCCCGCTCTTGCCGCCGCTTTTGGCGAGCACTTTGATATCGGTCAGGACCGCGTGCTTGTCCACGGCCTTGATCATGTCGTACACGCTCAGTGCCGCGACCGTCGCGGCAGTCAGGGCTTCCATCTCGACCCCGGTGACGCCGCGGGTCTTGACCGTGGCGAAAATTGTCACGGCGTCGGTGTCGAGCTCAAAGTCGACGGTGACCTTGGCGATCGGCAGCGGGTGGCACAGCGGGATCAGGTCCGGCGTCTTCTTGGCCGCCATGATCCCGGCGATGCGGGCCACGGCCAGGGCGTCGCCCTTCGGGAGCTCGCCGCCGCCGAGGAGGGACAGGACCTCGGCCGTGCTGCGGACTGTCGCGGTGGCCGTGGCTTCCCGGGTGGACTGCGCCTTGTTGGACACATCCACCATCTGGGCCGTGCCGTCGTGGCGGAGGTGGGTCAGGCGGGTGTTGCCCACTGCGCTTTTGTCCGTTTCGCCGTTGTCCGCTGGCGCGGCATCCGCTTGAGGGTTTTCTACATCATTCACAGGATCCATACTTCCACTTCGTCGCCCGCTGCGAGCGCCGCCGTTCCCTCTGGCACGTGGACCAGGGCGTTGGAACGGGCCAGGGCATGAACCAGGTGGGAGCCGGCGCCGCCCTCCAGCCTGACTGTGCCGTCCGGAGCCAGCGTGCCGCGCCGCACCTGGTGCTTGCCGGCCGGGGATGTCAGCGGTTCGGCGAGGCGCGCGCGGACGGCGGGCCGGGGCGCCGGGGCGCCGAACAGTTCCGTGAGGACCGGGCGCAGGAACATTTCGAACGACACGAGGCAGCTCACCGGGTTACCCGGGAACCCCAGCACTGGGACACCGTCGAAGCTGCCGATCCCCTGCGGGCCGCCCGGCTGCATCGCCACGGCGCCGAATTCGACGTCGTGTCCGGCCATCGCCTGCCGGACCACCTCGTAGGCACCTTTGCTGACGCCGCCGGTGGTGACGATCAGGTCCACGGCGGGGGCGTGCCGGCGCAGCAACACGGCGAGCTCATCCGGATGGTCAGAGGAGATGCCCGTCCGTGTGACCTGGAGTCCGGCCTGGCGCATAGAGGACTCGAGCAGTGTGCCGTTGGAGTCGAAGATCTTGCCCGGTCCCAGCGGGCTGCCCGGTTCCACCACCTCGTCGCCGGTGGTGACCAGGAGGACCCGGAGGGCGGGACGGACGGGCACCTCCGTGTAGCCCATGGCCGCCAGCAGTCCCAGCTGGCCGGGGCCGAGGAAGGTCCCCGCGCCGAGGGCGAGCTCGCCGGAGCGGATGTCGCTGCCGGCGTCGCGCACGAACGTTCCGGCGGCGGCCGCCGGCAGCTGGACCGTGGCGGGCTCCCCCGGTACCGGGAAGGAATCGGGCACGGCCTGCTCGATGGGAACGACGGCGTCTGCCCCGGCCGGCATCATCGCGCCGGTCATGATCGGGGCGGCCGTGCCGGCGGCCAGTTCCGCCGGTGCGGCACCGGCCGGGACGGGCGCGACGACGCGCAGTTCCCTGCCGCCGTCGGGCACGTCGGCGCTGCGGATCGCGAAGCCGTCCATCTGCGAGTTGGCGAAGGGGGGAAGGGCCAGCGGCGCCAGGATGTCGGCGGCGAGCCCCCGGCCCAGGGCTTCGAGCAGCGGGAGCCGTTCCACCCGCCCTTCGGTGCGCAGGGGGGCCAGCAGGGCCCGCACCTTGTCCCGGTGTGCTTGAACGCTGACATGCCTTGTCTCGGTGCGGTGCATGCGTTTCCTGACCTCTGCTCGGCTCGCTAGGACTTCACGTCAACTCTAACCGTGTGGTAACCCGTGGCTCCGTTCGGCGCGACCGGGGCGGATTCCTCGGCCTGCGGCACGCCGTCGAGGGCTGTGGCCCGGACCTGGACCTCGTATTGTCCCGGTTCCAGCGGCAGGGCCAGCTTCCACTGGTACCAGGTGTCCTTGGAGATGCCGGTGGCCAGCTCGGCCTGGTGCCAGTCGCCGCGGTTGACCCGCAGCTCCACCTTGCCGATGCCCGTGTGCTGGGCCCACGCGACGCCGCCGAAGACAACTGTGCCGCCCTTCACGTTGGCCCCGTCGCGCGGCACGTCAATGCGGGACGATGTCTTGATGGGCCCGCGCTCGCTCCAGCCGCGGGGCGTCCAGTAGGCGACGTCGTCCGCGTACCGGGTCACTTTGAGTTCGGTGACCCACTTCGTGGCGGAGACGTAGCCGTAAAGCCCGGGCACGATCATCCGGACGGGGAATCCATGTTCGAGCGGGAGCGGTTCCCCGTTCATGGCGACGGCCAGCAGCGCGTCGCGGTTGTCCGTGAGGGCCTCCAGCGGGGTCCCTGCCGTCCAGCCGTCCGTGCTGCGGGAGAGCACCATGTCCGCCCCGGGCTGGGGGCCGGCCATGGCGAGCAGTTCGCGCACCGGCCAGCCGAGCCAGCGGGCGTTGCCGATCAGGTCCCCGCCGACCTCGTTGGAGACGCAGGCGATGGTCACGTGCCGTTCGGTCAGGGGTTTGGTCAGGAGGGTGGCGAAGTCGAGCTCGATCTCCCGTTCCACCAGGCCGGTGACTTTCAGCGTCCATTCCGCAGGATCCACCAGCGGGACGCGCAGGGCGGTGTCGATCCGGTAGAAGTCCCTGTTCGGCGTCACGAGCGGGCCCAGCCCGTCCAGCCGGATCTCGGCGCCGGCCGGGATGGGCGGCGCGGGAGCTGCGGGCACCGGGAGGACCAGCTTGCTGCGCACGTCGCTGACGACGGCGGCCGCTCCCCTGAGGGTGGAGGCGAGCACACCGGCGACGGCGGCAACCGCGGCTGTCCCGCCCAGCGCCAGCAGGAACCGGCGCCGCGCCGGACCGGATTCGTTGGCTATAGCATCTGCAGGGGCCACGGCAGGGGCGTCCTGCGGGGCCGGCTCAGCCGGTGGTGTTTCCGGCGGACCGGGCGCCACCGCCGGTCTGCGTCCAGCATCGGGTTGCCACTCCAACAGTTTCCGGATGAGCCACCGCAACAGCGCGATCCCCACCAGTGCCACCAGCACCGGGACGGGGATGGCGTTGGCGGTCAGGTCGGCCCGGCTCAGCACGGCCACGAGCCCTACCGCGCCGAATACCGCGATGAGAATCACGCCGGCGAAACGGCGCCGCACTTCAAGGACTCCGGACAGTGCCGCGAGTGCGGCGATGACCAGGGCCATGCCGCCCAGCAGTGCCACCTTGTCCGCCGTGCCGAATAAGGAAATGGCCCACTCCTTGACGCCCGGCGGGACGGTGTCGATCACGGCCCCGGCGACGGCCGTCACCGGAGACACCGTGGGGCTCACCAGGCTGGCCGTGAGTTCCCCGAGGACCACCGCCGTCCCCACGGCCACCAGTCCGGCCCCGGCGGCCCACAGGTCCCGGGACTGCCGCTGCCGGACTCCCGGTTCCGTAGGCTGCTCTTCCCTGCCGGAGAGTGTCCCGCCGGTTTCCTTCCCCTGCCCGTCAAAGCCGACCCCGCTGCTCACTGTGCCCGTCCCGTCCGGAGTTTTTCCTCTACCGCGTCGCGCGGAATCCTGTTGTGTGCTCCCGGGGCTGCTGCTCCCCCGGCGGCAGGCTCCCCGGCAGAAGTGCCGTGGCTGCCGCCCGGCTCCTGGCCGGCTGTTCCCTGGCCGGGGAGCAGCAGCGAGAACCGGCATCCGCCGTCGACGTTCTCCACGGTGACGGTGCCCTGATGGGCGCTGACGATTCCGGCGACAATGCTCAGGCCAAGGCCGGCGCCGCTGTAGCGCATGACGCCTGCCGGCTCATCCTGCCCGGGCACCCGGAAGCCGCCGCCCGGGGCCGCGCCATCAGGGGCCATACCGTCCAGTCCGTCCTCCGGGGCGGCCCAACGGCCGGCCTGCCGCCGTGCCGGGTCCTTCTGCCAGCCGGTTTCGAACACATGCGGGAGGTCCGTTTCGGGGATCCCGCCGCAGCCGTCGGTGACCGCTACGACGGCCCGGTCACCGTCCCGGCCGACTTCCACGGTGACCCGCGAGCCGGGTCTGCTGTGGACGATCGCGTTGAGCACGACATTCCGGATGGCACGCCCCATCGAGGGGCCGTCGGCGAGGGCCAGGCTTTCCCGCTGGCCGCCGCCGTCGAGCGTAATGCCGTGCTGCTCCGCCAGCGCGGCGAGGTCGGCAATGGCGTCGCTGGCGAGGTCGTACAGGTCCAACGGCTCGGCCTTGAGCCGCATCGTTCCGGCATGGATCTTCGACAGTTCCAGGAGGTCGTTGACCATGCCGGCCATGAGGTCGGTCTGCGCGATGAGCTTGCGGTAATAGCCGGGGACATCCGCGGCCATCCCGTCTTCCAGGGCCTCGGTCATGGCGCGCATGCTCGCCAGTGGCGTCCGCAGGTCGTGGGAGATCCAGCTGACCAGTTCGCGGCGGGCGTTTTCGACGGCGGCCTCCCGTTGCCGGGAGGCTTCCAGCATCCGACTGCTGGATTCGAGCTCGGCGGCGAGGGCAGCAAGTTCGTGGCTCATCACCGGGGACTGGATCCCGGGGCTCTCGCCGCGGCCGATGCTCCGGGCAGCCTCGACCAGCGCCTTGGCGTTCCGCGAGACCCTCGATCCGAGCACGAGCGCGATCGAAACAGCCACGGCGGAGGCCACGGCCAGGACGTACCACATCACTTCGAGGTCCCGGGCCGAGATGAACATCGCATTGAAGGCGCTGACCATTCCGGCCGTCAGGACCGCCACGGCGGCGAGCACCACCACACAGATCTGGACCGCGAACGAGGCCCTGCGCAGGGATTTCAGGATCAGCAGCGACGCGGCCCCGATCACGGCTCCCCAGGCCACGGCCCAGCCGATGATGGTCAGGAGTTCAGAGGTCTGCATCGGCGGACTCCTCCTCGTCGCTGGGGTCCAGTCGGTACCCCACGCCCCAGACCGTTTTCAGGACAGAGGGTCGGGTGGGGTCGTCCTCGATCTTCTCCCGCAGCCTCCGCACGTGCACCGTGACAGTGGACAGGTCCCCGTAGTCCCAGCCCCAGACGGCCTTCATGAGTTCCTCGCGGCTGAAGACCTGCCGGGGACGGCGGAGCATGAAGGCCAGCAGGTCGAACTCCCGGGCCGTCAGTGCCAGGGGCCGGCCGTGGCGGGAGACGGTGCGCGCGGCCGGGTTGAGGTCGAAACCGCCCACTTCGACGGAGGGCTCCGGGCTGAATTCGGGAATGCTCCTGCGCAGGACCGACCGGACCCGCAGTACCAGTTCGCGGGGTGAGAACGGCTTGGTGACGTAGTCGTCCGCGCCGGCTTCCAGGCCGAGGATCCGGTCGTCTTCCGTTCCGAGGGCAGTGAGCATGATGACCGGGACACTGTGTGCGGCACGGAGCCTGCGGCAGACTTCCACGCCGTCCAGGCCCGGCAGCATCCGGTCCAGCAGGACGAGGTCCGGTCGGCGTTCGGCCGCAAGGCGCAGGGCCGTGAACCCGTCGGCGGCGAGGACCACCTGGTATCCAGCCTGGACGAGGTAGTCCCGGACCACTCCTGCGATGGTCGGTTCGTCCTCGACGAGGAGGATGCGCCGGTACTCCGTTGCGTCCGGGGCCGGCTGGGTCTTGTTCACGCTTCCAGCATAGGTTCGCGGCCACGGTCAGGGCAGGGCTCCGGATCCCGGCCGGACATCGTTCCCGAATCCGTAATATCCGTGCCGTCATGCGGCTGTGACGTGGGCCGCGAGGTGGCGTAGCCTGACACTATGACAGTTCAACTGGGTATGCCCCAGCCCCGCGTGGCAGGCAGTCCCGGAGCGGGAACGCCTGCTGCAGCCGCGCTGCCCGGGCGTCCGGAGGGCCTGCCTGCCGGGCTCGTGGATCGCTACGGCCGCCGTGCCACGGACATGCGCCTCTCACTGACGGACAAGTGCAATCTGCGTTGCACCTATTGCATGCCGGCCGAGGGCCTGGAATGGCTGTCCAAGCAGGCGGTGATGTCCGCGGAGGAAATCGTCCGGATCGTGCGGATCGGCGTCGACACGCTCGGCGTGCGTGAACTGCGGCTGACCGGCGGCGAGCCCCTGGTGCGGGCGGACCTGCTGCAGATCATCGCCGCGCTCCGCCAGGCCCACCCCGACCTGCCAATCTCGATGACCACTAACGCCGTCGGCCTGGACAAGAAGGCCGCCGGGCTCAAAGCCGCGGGACTGACCAGAATCAACGTCTCGCTGGACTCCCTGCATGAAGAAACCTTTGCCAAGCTGACCCGCCGGCCCTTCCTGGACCGGGTCCTCGCCGGCGTCGACGCCGCCTGGGCCGCAGGCCTGGGCCCGGTCAAGCTCAACGCTGTACTCATGCGCGGGATTAACGACGCCGAGTCCCCGGCCCTCCTGGCCTGGGCACTGGACCGCGGCTATGAACTGCGCTTCATCGAACAGATGCCGCTCGACGCGGACCACGGCTGGACCCGGCGGAACATGATCACAGCCGCGGAGATCCGGGAACTGCTCTCGGTCGACTACGTGCTCAGTTCCGACCCGCGGGACCGCGACGGCGCCCCGGCGGAACGGTTCGAAGTCCGGGCACGGGTTCCCGGCACCGACCGGGCCACCGGCCCTGTGCTCGGCACTGTGGGCATCATCGCCTCCGTCACGGAGCCGTTCTGCTCGGACTGCCGCCGGACGCGCATCACCGCGGAGGGCAAAATCATGAGCTGCCTGTTCTCGCGCGAGGAAGTGGATCTGCTGGGGCTGCTGCGCGAGGGCGCCAGCGACGAACAGCTCGCCGAACGCTGGCAGGATGCCATGTGGATCAAGCCCAAGGCCCACGGCATGGACCACGTGGGCCTCGACGCGCCCGACTTCGTCCAGCCGGACCGCAGCATGAGCGCCATCGGAGGCTGATCTTTTCGTGAATGTACGCTACTTCGCTGCCGCGCGCGCTGCCGCCGGCGTGGATGAAGAACGCTACGACCTCGCCGACGGCGACACCCTCGCCTCCCTGCTCGAGGCGATCCTCGCTGTCGAGCGCCCCGAACCGCCGGCCGGGACGCCGCCGCTGGCACGCATCCTGTCCCGCTCCAGCTTCCTGCTCAACGAAGTTGCCGTGCGGGACCATGCCGCAGCGCTGCAGCCGGCCGACGTCGTCGACGTTCTGCCGCCGTTCGCCGGCGGCTAGGACGGGCACGCCCGCGCGATGAAGCCGGTACGTCGGGTCCAGGAACTCCTGGGGTATCGCGTTTAGCTGACCGGTTCTAGAGTGTGGAATATCCGCCGCGGCGGGCAACAAACACCAACGAGGAGGGCAGCATGTTCACCTTGCAGATCGAGCATAAAATCAAAGATTTCGCCCTGTGGAAAGCGGCGTTCGACCGTGATCCGGTCAACCGCGCGGCGTCGGGCGTCACCGCGTACCGCATCAACCAACCCGTGGACGACCCGCACTTTGTCGTGGTTGAGCTGGACTTCGAGCAGCGCGAGCAGGCGGAGGCCTTGTTGGCCAATCTTCAGGCGAAGGTGTGGAACTCCGCCGAGGCGGCGCCCGCCCTTGAGGGAACTCCGAAGACCCGGATCCTGCAGGGAGCCGCCTGAGACCTTATGCCGGGGACCTTATGCCGGGACGAAGCCTCACGCCGGGACGGCAGCGCCCTCCGCGGCGCGGCGGCACACGGTGGTCATGAAGGGGGTGAAGTCGCTCGCCCTGCCCAGGCGGAGACCGGCTGCGTGTGTCAGTTCGCCGTCATCGACCCGGAAGGTGTGCCGTGCGGTGCCCCGGTCGCTGCGCCGTTCCACGGTCAATGTGCCATCTTCCATGCTGGCGCGCGCGGGCGCCTCGGGCGGCTGACCCAGGCTGTTGACGTGGTACCAGAGGGTGTCGGGGTGGTCCGGGTCCGTCGTAAAGACCCCATGGCCTTCGGAGCGGTTGCCGTCCGGGTCCGTGTGCCGGTAGCTCTGGGTGACGGCAAGCCCGGCGGCCGCCCGGGAAAAGATGATCTCGGTGTCCGCGCTGCGCGCCGGACCCCACGCGGTCGCCTCCCAGTGCGTCATCCCCGTCCAATGGCCCAGGAACCCCTCAAGCGCCTCGCATGCACTGCCTGGCAGTGGCCGGTCCACAGTTTCTCCCATATGGAGTTCCTCCCGAGTGACCCCGCCACCATCATGACGCCGCTCGAGTTGCAATGTCTAGGCCAGGAGTCCGAACGTCTCGGTTTCCTCGAACGGGCCGACCACCGTGACGGTCCGCGGGGCTGCCGCGAGCTCACGGGCAAGCTCCTGGACCTCCGCGGCTGTGACGGCCTTGATCTGGCGCAGGGTCTCATCGATGTCCTGGTACTCGCCGGACACCAGTTCCGCGCGGCCCAGCCGGGACATCCGGGAACCGGTGTCCTCCAGCGCCAGCACGATTCCGCCGCACAGCTGGCCCTCTGCTTTGCGGAGCTCCTCGTCAGAGATGCCGTCGGCGGCCAGCTTGTCCAGCTCGGCGCCCAGCAAATCGATGACCTGCCGGACCTTCGACGGGGTGCATCCGGCGTACATGCCGAAATAGCCGGCGTCGGCGTAGGAGGAGGCGAAAGAGTAGGTCGAGTAGACGAGGCCGCGCTTTTCCCGGACCTCCTGGAAGAGGCGCGAGGACATGCCGCCGCCGAGGACGGCGTTGAGCACACTCATTACAAAGCGGCGGCCGTCGGTGGCGACCAGCGAGGGGCAACCCATAATGATGTTGGCCTGCTCCACCTGCCTCTTGACCACATGCAGGCCGGCCGTACCGGTAATCGATGCACGTTCGGTGGAGCGGCGCTGCACGGGGGCGGCCGCGGCCTCAAGGTTCCATCCGGCGGAGTGCAGGGCATCCACCACGAGCCCGCAGACGACGTCGTGGTCCAGGCCGCCGGCCGCGGTGACCACGAGCTCATCGGGACGGTAGTAGCGGCGGTAGTGGTCCCACACCGAGTCGCGTGCCACGGCCCGGATGGCTGCCGGGGTGCCGCCGATGGGGCGGCCCAGCGGGTGCGTTCCCAGCACTGCGGCCACGAAGTTCTCGTGCGCGACGTCGGTGGGGTCGTCGCTGTCCATGGCGATTTCCTCGAGGATGACGTCCCGCTCCTGCTCCATCTCCTGCGGGTCCAGGACCGCGCCGGTGATCATGTCTGCAATGACGTCGATCGCCATGGGAAGGTCCGTGTCCAGCACGCGGGCAAAGTAGCAGGTGCTTTCCTTTGCGGTGGCGGCGTTGGATTCCCCGCCTACCTCGTCGAAGGCCGAGGCGATCTCCAGCGCGGTGCGGCGCTTGGTGCCCTTGAAAAGCAGGTGCTCCAGGAAGTGCGTGGAGCCGTGCTGGCCGGGGGCTTCATCGCGCGAGCCGACGCCAACCCAGAAACCGATCGTGGCAGAGCGTTGGCCGGGCATGGCCTCGGTCAGGACGCGGACGCCGCCGGGCAGCACCGAGCGGCGCACCTCAGAGCCGCCGTCGGCGCCGTGGATCAGGGTGTCAGCGTGCTGGTTCTGCTCTAGCGGCAGGGGGACGACAGTCATCAAGGCCTTTCATTGAACACATGCCAAATCTGCCTGCAATCCTACCTTTAACAGCAGCAGGGCCGGTGGTTGATCCACCGGCCCTGCTTTTTGACTCAGGAGAGACTACTCTGCGGCGTCCGCGGAGACCTCAGCGTTGTCAGCGTTCTCAGCGCCAGCCTCCTCAGCCACGACGGGCGAGAGGGACAGCTTTCCACGATCGTCGATCTTGGTGATTTCCACCTGGATCTTCTGGCCCACGGAGACGACGTCGTCGACGTTGTCCACGCGCTTGCCGCCGGCGATCTTGCGCAGCTCGGAGATGTGCAGGAGGCCGTCCTTGCCCGGGGTCAGGGAAACGAAGGCGCCGAAGGTGGTGGTCTTGACGACCGTGCCCAGGTAGCGCTCACCGATTTCCGGGATCTGCGGGTTGGCGATGGCGTTGATCGCGGACCGTGCTGCGTCGGCAGACGGGCCGTTGGTGGCGCCAATGTAGACAGTCCCGTCGTCCTCGATCGAGATGTCGGCTCCGGTGTCTTCCTGGATCTGGTTGATCATCTTGCCCTTCGGGCCGATGACCTCGCCGATCTTGTCAACCGGGATCTTGACCGCGATGACGCGCGGCGCGAACTCGGAGAGCTCGTCCGGGGTGTCGATCGCTGAGTTCAGGACGTCCAGGATGTGCAGGCGGGCTTCGCGGGCCTGCTTCAGGGCCGCGGCCAGGACCGAGGCGGGGATGCCGTCGAGCTTCGTGTCCAGCTGGATGGCCGTGACGAACTCGGAGGTACCGGCAACCTTGAAGTCCATGTCACCGAAGGCATCTTCGGCGCCGAGGATATCGGTCAGGGCGGCGTAACGGGTCTGGCCGTCGACCTGGTCGGAGACCAGGCCCATGGCGATACCGGCAACGGCAGCCTTCAGCGGCACGCCTGCGTTCAGCAGGGACAGCGTGGAGGCGCAGACGGAACCCATCGACGTCGAACCGTTGGAGCTGAGAGCCTCAGACACCTGGCGGATGGCGTAGGGGAATTCCTCGCGGGACGGCAGCACCGGCATGATGGCGCGCTCTGCGAGGGCACCGTGGCCGATTTCGCGGCGCTTCGGGGAACCGACGCGGCCGGTCTCGCCGGTGGAGTACGGCGGGAAGTTGTAGTTGTGCATGTAGCGCTTGCGCGTCACGGGAGACAGCGAGTCGATCTGCTGTTCCATCTTGAGCATGTTCAGCGTGGTGACACCCATGATCTGGGTCTCGCCGCGTTCGAAGATGGCCGAGCCGTGGACGCGGGGCAGGACCTCAACCTCGGCGGTGAGCTGGCGGATGTCCGTCAGGCCGCGGCCGTCGATGCGGATCTGGTCCTTGAGGATGCGCTGGCGCACAACCTGCTTGGTGACGGAGCGGAAGGCTGCGGACAGCTCCTTCTCGCGGCCTTCGAACTGGCCGGCCAGGGAAGAGGTGACCTCGTCCTTGAGCTCGTCGGACGCGGTGTCGCGTTCCTGCTTGTCGGCGATCTGGAAGACAGCGGCCAGCTTCTCGGCGGCAGCGGACTCCACAGCGGCGTAGACGTCGTCCTGGTAGTCCAGGAAGACCGGGAACTCGACGGTCGGCTTGGCGGCGCGGGCTGCCAGGTCGGACTGTGCTTCGCAAAGGGCCTTGATGAACGGCTTGGCAGCCTCGAGGCCTTCGGAGACAACCTCTTCGGTCGGGGCGGTGGCGCCCTGTTCCTTGATGAGGTTCCAGGAGTTGTCGGTGGCTTCGGCTTCAACCATCATGATGGCGACGTCGTCACCGGCGATGCGGCCGGCGACGACCATGTTGAAGACGGCATTCTCGAGCTGGGAGTGCTTCGGGAACGCAACCCACTGCGAGCCGTTCTCGTCGGCGACGAGGGCAACGCGGACGCCGCCGATCGGGCCGGAGAAGGGCAGGCCGGAGAGCTGGGTGGACATCGAGGACGCGTTGATCGCGACGACGTCGTAGAGCTCGTCCGGGTTGATGGACAGCACGGTGACGACGATCTGGACTTCGTTGCGCAGGCCCTTGACGAACGCGGGGCGCAGCGGGCGGTCCATGAGGCGGCAGGCCAGGATGGCTTCCGTGGAGGGACGGCCTTCGCGGCGGAAGAACGAGCCCGGGATGCGGCCGGCGGCGTACATACGCTCTTCGACGTCGACGGTCAGCGGGAAGAAGTCGAAACCTTCACGCGGGTGCTTGCCGGCGGTGGTTGCGGACAGCAGCGCGGTCTCTTCATCGATGTAGACCATCGCTGCGCCGGCTGCCTGCTTGGCAAGGCGGCCGGTTTCAAAGCGGATTACACGCTTGCCGAAGCGGCCATTGTCAATGATTGCTTCTGAGAACTGGATTTCGGGACCCTCCATAGAGAGTCACCTCCGTTTCTTGGTTCACGGAGCCCAGCCGCATCAACCCAGCCCAGCATCTGTCTACTGGCCTGCACTGCACCCGGTCATCGATCGAGACCCACGGGCCGGGCCTCATTCCTTGAGGCCGTTCCCGGGGATCACTACCGAGGACCGCGAATGCGTGATGCGGTTGATCCTCCTGTTTAGTTTTTTCCTGAAGAAGGCGGCCCTTTCCGGTCCGGAAGGGGCCGCCCCTTAAAGCTGACTAGCGACGCAGGCCGAGGCGCTCGATGAGCTTACGGTAGCGGGTGATGTCAGTGTTCTTGAGGTAGGTGAGCATGCGCTTGCGACGACCAACCATGGCCAGCAGACCGCGCTGGGTGTGGTAATCGTGCTTGTGCTCCTTCATGTGCTCAGTGAGATCCTTGATCCGCTGAGTCAGGACTGCAACCTGGACCTCCGGCGAACCGGTGTCGCCCTCGGACGTTGCGAAATCCTTGATGATGGACTGCTTTACAGCGGCTTCAAGTGCCACAATAACTCCTAGAGATGTGCCGTGAGGCCCGAATCAGTAATGCACTGCCGGGGGTGCCGTCCCGGAATTTTCCCGCCGAAGCCGGGCATTCCGTACACAACAGGAGCCAGCCGCCACGGACTGCAGCCGGATCCAACGTTCAGTTTAGTGGCACGTCCGCGGTCTTGTCGAAACCGCCGGGCGCGGCGGCCGACTCCCCTGGCGATGCGGATCCACTTTCCTGGGCTGCGAGCAGCTCGCGAATAGCGGCGACGCCCCGGTAAAGCTCCGCATAGGACGTGCTGAGCGGCGAGAGCCCGATCCTGATGCCCTGCGGGGCGCGGAAATCGGGAATTACGTCCTGGTCCCACAATGTAGCCGTCATTTCCCGGAAGGCCGGGTGGTCGATGGTTACGTGGCTCCCGCGCAGTTCTGCCTCCCGCGGGGTGGACAGCTGCACGCCGGCCGGCGCCAGCCAGGCGTCGTAAAGTTCGAGGGCATAAGCGGTCAGCAACCGTGACTTCTCCCGCAGGGACGCCATCCCCGCTTCCTCGATCAGGTCCAGGGTGCCGCGCATGGCGAGCATCCCGAAGATCGCCGGAGTGCCGCTAAGGAAGCCGCGGATGCCGGGGGCGGCCTCGTAGCCGGGACCCATTTCGAACGCGTCCTTGCGCCCCATCCAGCCCCAGATGGGCTGCTGCAGCCCGGCCAGGTGCCGGGCGTTGATGTAGGCGAAGGCGGGCGAGCCCGGTCCCCCGTTCAGGTATTTGTAGGTGCAGCCTGCCGCGAAGTCGACGTCGGCGTCGTCCAAAGCGATCTCTACCGACCCGGCGGAGTGGCACAGGTCCCAGACCACCAGGGCGCCGGCGTCGTGGATTGCCGCGGTGATGCCCGGCAGGTCCGCGAGAAAGCCGGAGCGGTAGGCGATCTGGCTCAGGACCACGACGGCGGTGGCCGGGCCGGTGGCGTCCCGCACCTGCTCGACGGTGACGCCGGAGGCGGGATCGGCGTCGATCCAGCGCAGGGTCAGGCCTTCTTCACGGGCGATTCCCTCCACCAGGTAGCGGTCGGTGGGGAAATTATCCTTGTCCAGGACGATCTCGGTCCGGGCCGGATCAGTGACGGCTGCCAGAGCGGCGCGGATGAGCTTGTACAGCACCACGGTGGTGGAATCGGCAATGATCGTCTGCCCCGGCGCCGCGCCGAGCACGGCACGGCCGAGCTGGTCGCCGATCTTCTGCGGCAGTTCGAGCCATTCCTCGTCCCAGCCCCGGATCAGGCGGCCGCCCCAGCTGTCCTGGATGAAGCTGCCGATGTCGGTGACGGTCCGCTTGAGCGGACGGCCCAGGGAGTTGCCGTCAAGGTAGGACAGGTCCGTGTCCGTGCCGACGAAGTGGTCGCGGTAGCCTGCCAGCGGATCCGCGGCGTCGAGGTCGAGGGCGCGCTGCCACAGGATGTCCGTCGCTTCGGTGTTGGCGGAGCTACTCACTGGCCGATCTCCGTCCGCACGGCGAAGAGCTCGGGGAAGAAGGTCAGTTCGAGGGCCTTCTGCAGGAACGCGGCGCCGCTGGATCCTCCGGTGCCGGCCTTCATGCCGATGGTCCGCTGGACGGTGCGCAGGTGGCGGAAGCGCCACAGCTGGAAGTTGTCCTCAAGGTCCACAAGTTCCTCGCAGGCCTCGTAGGCGCCCCAGTTGCTGGCGGCGTTCTCGTAGATGTACTTGAACACCGGGACCAGTTCGGGGCAGAACTCGTGGGCCTTGGTGACGTCGCGCTCCAGCACGGAGGCCGGGACGTCGAAGCCCTGGCGCTTGAGATAGGCGAGGAAATCGTCGTAGATGCTGGGGGCTTCGAGCAGTTCGCGCAGCATTTCGTGGGCCTCGGGGTCCGATTCGAACACCGGAAGCATCTTGGCGTTCTTGTTGCCGAGGAGGAACTCGACCGCGCGGTACTGGCTGGACTGGAATCCGGACGAGTTGCCGAGGAAGCCGCGGAACTGGGAGTACTCGGTGGGCGTCAGGGTGGCCAGCACGGACCATTGCTCGGTGAGCGTCTTTTGAATGTGCTTGACGCGGGCGATCGCCTTCAGGGCGGACCCGAGGTCGTCCGACCGCAGCCACGCGGCGGCGCTGCGCAGCTCGTGCAATACCAGCTTCAGCCACAGCTCCGTGGTCTGGTGCTGGATGATGAACAGCATCTCGTCGTGGTGTTCCGGGGTGCTGACCGGCTGCTGGGCGCTGAGCAGGGTGGGCAACTGCAGGTAGGACGCGTAGCTCATCCGCGCACTGAAGTCCCGGACAATGTCCTGGTCCAGTTCCCTCGTGTTTTTCTCGATGGTCACGTGTTTTGCCTTCCTTGCCACATGGCTGCCAATCAGCGCGCGGCTCCAGTGAATCAGAACATTGTCAGCGCGGGGCCGACGCCGATCCGGCCCGGTTTTTAGCGGGCGAACAGGAGGTCGTGGGCCTGGACGACGTCCAGGCGCATCTGCTCCACCAAAGCTTCCGCCCCACGGTACGCCACCATGCCGCGCAGCCTGGCGACAAATTCCACCACAACTGTCTGGTCGTACAGATCGAAGTCGTCGGGAGACTCTTCCGGGCGGTCGATCACGTGGGCCTCGACCTGACGGCTCACGCCGTCGAACGTCGGGTTCGAGCCCACGGAGATGGCGGCGGGCCAGCGCGTGCCGGCCTGGTCCACGAGCCAGCCGGCGTAGATGCCGTCCGCGGGGATGTACCCGGTGGCCGTCGAGGAGAGGTTCGCGGTGGGGAAGCCGAGGTCGCGGCCGCGTGCGGCACCGTGCACCACCTCGCCGCGCATCCGGTGCGGCCTGCCGAGGACAGCAGCGGCAGTGGCGACGTCGCCCGCGCGCAGGGCCTCGCGCACCCACGTGGACGAACAGCGGCGGTCCGTGCCGCCGTCGTCGTGGATGGGAAAGCCCTCCGAGCCGAACTCGCTGATGACCAGCACCTCGAACCCGAGCTTCTTGCCCAGCTCCTGCATGGTGGCGAGGTCCCCGGAATTGCCGCGGCCAAACCGGGCGTCGTGGCCGATCACCACGTGGCTGGCCTTGAGGCTGTCGACCAGCACTGTCGCGACGAATTCCTCGGGGGTGAGGCTGGCGAGCTCCATCGAGTACTTCATCACCAGGACGGCATCGAGACCGAGCTCTCCGAGGGCCACGAGCTTATCCTCCAGCCCCATGATCAGCTCGGGAGCCGATTCCGGGCGGTGTACCTGCGCGGGGTGCGGGTCGAAGGTGATGGCGACGGCGCGTGCGTGGTTCAACCGGGCGGTACGGATGAGCTGCGACAGCACCTGCTGGTGGCCGCGGTGCACGCCGTCGAAATTGCCGAACGTGACAACCGAAGGACCAAAGTCCGCCGGGACCTCGGACAGATCGTTCCAGATGTGGACCATCAACCTCGCCTTTTGCTGCCTGCCATGAACTCCTCCGGAGCGACCGTGCCGGCTCCGGAACTCTCTAAGATTACCCGCAATCCGGGCAACTCCCGGACGGTCCGCCGGGCGCCGGGGCAGCCTCGTAAACGCCCCGCCGGAGGGACCACGGTTAATCGGAGGCAGGGCGAAGGTGTGAGGCGGGCGGGCACTACCGCCCGAGCAAAAGCCGCCGCTCGCTGTCGCGCACCGCCTGTTTCCGCCAATTCCGCCAATGCAGCAGCACGGCGACGAGGATGAGGGGGACGTGGAGCCCAGGCAGGATATTCGCTAACCACCGCGGCAGGTAGATGTCCGTGACGGAGCCCGAGCCGTCGCCAAGATTTTTCGCGACGACGGTCAGCGGGCATTGGAAGCCGGTGCCCGCAAAAATCAGCGATTCGCCGGCGACCACGACGGCGGCAGCCCTCGTCTTCCTGTCATTGCGGCCCGTGATGCCGGCGTACAGGACGTAGGCCATACAGGCCTCGATGACGAGCCACGCAACGGTGTGGAGCGTCTTCACTGCCCGCAGCATCAGACTGCGCTGGTCCATGCCTCCACCCTAGGCCCACCGTGGCGCCCATGCTTGGGACTTTCGGCCCGGTGCAGGGAGCCCGGCGACGTGGGAGCGGATTCTGGGGTGCCACCGAGCCAGTCGAGGCGAGGTTCAGTCCAGCTGCGGGGTCACCCCGGGCGAGCTTCAGTCCAGGCGAGCTTCAGTCCAGGCGCGGTGTCACTCCAGGCGAAAGTATGTGTTCCGTCGGGGCGTCTGGGCGGGGTCGAGATGCGGTGGCGGGATGAACCAGGGGATGCCCGTCCGCATACGGATGCTCCAGTGTTCCTTGTGGATCACGTGGTGGTGATAGCTGCAGAGCAGGGTTCCGTTCTCGGTCCCGGTGGTTCCGCCGCGGGACCAGTAGGTGATGTGGTGGGCCTCGCACCACGGCGCCGGAATGGTGCATTGCGGGAAGGCGCAGCCCTGGTCCCGGGCCGTGATGGCCTTGCGGATATGGGGCAGGAAGACCCGGGAGGCACGGCCGACGTTCAAAACCTGCCCCTCCCCACCCAGCACGACCGGGATGATGTCGGCGTCGCAAGCGATCTTGCGGATGCTGCCGGCGGTGATTGGGCCGGTGAACATCAGCGATCCCGTGCCGCCCTCGTTGTCGCTGCCAAGCCGCTGGACGAGGTCCCGGTAGTCGATGGTGGCCATGACCTGGGGCCGGAGCCCGCCCGCCGTGGGCAGCCCTCCGGTTGCGAGGGCCACTTTGCAGGCACCGACCAGGCCATCCAGCAGCCGTTGCGGCCGGGAACGGAGGTCGAGTGGTCTCCCTTCGCCGTCCTCGACGGCGACTGAAACCTCCGCAGGTGCTGGGACCATCGCACGGCCGCTGCCAGAAGTATCGCCACCCTCTGTGCGGGGGTTGGTGGCGGTGTTCATCACGGTCACCAGGTGCTCGAACTGGTCCGCGGTCGCGAATATTTCCAGGTGCTGCAGGCCGTGCCGGGGTTTGCGGAGGAAGGCACCCTGGAGCTGGCGGAGCAGTTCCTCGGAGGGTTCCGCGCCGTCCTGGTCCATCGCGTCAGTCCATCGCCGGGCGATCCGGGCCAGGAAATCGGCGTCGTTTTCGATGGCCGTCACGGTCAGGGCATGTTCCATGGTGGCGGCGGCCTCGGGGAGGCAGCTGTGCCGGACCCGATCCAGGGCGAGCGTGATGAGGGTTGCGGCGCGTGAGGCGACGTCTCCGGACGCGACGGCGGCGGCGAGCTCCTCCCGCACCGGCGGCCCGGTATGGCCGCCGCTGCCGGTGCGGGGCAGCAGCTCGGCGGCGAGCGTTAGCCTCCGCCGGGCCTCCGCGGCGCTGATCCGCAGCCGCGCCCGCAAAAACTCCGTGGCATTCCGGTAGCCGTCGTCCGCAGCAGCGGACATCCCAATTTGCCCGTCCAAGTCACCGCGGGGCTCAGTGCCGGCCCCGGCAGGCGTCCCGCCGACCGGAACGCCGGGAGCCCCGACGTACGACACGGCATCAGCTCCCCCGCCGGATCCGGCATCCGTCCTGCCGTCGGATTCCTGTTTCCAGCCTGTGAGCCAGCCCGCCTGGGCCGCTTCCGCACCCCACCCGTGTGCGGCCGGCGGGGTCAACGCGGCCTGTTTGCGCGTCCGCTCCACCGCGGCCGCGGCAACGAGCTGGAAGTATTCGACCGTGCGGAACAGGTCCTCGACGTGTCCGGCAAAGTCCGCGGCCTCCCGCAATCCAAACCAGGCGGCGTCGGCATCCACAGTCGGGCTCGAAGCCCGCAGCACCGCCAGCGCCGAGTCCACCGCCGCACCCGCGGCGCCCAGAGCACCCGGAGCGCCGCCGGCTGCGTCAGCCGCGCCGGGAGCGGCGGCCAGGCGGGGATGCCGGGAGGACACAGCCGGGCCGGCCCACGGGGCCCGGTCCGGGATGAACTCTCCAACGGCTTCCATAACTAAACTCTGCCAGAGGGGTACGACAGCAACAGCAGAAGCGATTTCGCGGCCGCGCGACGCGGCCGCGACTCATACTGGGTGACTCTCGGCAGCACCTCAGGGCACCTAAAGCCCACAGGGCACGCCGAGCACGTAACACTGCGTACGACGCCCGCCCTCCTACGGACCGGTGCGTGGCAAGCTGTAGGGATGGACAGCACAGCCGCGCCCCGAGTCGGGGAATCACCGTTCGCACCACCGCTGCCGGGCGATCCGCGCCGCCCGTTGGGCCCACGCGATCCTGGCGATGCCTGGGTCGAAGGCGACCGGGGACGGTTCTGGGGTCGGTTCGGTTCCGCCGGGCTCCTGGTCCACGACCCCGCCAAGGGGGTCCTGCTCCAGCACCGCGCGCTATGGAGCGATCAAGGCGGTACCTGGGGGCTCCCGGGCGGCGCCTTGCATCAGGGGGAAGAGGCCATCCACGGCGCGCTGCGGGAAGCACGGGAAGAAGCGGCCGTGCCGTCGGAGAACGTCCGCGTCCTGTTTACGTCCGTGTTCGACGTCGGTTACTGGACTTACACGACGGTCGTCGCCGAAGCAGTGCAACCCTTCGACGCAACAATCAGTGATCCGGAAAGCCTCGAACTGCAGTGGGTGGGGATTGACGCCGTCGGCAGCAAGCAACTGCACCCGGGCTTCGCGGCGGCCTGGCCGGGGCTACGCAGCAGGCTCACGGAGGCCGGGCGCATCGCCGGCCGGGTGTAGTCAGCCGGAGCTAGTGGTCCCGGGGCGCGGGCCGGCGGCGGTACAGCCAGATGAGTCCCAGGATCGGCAGCAGGAGCGGGATGAATCCGTAGCCGCGGCCAAACAGGGACCACACTGTCTCGTGCGGGAAGTTCACCGAGTCGAACACGCTAAGTGCTCCCACCACCAGGACGCCCACAAGCTCCACCAGGACTGCCGCGACGGAAACCTTGAACGCGGTGCGCCCCGGCTTCGCCAGGGACACGGTGGCCACGACGTACACGACGGCGGCGAACGCGGACAGCAGGTACGCCAACGGTGCCTCGGAAAACTTCGTGAGAATCTGGTAGCCGGCCCTGGCAGTCGCCGAAATCGCGAAGATGGCATAGACAGCAATCAGCAGCCGTCCCGGCCCGGTGTTGCGGGTATCGGTCGTCGCCGGCGCAGTGTCAGTCGCACCTGCGCCCGGGGCCGCGGTTTCCGCCGGCGCAGTGTCAGCGGACCCAGCGTCCGCCGGCCCAGTGGTCCGGGACGCCGGCCCAGCCGGGTTTCCGGTGCCGTCGTGCGGGGAGTTTGCGCTCACGTTTTCTGCCTCTTCCATCTCAATACCAGATCTGGTTCATACGCGCCGCCATCACCAGGGCGGTGACGCCGACGGCGGCCAGGACAAAGTTGCTCCAGCGGGTCCGTTCCAGGATGGACCAGTACACGGCCCCGATCGGGAGGATCAGCGCCGTCGCCAGATATCCCCAGAACTCCCAAGACTCCCCCGCGATCCGCTCGCCGCTGGCCACCCGGACAATCGAACCCGCCAGATAGACCAGGAGGGCAAGTTCGACGGCGGCCACCGACAGAATCGTCGTGTCGTTGGGCGCCTTCTTCAGGAGGCCCGCGACGACGCAGATGATGCTGGAGAGCAGGCCAACCACCAGAATGATGTAGAAATACGCGTCCACTACTGGCCGGCCAGCTTTTCCGTACCCGGCTTGCCGTTGCCGGGCCTGCCGTTGCCGGGCTTTTCATTATCCGGCGCGAAGACCAGCACAGGTTTGGCGTAGCTTCCCGCATCGGCCAGGAGGGCCACGAGCGAACCGTCCGGCGCAAACGCCGCTGCCGGTTTGTCCGCGGTCGCTGCCCCCGGCGTGCCTGCCGCTGCTCCAGCGGCGATCCTGCGTCCGAAGGAAATCTCGGTGGTTTCCGCCTCGCTGAGTTCACGGTTCGGCATGAGTGCCCGGGCAGCGTCCGAGATCTCCAGGACGTCCAGCGTCTCGGCCAATTGTTCGAGGGTATGCGCCTGATTAAGGGTGTACGGACCCACTTGAGTCCTGCGCAGTGCCGTCAGGTGGCCGCCGACGCCGAGAGCATCACCGAGGTCGCGGGCCAGGGCACGGATGTAGGTGCCGGAGGAGCACTCCACGGTGACGTCGACGTCGAGGGCCTCGCCGTCGTGGACGGGACGGGTCTCGTGGATCTCAAAGCGGTGGATCGTCACGGGCCGGGCTGCGAGCTTGACCTCTTCACCGGACCGGACCCGGGCGTAGGCGCGTTCGCCGTTGACCTTGATGGCACTGACGCTGCTGGGAACCTGTTCGATTTCCCCGGTCAGTGCCGCGACGCCGGCGCGGACGGCGTCTTCGGTGACCCCGGCGGCGCTGCGGGTGGCAGTGACCTCGCCTTCGGCGTCGTCCGTCACGGTGGATTCACCGAGCCGGATGGTGGCCGTGTAGGTCTTGGACGTCCCCACGATGTAAGTCAGCAGGCGGGTGGCCTTGTTGATGCCCACCACCAGAACGCCGGTGGCCATCGGATCCAGTGTCCCGGCGTGGCCGACCTTTCGGGTACCGGCAATCCGCCGCATCCGTCCAACCACATCGTGGCTGGTCCAACCTTGCGGCTTGTCTACTATCACCAGTCCAGAAAGCACGCCTCCCAGTATATGCGGGCGAGCCCTGCCCCGACGCCCACGGCCCTCACCGCCCACCGTGGACGACGGGCGTTAGGATGGCACACATGCCCGAGCTTGCCGCACATGTCCGTGACGTCCCGATCAACCAGATCCGCGAGATCACCGAAGCCGCGTGGGGAACGCCCGGTGCGATCGTGCTCAGTATCGGCGAGCCGGGCTTCGCAGTCCCCCGCCACGTCCTTGAGGCCGGGATGGCCTGCCTCGACCGGGACGAGACCAACTACACACCCAACGCCGGGATCCCGGCACTCCGTGAGGCCTTCGCGGCCCGCTTCCGTGAACACAACGCGACGGCGGTCGGCGCCGAGCGCGTCTACGTGGTCGACGGCGCGCAGCAGGGCCTGCATTTTGCCATGAGCCTGTTGCTCTCCCCCGGCGACGAGATCCTCATCCCCAATCCCGGCTACCCCACCTTCGCGATGACCAGCAGCCTGCTGCACGCCGTTCCGGTCCGCTACCCGCTGTACCCGGAGCACGATTTCCAGCCGCGGATCGAGGACATCGAGGCGCTCATCACGCCCCGGACCAGGGTGCTGATCCTGAATTCCCCGTCCAACCCGCTCGGCGCTGTCCTGGGCGAGGACCTGACCCGCCGGCTTGTGGAGCTGGCGAGGCGGTACGACCTGTGGGTCATCTCCGACGAATGCTACGAGGCGTTCACCTACGATGTCCCGCACGTCAGCCCGGCCCGCTTCGACAGCGACGTCCCGGGCGAAGCACGCGTTTTCACCTCGCTCACGCTCTCCAAAACCTATGGGCTGACGGGACTGCGGATCGGTGCGCTGATCTGCCCGCCGGGGCTGGAACAGAAGATGAACAACGTGATGGAATCGATCGTGTCGTGCGTGGCCTCGCCGTCGCAGTACGCCGCGCTGGCAGCGCTGACCGGTCCGCAGGACTACGTCAGCCACGCCCATGCCCACTACCGGGCCAACCGCGACGCGGCTTCGGCGGTGCTGAGCGCCCACGGCATCCCCTACCTCGCGGCCCAAGGCGCGTTCTATTTGTGGGCGGACGTCTCGCATGCCAGTGGCGGGGATGTCCGGTCATGGACGCGCCGCTTCCTGGCGGACTCCGGCGTGGCCTTTGCCCCCGGCACGGCGTTCGGCTCCATCGGCGAGGGCTGGATCCGGATCGCGCTCTGCGGCAGCCGGGCCGATCTGGTGGAGGGACTCGGGCGCGTCCCTGCACGCGAGCCGGCAGCGGACACCGACAGGTCCACCGGCCCTATCGCCGGGCCGGCCGGCGCCCTAGCCTAAACTCACGGCGATTCCAGGCTGGCCCGCCTATCCTGGCGTCGGACCTGGCCCGTCAGGGCGCCGTGGATTTCCAGCCGAGGGAGTACATCGTGTGGTGGCAAGACCTGCTGTGGGGTTTCTGGAATGGGCTGACGGCATGGATCGTCCTGATCGCCCATGTATTCGGGTTCTGGAGTGAATTCCCGTTCTATAACTCCGCCCGCGCGGGGAACTGGTACGACTTCGGCTACCTCCTGGGCATGGGATCGCCCGTGCTGGGCGGCGGGCTGGGAGCCCGGGGACGCTCAAGACGCCGCTAGGCGGACAGTGCGGCGTCGAGCCAGCTGCGGAGGGCGGCCGACGGCGGCGCACCGGCCTGGCGGGCTGCCACGGCCCCGTTCTTGATGACGAGCAGCGTGGGGATGGCCTGGATATCGAACCGCCGGGACAATCCCGGGGAGGTGTCGACGTCGACCTTCACCAGCTTGAATTTTCCCGCCCGCTCCACGGCCAGCTTGTCCAGCACCGGGCTGACCATTCGGCACGGCCCGCACCACGCCGCCCAGAAATCGACGAGGACCGGAACGGTTGATTGCTCGGCGACAACAGGGAAGTCGGAGTCGGACGCCGCCACGATCCAGGCAAGGTCCTTGCGGCAATTGCCGCAGCGCGGGTGCCCGGCAACGGCCGCGGGAATCCGGTTGGTCTTCCCGCAGTGCGGGCATTTGGTCAGGCTGGACTCCACGGCCCTCCGCCACCTTTGCGCATAACTGCGGTCGTTGATGCTTCTATGTTCGCCAACCGTGGCCCGGCCGTCCACCTGCGCTTTCCATCCGTATCCCTTCCAAGTCCGGTTCCCGTCGAAGTAGTGTGCAGAACTTCACGGAACTCCCCCTGAACCAGAGCACCCAACCTGCCGGGACTGTGCCCTGCAGCTAAAGTGGTCCCCCGCCACATTCCGGCGAAGACCCCGTTAATTCCGGCCATCTCTGGATCGTTCCGAGCGGATACGACAGCAGGGGCCGGATCCGTTACCGGTTCCGGCCCCTGCTGTGGAAGGCATTCCTACTTGTTGCGGTCCTCATCGATGGCGTCGTTGTCGATGAGGTCCAGGTCCTCTTCGTCAAAGTCGTCCTCGTCGAGCTCCACGTCCTGCGGGGTGTCACTCTTGTAAGGATCGGCGTCGCCGGCGTGCTTTGCACTTTCGGCAAGCGCGGCCACCTCGGCGTCGCGCTTCTTCGCCGCCCGGAGCAGCTCCTCAAGGTTCGAGGCGTTGACGGGGATCTGGTCGGCCACGAACTCGAGCGTCGGAGTCAGCCGCACGGTGATGTTCCGCCCGACTTCCTGCCGCAGCACGCCCTTGGCCTTCTCCAGCCCCTTGGCGGCATCGGCCTGAGCCACTTCGTCACCGAACACGGTGTAGTAAACAGTCGCGTGCTGCAGGTCGTTGGTCACCCGCGAGTCGGTCACGGTGACGCCTTCCAGGCGGGGATCCTTCACCCTCCGGCCCAGCGCCTCAGCAACGACAACCTTAATCCGCTGCGCCAACTTGGCAGCCCGTGCGGGATCAGCCATTTCCACTCCTAAAAAATTTGGATGTACGACGGCGCCTGTTAGGCGGGGTCGCTCGTTTCAGTTTTCTGCCACGCACTACGGTGAGTCAACGACGGACTCCCGTTGGAATTTTTCCGGCGGCCTGGGAGTGGCATCGGGCCTGCCGAAGCTGGGCGGCAATGGATCGCAGATCCATTGCCGCCCAGCGTAGGGGCGGGGCCGCCGGAAAAATTCCGACCGCCCCACCCGCGAAGCAACACGTTAGACGCGCGGCTTCTCGCGCATCTCGAAGGTCTCGATGATGTCGCCTTCGGTGATGTCGTTGAACGAGCCAAGACCGATACCACACTCGAAGTCCGTGCGGACCTCGGTGGCGTCGTCCTTGAAGCGCTTGAGCGTCTCAACGGTGAGGTTGTCACCGATGATCTTGCCGTCGCGGCTGATGCGGGCCTTGGCGTTGCGCCGGATAACACCGGAGCGGACGATCGAGCCTGCAATGTTGCCGAACTTGGAGGAACGGAACACTTCGCGGACCTCGGCGGTGCCAAGCTGGACCTCTTCGTACTCCGGCTTGAGCATGCCCTTGAGGGCTGCCTCGATGTCATCGATTGCTGCGTAGATGACGGAGTAGAAGCGCATGTCCACGCCTTCGCGGTCTGCCAGTTCGGCAACACGCTCGGCGGGCTTGACGTTGAAGCCGATGATGACGGCGCTGTCGACCGTTGCCAGGTTGACGTCGTTCTGCGTGATCGCACCGACACCGCGGTGGATGACGCGGAGCTGGACACCCTCGCCGACGTCGATCTTGAGCAGCGCGTCTTCGAGGGCTTCAACGGCACCGGACACGTCACCCTTGAGGATGAGGTTGAGGGTGTCGATCTTGCCATCGGCGACGGCCTGGTCGAAGTCTTCCAGGCTGATGCGCTTGCGGCGCTTGGCCAGGGCGGCGTTGCGGTCGGCAGCTTCACGCTTCTCGGCGATCTGGCGGGCGGTGCGCTCGTCAGCGGTCACGAAGAAGGTGTCACCGGCGCGCGGGACGTTGGACAGACCCAGCACCTGCACGGGGCGGGACGGGCCGGCCTCGGTCAGGGCGCTGCCGTCGTCGTCGAACATCGCACGGACGCGGCCGTGGGCCGTGCCTGCCACGATGGTGTCGCCGACGTGCAGGGTACCGGACTGAACCAGGACGGTGGCCACGGAACCGCGGCCCTTGTCCAGGTTGGCTTCAATCGCGATACCGCGGGCGTCCTTGTTCGGGTTGGCGCGCATGTCCAGGGCAGCGTCTGCGGTGAGCAGAACGGCGCCGAGGAGCTCGTCGATGTTCAGGTTCTGGCGGGCAGAGACCTCAACGAACATGGTGTCGCCACCGTATTCTTCCGGAACCAGGCCGTACTCGGTCAGCTGGCCGCGGACCTTGTCCGGGTTGGCGCCTTCCTTGTCGATCTTGTTCACGGCCACGACGATCGGCACGTTGGCCGCCTGGGCGTGGTTGAGGGCTTCAACGGTCTGCGGCATGACGCCGTCGTCCGCTGCGACCACCAGGATGGCGATGTCGGTGACCTTCGCACCACGGGCACGCATGGCGGTGAACGCCTCGTGGCCCGGAGTATCGATGAAGGTGATCTTGCGATCGATGCCTTCGTGGGCGTGGGTGACCTGGTACGCACCGATGTGCTGCGTGATGCCGCCGTGCTCGCCCGCCATAACGTCGGACTTGCGGATGGCATCGAGCAGTCGGGTCTTACCGTGGTCAACGTGACCCATGACGGTGACAACCGGAGGACGTGCCTCGAGGTCTTCATCGCCTTCGGCTTCCAGTTCGGCGTCGAAGTCGATGTCGAAGGTGGAGAGCAGTTCGCGCTCCTCGTCCTCCGGGGAGACAACCTGGAGCTTGTAGCCAAGCTCCTCGCCGAGCAGGGCGAAGGTCTCTTCATCGAGCGACTGGGTGGCCGTGGCCATTTCGCCGAGGTGGAAGAGGACGGTCACCAGTGCTGCGGGGTTTGCCTCGATCTTGTCGGCAAAGTCCGTGATGGACGAGCCACGGCGAAGCCGGACTACGGTGTTGCCGTCGCCGCGGGGTACGCTCACGCCACCCAGCGACGGAGCACTCATCTGCTCCAGTTCCTGACGCTTGGCACGCTTCGATTTGCGCTGCTTGCCACGGCCTGCGCCGCCCTTACCGAAGGCTCCCTGGGTGCCGCCGCGACCGCGACCGCCCTTACCAAAGCCACCACCGGCCGGAGCGCCGCCACCGGCACCGGGAGCACCGGTACCCGGAGCGCCACCCGGACGGCCCGGACCACGGCCTCCGCCGCCGGGACGGCCGGCACCAGCGGGTGCGGGACGTTCGGTGCGGTTGGGCATCATGCCGGGAGTCGGGCGGTTGCCGCCGGCTCCTGCCGGACGACCGGCGCCGGGAGCACCGGCCGGACGCGGGGCGCCGGGGCGGGGGCCGCCTGCGCCTGCTGCCGGACGGGGACCACCCGGACGGGGGCCGCCTGCGCCTGCTGCGGGGCGCGGACCACCGGGGCGTTCACCCTCGGTGCGGCTTCCGCCCGGACGGGGCATGCCCTGGGAAGGAGCGAACGGGTTGTTGCCCGGACGCGAGGGACGTTCGTTGTCGCCGCCGCGGCCGCGGGGCATGCCCTGGGACGTGGCGAACGGGTTGTTGCCGGGACGGGGACCGCCCGGACGCGGTGCAGAACCACCCTGGCGTGCCGGAGCAGCCGGGGTTTCAGCCTTAGGGGCCGGGCGCGCGCCGGGCTTGACGCCCGTCGACGGAGCGGCCGGGGCTTGGGCAGCGGGGGCTGCCGGAGCCTGGGCGGCGGGGGCGGCCGGAGCGGCGGGCGCGGCGGCAGGTGCCGCAGCGGCCGGAGCCGGAGCTTCAGCCTTGGGCTCTGCAGCCTTGGGCTCTGCAGCCTTGGGCGCAGCGGGGCCAGGCGCGGGCGCCGGACGGTTCGCTGCCGGGCTGGCAGATGCCTGGGGGGCGGACGCCGGAGCTTCAGACTTCGAAGCTGCGGGGGCGTCGGGGAAAGCGTTGCGCAGTTTCCGCACAACGGGAGCCTCGATTGTTGACGAGGCGGAGCGAACGAATTCGCCCAGTTCCTGCAGTTTGGTTACTGCATCTTTGGAAGTAATACCGAGCTCTTTAGCAAGCTCATGTACGCGGACCTTGGCCACATTTCTCCTGTCTCGGTCCGCACCGAGCCAGGCACGAACCGTCTACTTCTTACTGCGGGCCTCCGCCGCGAATGCAGCTGAAAGGCCCATTGCAGAGCGCAACAAAGTTGTCATCGTTGCGCACTCATCGCTGGGAACTCATCGGGTTTCCATCAGTTTTCTGACCCGCTTTCAGGTTGGACGGTTGTTGCTGCGGCCACCGGGGTGCCCACGGCTTCCGTGCCGGCAGTGATCCGGCGTTCAACATCGGCTGTACCGGCTGCGCCGTTGAGGGCGCGGCCGAACGCTCGACGTTTGACCGCCAGTGCCAGGCACTTTTCGCTGGGGTGCAGCCATGCTCCCCGGCCAGCCATCCGGCGTCGTTCATCCACCACGACGGCGGACGAACCACCGGCGCCGGCGACGAGCCGGAGTAACTCCGACCGCGACCCTTTTTGTCGGCATCCGATACAGGTGCGCTGCGGCTGATTCCCGAGGTGTTGCACATGTGCCACGTTCGAGTATCTTCCTGCCAGTACAACTGCTTGGTGAATCACCGCGTCCCGGGAATCCGGGAAAACCCAGACGCGCCAAAGACACACGGATACCGGCCGTGAGGCGCGGTCATGTCTATTCTAGCCCCTCCGGCGCCCGGGTCCCGAACCCAGGCATGCCGGTCGGCTTGGAAATCACGGCCAACCCGTGAGAGCGCACACAGGCTGCGGGCCGCGATGGCGGCCCGCAGCCTGTTGGTGTGGAGGCGCCCCGCGCTATTTGCCGGTGTTGACGGCGGCGTCGGAGACGATGTCGATTCGCCATCCCGTGAGCTTGGCGGCGAGGCGGGCGTTCTGGCCCTCTTTGCCGATGGCGAGGGAGAGCTGGTAGTCGGGAACGACCACCCGGGCCGAACGCGTCGCCTCGTCGGTGATTGTGACCGAATTCACGCGCGACGGCGAGAGGGCGCTGGCGATGAAGGTCGCCGGATCGTCGTTGTAGTCAACGATGTCGATCTTCTCGTCGTTCAGTTCTGTCATGACCGCCCGGACACGCGAACCCATTTCACCGATGCAGGCACCCTTGGCGTTTACGCCGGGGGTGTTTGCCTTCACGGCGATCTTGGTGCGGTGGCCGGCTTCGCGGGCAAGCGCCACGATTTCGACCGAGCGGTCCGCGATCTCGGGTACTTCGAGTTCGAAGAGCTTCCGGACGAGCCCGGGGTGGGAGCGGGACAGCGTGATGGACGGGCCCTTGGTGCCGCGGTGGACGTCGATCACGAAGGCGCGCAGCCGGTTGCCGTGGGTGTACTTCTCGCCGGGAACCTGCTCGGGCGGCGGCAGCAGTGCCTCCACCGTGCCCAGGTTCACCTGGATCATGTGCGGGTTGTTGCCCTGCTGGATGGTGCCGGCGACAAGCTCACCTTCGCGGCCCTTGAACTGACCAAGCACGTTGTCGTCCTCAGCGTCCCGGAGGCGCTGCAGAATGATCTGCCGTGCGGTGCTCGCCGCGATGCGGCCGAAGCCCGCGGGGGTGTCCTCGAACTCGCCGATCGGGGCGCCGTCGTCGTCGATCTCGGTGGCCCAGATGGTCACGTGGCCGCTCTTGCGGTCGAGCTCGGCCCGGGCCTTTTCGAAGGCGCCGGGGGTCTTGTGGTAGGCCACCAGCAGTGCCTGCTCGATGGTTGGAATCAGGAGATCCAGCGGGATTTCACGCTCACGCTCCAGGAGTCTCAGTGCGCTCATGTCAATATCCATCAGGCCTCCTCAGAAGGTCCATTGTTTGCTTTTTCCAAGCCGGCCTCTTCGAGGTGGCTGAACTCTATCTCGACTTTTCCGCTGCGGATCCTGTCGAAAGGAAGCTTGACGGGTTCACCCTGTTTGGGCTTCATGCCCTTCTTGACGGCAATTTCCGGAACGATGGTGACTCCCCCATCGTCCACGGACTGGACCCTGCCGGTGACGTTGTCGCCCTGGATCACGTTCACGTTGACCATCCGCCCGCGGGCGCGGTGCCAGTGCCGCTCCTCTGTCAGTGGACGGCCGACGCCGGGTGAAGAGACTTCGAGCTCATAGGGGCGCGCGTCCATGCTGGGGTCGTTGTCCAGGGTGTCCGAGAGGGTCTTGGAGATCTCGGCGATGACGTCGAGCCCGACGCCCCCGGTCTCCTCCTGCGGCAGGTCCACCACTACGTGGACCACCCGGTTGGCGCCGGCGACATGGATGGATACGTCCTCCAGGTACAGCCGGTTCGCCAGCACTGCGGGTTCCAGGAGTGCGTGAAGGCGCTCGGCCTCGACATTTTGAACGGTTGCGGCTTCAGCCTTTCCCGTCCCGGTCCGGTCTGTTGAAGTCGTGGCTTCTGCGTTGGTCATGATGCCGGCCGCCTCCCGCTAGATGATGTTGTGTGTACTAGCCTAGCGATTTTCCGGGCGGCGTGGTGCACGCAGTTCCGGGCCGGCATGACAACATGGTCTGTTGTGAAAGACGACACCAGGGAAAAGCGATGGCAGGATCACTTTCCCCGGTCGCTCGCCCGCTATGTGCTTTTGGCGTGCCTCGCCCTGGTGGTGGTGAGCCTGGGCGTGGTCCTGACGCCGGCCCGGCCGCCGGAGCCCGCGGCGCCGCCCTTTTCGGAGCAGGCGCGCGCCGCCGCACTGGCAGAAACCCGGCAACTGCTGAACGCCGGCAGCCAGCTTGGCACCGCGGCCCGGACCGGATCAAAAGACAGCCCGGCGGAGGACGCGGATGGCCGTCCGGCCGCTGCCGGGAATCCCGCCATCGAGCGGACTGTGACCTTGCTGACACTCCAGGCGCAAGCGCTGCTGGCGCCAGGAGAAAGTCCTGCGGACGCGGCCGGCGCGGCTTCCGCCTCCGCCCGGGCAACACCCCAGGCAGCGTCCTCCGCCGCATCGTCTCCGTCCGCTTCCGGAGCGCCGGGCGCCGGGGCGTCCGCCGCACCCGTGCCGGTGACCGCAGCCGGGCTGGTGGCGGCCTTGGCAGGCAGCGGCCGCCAGCGCCTCGCGGACGCTGCCGTGGCCGACGGCGGCATGGCACGGCTGTTGGCGGCCGTCGGCACCGCGCAGCTGCTGCAGGCGTCCGCCCTCGCCGCCGGCACCGGAACGGCGGCGCCGGCAGCCGACGTAACCTCGTCCCCGGTGTCCGGCACCTGCCCGTCGCCGTCCGCGACGGCGCCTTCCACAGGGGGTCAGGCCGCAGCAGAACCGTCCACAGCAGCGCAGAATGAAGCAGAGCCATCCGCGGCCGCATCCAGCCTCGGCGGCGCCCTGGCATCGGCTGCGCGGACCGAGGCGCAGACCATCTACGGCTACCAGGTGGCGCTGACCCGGCTCGACGGCGACGCGGCGAAATCCGCGGCCGAGGAACTGGCCCATCATGACGCACTCCTGGGCGCCGTGGAATCCCTGAGCCGGCTGCACTGTTCCGCGGTCCCGCCACGCGAGGCGGGCTACACGCTGGAACCGTCCTTCCTGGCCTCCCCCGCCGCCGGGCTCGGCGGCCTGGAAGCCGCCGCCCTGCCGGTTTATGGCGACCTCGTGGCGCTGAGTGAGGGCGGGACCCGGCAGTGGGCCATCGCTGCCCTGTTCGGGTCTGCGAAGCGGGCGGTGCAGTGGGGTGCGGATCCCGGCGCCCTGCCGGGCCTGGACCGGGCCTCGATGCCGACCCGGCCGGCGGGTGAAACGCCGTCGCAGCCCGCAGGCTGAACGCCGGAGCAAGCCTCGGCTAATTTTGGTAAGCCTTGGAATACTGGCAAGGCACCGGCCCGGATGGTTTGCTGTACGCATGGACACGACCGGCCCCGCAACCCTTCATGAGAACGAGCCCCACCACAACGACCTCGCGCACCGCCTCAATTGGCTCCGTGCGGGTGTCCTGGGGGCAAACGACGGCATCGTCTCTGTCGCCGCGATCGTCGTCGGCGTCGCCAGCGCCACCCCCGACACCGGACCGATCCTGATCGCGGGCGCGGCAGGGGTGGTGGGCGGCGCTATTTCGATGGCGCTGGGTGAATATGTCTCCGTCAGCAGCCAGAAAGACAGCCAGCACGCCTTGATTGAAAAGGAGCGCCGGGAGCTGGCGGAACAGCCGGAGGAAGAGCTCGAGGAACTCGCGGCGATCTACCAGGGCAAAGGCCTTAGCCCCGCGACGGCACGGACGGTGGCCAAGGAACTCACGGCGCACGATGCCCTCGGCGCCCACCTCTCGGCTGAACTCAACATTGACGAGACCGACATCGTGAGTCCGTGGCACGCGGCGTTCGCTTCTGCCATCGCGTTCCTCGCCGGTGCAGTCCTGCCCATGCTGGCCATTCTGCTGCCGCCTGAAAGCATCAGGATCCCGCTGACCTTCGTGGCCGTGCTTGTGGCGCTGGCGGCCACCGGCGCCGTGGGCGCGTGGATTGGCGGCGGCTCAAAGCTCAAGGCAGCCATCCGCGTGGTGATTGGCGGCGCCCTGGCGCTGGTGGCCACGTTCGCAATCGGCAACGCGCTAGGCGCGAGCGGCATCGTCTAAGGGCACCCGGGTCGCAGAGGAACCATCCGTGGCCCGTCTGGGGCCCGCCAACGCGGCGGCGACCCCTCCGGCCCTACGATAGGTCCCGTGAACGCGATCCCAGACGTCCCCATCCCGCCTGATCTTTCCCGCCGGTACGCCCGTACCCCTGCGGGACGCACGTGGCTGGCGTCACTTCCTGGCCTGATCGGGCAGTTCCTCGACCAGTGGGACCTGGAGCCGGATCTGGAACCGGGTGCCGTTCCCTGGAACGGACACGGCGGCGTCGTCATTCCGGTGCGGCGCCGGGATGGGCCGGGGTCCCCGGGCAAGGGCGAGGCAGCCGTGCTGAAGCTGGCTTTTCCGCATGAGGAGGCCACCCGGGAACACCACGCCCTCGCCCTCTGGGGAGGCCACGGCGCCGTCAGGCTGCTGGCCGCCGACGCCGGTTCCTGCGCCCTGCTACTGGAGCGCCTGGACGCCTGCCGCTCCCTCCTGGATGTCCCGTTGGACACGGCGGTGACCGTCTGGGGCGGCGTGGTCCGCCAGCTCAGCGTGGTCCCGGACGGCCGCCCGGAGTGGCGGGAAATCGACCACGTGGCGGCGCGGGCCGAGCAGTGGAGCGATGAATTCCCGGAGGCGTGGGAACACCTAGGCCGGCCGTTCCCCCGCTGGCTGCTCGAGGCGGCGCTGGAGGTCTGCCAGACCCGCGGCGCCGTCGGCCGGCGGTCCGGCAAGGACGTCCTGGTCCACGCGGACCTGCATTACCTGAACGTCCTGGCCCGGCCCGGCGTCCCGGAGCCGGCAACCCGGAACCAACCACCGGCGGGGCCGGAAGAGTACGCTGCGATCGATCCCCAGCCCATGATCGGCGAGGCGGAGTTCGCCGTGGCCCCGGTGCTGTGGAACAGGATCCGGGAACTGCCCCAGCACGATCCCGGGCGGGCGCTGCTCGCGCGGTGCGCGGATTTCAGTGCCGCAGCCGGTCTCGACGCCGAGGCCGCCCGGCAGTGGAGCCTGGCACGTGAGGTCGGGAACGCCCTCTGGTATGCCTCGCTGCGTCACCACGACGGCGATCTGGCCCGATCGCTGTGGGTGGCGAGCACGCTGGCCGGCCGGACGCTTCCCGGCCTGCCCGCGCCGCAGGAGCTGCCGGTGCCCGGGGAAGCCGGCGGGATGGCCGGCGGCTAGCCCCGCACGGCCGCCAGAGCGTCGCGGACGGCGTCGACGGCGACTCTGACATCGGCGTCGTCCGTGCTCCAGTTGCTCACCGAAATCCGCAGGATATCGCGGTCCTGCCAGCGGGACCCGGACATCCAGACCCGGCCATCGCCCATGACCCTCTCCGTCACGGCCCGGGTCACGGCGTCGTCGCCAAACGCCAGGGACACCTGGGTGTAGTCGACGTCGTTGAGCACCTCCACGCCGTCCAGCGCCGCGAGCTGGTCGGCCAGCTGCGCGGCCCGGTGCACGAGCGTGCGGACCTGGCCGGCGACGCCGTCGCGGCCCAGCGATTTCAGCGCCGCCCACACCGGCACGCCGCGGGCCCGGCGGGAGAGCTCGGGCACTCTTTCGGACGGGTCCCCGGCGCCGTCCGCGGCCTGGATCAGGTAGCTGGCGTGCAGCCCCATTGCCGACCGCAGGGCCTGGGCGTCGCGCACGATCACGATCCCGCAGTCGTAGGGGACATTGAGGGTCTTGTGCGCATCTGTGCCCCACGAATCGGCCAGGCCGAGTCCCGCGGTCAGGGCGGACAGTTCGGGCACGGCGGCCGCCCAGAGCCCGAACGCCCCGTCCACGTGGACCCAGGCGCCGTGCGCCTTCGCGACGGCGATGGCCTCGGCGAAGGGGTCGAAGGCACCCGAATGCAGGTTGCCGGCCTGCAGGCACACAAGCGCCGGGGCGGGGCGGGCGCCCTCCCCCGCGCTGAACGCAAGGTCCAGGGCGCAGTCCAGCTCGGCCGGGATGATGCGCCCCTGGCGGTCGGAAGGCACTACGGTGGGGTGCCCGAGGCCCAGATAGCGCAGGCCGAGGTCGATCGTTTCGTGGCGCTCCTGGCCCACGAAGCAGCGGATCCGGGGCGCACCGGCGAGCCCGTCGCCGTCGAGGTCCCAGCCCGCATCGGCCATGAGCCGCCAGCGGGCGGCGGCGAGCCCGGTGAAGTTGGCCATGGTGGCGCCCGTGGCAAAGCCGACGTCGGACTCCTCGGGCAGGCCCAGCAGCTCAAGGATCCATTTGCCGGCGGCTTCCTCGATCGCGGCGGTGGCGGGCGTGGCGAAGCGAAGCCCCGTATTTTGGTCCCAGGCGCTGAGCAGCCAGTCCGCGGCCAGGGCGGCCGGCAGTGTGCCGCCAATGACCCAGCCGAAGAACCGCCCGGACGGCATGGCCATCAGCCCGGGTTCGGCCTTGGCCGCGAGATAGTCCACCACCTCCGCGGCCGGCATCCCCTGTGGGGGCAGCGGGCCGCCGAAGTCGGCCGCGAGCTCGGCCGCCGTGGCCTGTGGTCCGATCCGGCGTGTTTCCTGGCTCTCGAGCCACCGGCGTGCGTGCCCGGCCGCGGCGTCGAGGGCATCCCGGTAGCGTTCCTCACGTGCCGACATAGCTGCATGCTACGCCCGCGACCAGCGGACCGGGAGTCCCATGCCGGTCTTCCCGGCCGAGGCGGCTCAGGACAGGTTGTCCTGCCAGACGTCGGAACCGAGCTTGATGATCAGCGCGCCTACCACCACCAGGAACACGATCCGGATGAACTTGCTCCCCTGCCGGACCGCAGTCCGGGCACCGAGGTAGCCGCCGGCCATGTTCGCCATGCCCAGCAGCAGCCCGAGCCCCCACAGCACGGCGCCGTGCGGCACGAAGAACAGCAGGGCACCGGCGTTGGTGGCCACGTTCACGATCTTGGCCTTGGCGCTGGCCTCCAGGAAGGCGTAACCCATGGCCGAGACGAGGGCGATGATCAGGAACGATCCGGTGCCGGGACCGATCAGGCCGTCGTAGAAGCCGATCACGCCGCCGATCAGGCAGGCCACCACGTAGTGCCGGTGCCCCTCATGGCGCAGTTTGGTCAGCTGACCGATGCCGGGCTGGAAGGCGGTGAAAAGCGCGACGGCGATCAGCGCCAGCACGATGATCGGCTTGAACACGCTGGCCGGCAGGTTGGCGGCCAGCGCCGCACCGCCGTAGCTGCCCGCCAGCGCGATCGCTGCCATGGGCAGCGCGGTGCGCAGATCGGGCCGGACGCGGCGGTAGTACGTGGCCGCGCTGGTGCTGGTGCCGAAGATGGAGCCCATCTTGTTGGTCGCCAGCGCCTGGACCGGGCTGATGCCCGGCACCAGGAGCATGGCCGGGAGCTGGATGAGCCCGCCGCCGCCGACGACGGCGTCGACCCAGCCCGCTGCCAGGCCGGCCACGACAATCAGGATGACAGTTCCGAGCTGGATCGATTCGAGTCCGGAGACCATTACCTAGTGCGGCCCGGGACGGCGCGGCATCAGCTGTTGCGCACGGCGTTGACCACATAGTCAACAGCCTTGTCAACGGCTACATTCTCGGCATTGCCGCTGCGGCGGTCCTTGATCTCCACGACGCCGTCCACGAGTCCGCGCCCGACGGCGAGGATGGTGGGGACGCCGACGAGTTCGGCGTCGCCGAACTTCACGCCAGGGGAAACCTTGGGGCGGTCATCGTAGATGACGTCGAGGCCGGCAGCCTCGAGCTCCAGGGACAGTTTTTCGGCGGCGGCGAAGATTTCCTCGCCGCGGCCCACGGCCACAACGTGGACGTCGGCGGGGGCGACGGCGCGCGGCCAGACCAGGCCCCGGTCGTCATGGTTGGACTCGGCCAGGGCCGCCACGGCGCGGGTGACACCGACGCCGTAGGAGCCCATGGTCACCACCACCTGCTTGCCGTTCTGGTCCAGGACTTTCAGGTCCAGGGCGGCGGCGTACTTCCGGCCGAGCTGGAAGATGTGGCCCATTTCGATGCCGCGGGCGGTTTCGAGGGGACCGGAACCGTCGGGAGCCTCGTCGCCGGCGCGCACCTCGGTGCACTCGATGACGCCGTCCCAGCCGAAGTCGCGTCCGGCCACGAGGCCGAAGACGTGCTTGCCGGCCTCGTTGGCCCCGGTGACCCAGGCGGAGCCGCTGACGACGCGGGGATCGACGAGGTAGAGCAGCTTTGCGGCGCCCTCGCTGCCCAGCAGCGGCGCATCCAGGGACATGCCGGGGCCGAGGTAGCCCTTGACGATCAGGGGCTGCTTCTTGAGGTCGTCCTCATTGGCGGCTTCGAGCGTGATCTCGCCGGCAATCGGCAGGAAGGACCCGATGTTCGCCTCGACGCGCTTGAGGTCCACGCCGCGGTCGCCGGGGAGGCCGATGACCACGATCTGGCGTTCGCCGGTGGGCGGCGTCACTGCGAGGACCACGTTCTTGAGCGTGTCGGCGGCGGTCCAGGGACCGCCGCCGGCCTCTGCGCGCGGAACCAGGACGTTGGCCGCGTCCACGAGGGTTTCGATGGTGGGGGTATCCGGGGTGTCCTTGACTTCGGCGGCCGGGGCGTCGCTGAAGTCGATGTCCGCGGGGACCACTGTGGTGACGGCCTCGACGTTGGCCGCGTAGCCGCCGGCCGAGCGCACGAAGGTGTCCTCACCGATCTCGGTGGGGTGCAGGAATTCCTCGCTCTTGGATCCGCCCATGGCACCGGCGGTGGCGGCAACCGGAATCACTTCGAGGCCGAGGCGCTCGAAGATCTTCAGGTACGCGCCGCGGTGGGCGGCGTAGCTGTTGTCCAGGCCGGCGTCGTCGACGTCGAAGGAGTAGGAGTCCTTCATGATGAATTCGCGGCCGCGCAGCAGGCCTGCGCGGGGACGCGCCTCGTCGCGGTACTTGTTCTGGATCTGGTAGATGCTCAGCGGCAGGTCCTTGTACGAGGAGTACAGGTCCTTGACCAGGAGGGTGAACATTTCCTCGTGGGTGGGGGCCAGAAGGTAGTCGTTGCCCTTGCGGTCCTTGAGCCGGAAGATGCCCTCGCCGTATTCGGTCCAGCGGTTCGTGGCCTCGTAGGGTTCCTTGGGCAGCAGCGCCGGGAAGTGGACTTCCTGGGCCCCGATGGCGGTCATTTCCTCGCGGATGACCTGCTCCACCTTGCGCAGCACGCTCAGCCCCAGCGGCAGCCAGGTGTAGATGCCGGGCGCGGCCCGCCGGATGTAGCCGGCGCGGACCAGGAGCCGGTGGCTGGCCACCTCGGCGTCGGCGGGATCTTCGCGCAGGGTGCGCAGGAACAGCTTGGAGAGTCGAAGGACCACAGGTGGGGTATCCGTTTCTGGGGAAGTGCGGGCAAAGCCGGGAAAAGCATCTAGGTACTAATCTACCGTCCAGAGCGCACCGCTTTGCCGCGCCGGCCCTGCTGCGCCCCCCCGCTGCCGCCCCGTGTCTCCCCCGCTTAACCCGGCTTCTGCGGAGCGCGGCGCATGGAAGAGCCACGCCATAACTGATGGAAGCCCCTGGCCGTTTCCGGCTGGTCATCCCGTCATGGCGTGGCTCCCGTGGCCCCAGCACCCCCAGATCTCAGGCTGCGAGCTACTTGGTGTCGCCTCCAGGCGTCGCCTTCCCCGGAATTTATACCGAGGTATAGACAGCAGGATGTGCGCGCCTGTGCGACACGGCTAGGTCGAACCTATGTGACATAGGGTCCGGAATCAATAGTCTGCAACCGGATATTTTGGTCATGTCGTTGTGGGTCCTCTGCGCGGCAGCAAATCGGGCTACTTCCCGACGAGCGCCGCGGCCTGATCCAGTAATTTTCCGGCCCGGGAGATGGCATCGGCCTCGCTGCCGCCACCCACCGCACTGACGGTGATGAGAACGCTGTCCTGGATCACCTGTCCGGTGATCGCGGACTGCTTCCGGCCGCCCGGCAGGGAGGTGTCCGTCCGGTACGCGACGGTGCCCGGGGTTGAGCCGAATCCGGCCAGCTTTGTCAGTTTGAGGTCCACTTTGGTGCCATTGGTCGTGAATGAAAGGGCTGAGCACTTATCGAAGTCCCCGCCCTGGGCGATTCCCTTCTCGAGGAGCCTGGCGTCAGCCCGGAACGCCAGGGAGACACCCGTGGAAGCGCCCGTCGCGGCATCTTGGGCCACCCCCGCCGCGACCGCTGTGCCCTCGGTCGGGGCTGCCTGACCGCCAAGGGCCAAAGCTGCGCACTCCGCGGGTTCCACCGAGATCGATGCCAGCAAGGACTTTGCCTGTTCAACCGACTTCTTGAGGTCGGCAAGCGGCATCACGGTGAGCGGCTTGCCCTGCGCATCCTTCAACTGTGCCACGAGGGCCGTCAGTTCATCGCTCGTGTAAGCCTTGGCTTGCGTCTGGGTGGGAGCAGGCGTCGTGGTCGCGCTGGGAACGTGCTTGCTGCCTGGGCTTGCGCACGCCCCAGGCAAGGAGCGCCGAGGCCCCGAAAATGCGCAGCACTGATGTCTTCATGTGTCCCCCAAAAAAACTAGACCGGCAGCCGGCATTTGCCCGCTAAAAGAGCACTGTAGCGAACGTGCCCACCTGGCGAAAGCCCACCCGATCGTAGGTGGCGCGCGCCTTGGCGTTGAACCCGTTGACGTACAGGCTGGTCACCGGCGCGAGGGTCTGGGCGAGGACGACGACGGCGGCCATGTAGCCCGCGCTCAGTCCCAGTCCGCGGAACTCGGGATTCATCCATACGCCCTGGACCTGGGTCACTTCCGGCGTGACGGCGCCGAGTTCGGCCTTGAAGACCACATCGCCGGCGGCGTTCACGTGCACGAGGGAATGGCCCTGGCGGATGAGGCTCTTGACGCGCCGGCTGTAATACTCCCGGCCGCCGAGGTAGGGCGAGTAGCCCACTTCTTCCTCAAACATTGCGGCGCAAGCGGGCAGGATCTTGTCGAAGTCAGCCAGCTGGCCAAAGCCGAGCGCGGGCTCGGGCCGGACAGCGGGCGGGCCCGAGATCGTCAGGAGGGGCTGGTGGTCCCGGACTTCGTGGGCGGTCTGGCCGAGCTGCTCCAGCGCCGCGTAGAGAGCCAGGACAGTTTCCGCGGGGCCAAAGATCGAGGCGTAACGGCGCCCGGAGCGGTGCGCGGCCATCGCAATGAGGCCGGCAAGCTCGGGCGCCAGCTCGATCGGCACCAGGTTGGCGCCGGCCCAGCAGGCACCGAGGAGGGAGCCGCCGTCGAACACGCCAAAAATGCTGGCGCCCCCGGCCGTGGGAGACGCCGTACCGGCGGTCTCCAGGTGCGAGAGGATGAAGACATTGGCGACGGCGTCCCGGTGCGCCAGCGCCAGCAGCTGTCCGGTGTCCGCGCCGCCAAGGACCCGGACGACGACGCCGGGAGCGGCGTCGTCCTTACGAGACGCTAACCACGGGGCTACCCTTGACAGCATCTTCGCCATCGGCGTCCCCCATCTCTTCTGCGATACGCATGGCTTCTTCGATCAGTGTCTCAACAATCTGATCCTCCGGGACAGTCTTGATGACCTCGCCCCTGACAAAGATCTGGCCCTTGCCGTTGCCGGAGGCAACCCCGAGATCGGCCTCGCGGGCCTCGCCGGGACCATTGACCACGCAGCCCATCACTGCCACGCGCAGCGGGACCTCCATCCCTTCCAGGCCAGCGGTGACCTGCTCAGCGAGCGTGTACACGTCCACCTGGGCACGGCCACAGGACGGGCAGGAGACGATTTCCAGCTTGCGGGGGCGCAGGTTGAGCGACTGCAGGATCTGGTTGCCCACCTTGATCTCCTCGACCGGCGGGGCCGAGAGGGAGACGCGGATGGTGTCGCCGATCCCGCGGGAGAGCAGGGCGCCAAACGCCGTGGCGGACTTGATGGTGCCCTGGAAGGCCGGACCGGCCTCGGTGACGCCGAGGTGCAGTGGCCAGTCGCCCTTTTCGGCCAGCATCTCGTAGGCGGCAACCATGATGACCGGGTCGTTGTGCTTGACGGAGATCTTGAAGTCGTGGAAACCGTGCTCCTCGAAGAGCGAAGCCTCCCAGACGGCGGATTCCACGAGGGCTTCCGGGGTGGCCTTGCCGTATTTCTTCATGATGCCCGGTTCCAGGGATCCGGCGTTGACGCCGATCCGGATGGAGGTGCCGTGGTCCTTGGCGGCGCGGGCGATCTCCTTGACCTGGTCATCGAACTTGCGGATGTTGCCCGGGTTCACGCGCACGGCGGCGCAGCCGGCCTCGATCGCGGCGAAGACGTACTTCGGCTGGAAGTGGATGTCCGCGATCACCGGGATCTGGGACTTCTTGGCGATGATCGGCAGCGCCTCGGCGTCATCGGCCGACGGGCAGGCGACGCGCACGATGTCGCAGCCGGAGGCCGTGAGTTCCGCGATCTGCTGCAAGGTGGCGTTGATGTCGGTCGTCGGCGTCGTGGTCATCGACTGGACGCTGATGGGCGAATCGGAGCCGACGCCGACTGATCCCACCTTGATCTGGCGCGTCTTGCGGCGGGGGGCAAGAACGGGGGGCGGTGCTGACGGCATTCCCAGGCTGACCGAGGTCACATGGACTCCCTTTTAGAATTCGAAGTTGCGAAGGTGCGGGCGGGACGGGCTAGGCGTGCTCGGCCAGAAGACCGGTCAGCGGCGCCCACACGGTGGTGCGGGTGCCCGAGATGGCACCGGCGGCTGCGAAGGGGTCCTGCCGCAGAAGGTCATTCAAGGCCGCCTCATCGGCGGCCTTGAAGATGAGCAGCGCGCCTGCACCGTCGCCGTAGGGGCCGCTGGCCAGCAGGGCGCCTTCACGGGCAAGATCCGCGGTCCATTCGCGGTGTGCCGGGCGGCTGGCATCGCGGACCTCGGATGATTCGGCGTCGTACACGTACTCCACAGCAAAAACAGTCATATGGATACACTATCGCCCCGTTTGCCCGGTTCCCATCCGGAGGCGCCGGGGCGCGCGGTCAGCCGAGGAAGAGGACCTTGGCCAGGGCGGCGACACCGGCTGCCCAGAGCATGGAGGTGAGGGTTCCGATGATGAACCGCTCGGCGGCCACCGGGGTGGCTTTCAACTCGGCAAACCGGCCGAGGCCCTTGATCGCCACGACGTAGGCGATGGCGACGGGCTGGCCGGCCAGGATCGCCAGGCACACGGCGAACCGTTCCAGGATGCCGATAATGGCGCCGCCGCGCAGGATGCGAACGCTGCTGACGGTCTCGGCGGCGGGCGTGGTGGACGCCGCTGCCGGGGCTGGCGCTGGGCCGTCCGGCGCGGCCGGCTCCGGGGCCGCCTGGAGGTCGGGGTCCGTGGTGGAGTCGGCGGCGGGGTCCTCAGCCGCGTCCCCGCCGGCAGCGGCGCCGCTTCCGGCGTCGGCCCGGTCATCAATGGTGCGGGCGAGACGGAACACCCAGGCAGTGACCGGCCAGCCGACGAATCCTGCGGTGAGCAGGGCCAGCGTGATCCAGAGGGCGTTCACTTCTCTCCTTCGGTGCAGTCGTGGGCGAGGGTCAGCAGCAGTTCTGCGGCCGGCCTCGCGGCCCATTCTTCCTGCCAGCCCGAGCGGAGGACTGCGCGGCTCACCGACTGCTCCGTGATTCCGAGTTTCTGTGCTGCGATTTTTTGGCTGCCGTGGGTTCCGTGGGTGTCGTGCCGCACCGAGCGCAGCACGTCCACCACCTTCCATTGCGCCGCGGTCCGGTCCTGGACCAGGCGACCAATCAGCCGGAGCACCGCCTCCGCATTGGCGCAGGCCCTGGCCCCCTGGGACCCGCTTGCGCCGTCCGCGGCCGTGGTTGCTGCATTTGCCCGACGGCGGTCCCGGCCGGCAACCACGGCGAGGGGAACATGGGCGGCCGCCCCCTTGGCCCGATCGACGGCGGCCCGGGCCGCCACGAACGCGGGGCCGGAGCCTTCGCGCGGGCTGGCGGGCAGCGGCAGGTCCACCTCCCCCACCCCGATCCCGACATACCAGCGGCCGCTGCGCAGGGCGTGCAGGGCAATCTCCACCACCTCGTCGGCCCGTTCCACGACGCCCTGGACCTCGTCGCCCACCGAACGCTCGAAGCGCCCCGCGGTGGAGAGTGCGCTGAGCCCCTCCAGGAGGCCGGGGACCCGGTCGATGTCGCCCGTACTGCCGCGCTGGTCGATTGTCATGACGTACATGACCCCAGCCTAGGGAGGTGATCCGGAATAATCAACCATTTTCAACTGATTATTTAAAATCAGCCGAAATAGGCTTATGGACTGTAGTCAGCGGAATTTGGCTGAAATGCCAGCCGGGCTATCCGAAGAGGTTGACCGGCTTGACGATGTCGGCGTAGATCAGCAGCGCGCCCATGCCCATCAGCAGCACCGCCACCACATACGTCACGGGCAGCAGCTTGGCGATGTCGAAGGCGCCGGGATCCGGGCGGCCGAACAGCTTGGCGATCTGGCGGCGGGCCCCCTCGTACAGCGCGCCCGCGATGTGGCCGCCGTCGAGCGGCAACAGCGGAATGAGGTTGAAGACGGCCAGGGCGAAGTTGAGTCCGGCCAGCAAACCCACCAGGGCCGCGAAGCGGGACTGCAGCGGGACCTCCTCCATCGCGGCGACCTCGCCGGCCACGCGGCCCACGCCCACCACGCTGATGGGGCCGTTGGGATCCCGGGGTTCCTCGCTGAAGGCTGCCTTGGCCACGCCGGCCACGCGCTCCGGCAGGTTCACCACCACACCGGCGACCTGCTTGATGTTCTCCCCCGCCATGGGCAGCACGGCCGACGCCGGCCGCTGCACGAGTGCCGTCTGGGCGCCGATGCCCAGGAAGCCGACGTTCTGGTACTGCAGGCTTCCGTCAGCGGCCTTGGCCTGACGGCCGTCCGGACCGAGAACCGGGCGGGATGAGAGCACGGGGGTGACGGTCGTCGAGACGGTGGCGCCGCCGCGCTCCACGGTGATGCTCACCTCCCGGCCCGCCGAGGCGCGGATCCAGCCGGTGAGTTCGTCCCAACCGGTGACGGCCTTGCCGTCGAAGGAGGTGATGGTGTCGTTCGGCAACAGGCCCGCGGCCGCGGCCGGGGTGGGCTTGCAGGCGGCGGAGTCCGGGTCCACGGTCTCGCCGGCCTTGACCTGGCACTTGGAGACGTCAGCGATCGTGGTGGTCTGGCTGGCGGTGCCGAATCCCATCAGCAGCACCGCGGTCAGCACGACGCCGATCAGCAGGTTCATCGCTGGCCCGCCGAGCATGATGATGATCTTTTTCCAGACCGGCAGCCGGTAGAAGACCCGGGTTTCGTCGCCGGGGCCGATTTCCTCGTGGGCCAGGGAGCGGGCGTCGGATGCCAGCGACTGGAACATCCCGGTGCTGGAGGTGCGGACGGTGCCGTCTTCCTTGTTCGGCGGGTACATCCCGATCATGGACACGTAGCCGCCCAGCGGGATGGCCTTGAGGCCGTACTCGGTTTCGCCCCTTTTCTTCGACCATACGGTGGGTCCGAACCCGATCATGTACTTGGTCACGCGGACCTTGAAGAGCTTGGCCGGGAGCAGGTGCCCGACTTCGTGCAGGGCAATGGACACGGCGATGCCGATCGCCACAAAGACGACACCGAGGACAAAGAGGAGGACGGGGCTCATACTGTGATCTGCTGCTTCCTAGACGCTTCTTACGGCTAAACGTTCGTGGGTGCGGGCGCGTGCCCATCTTTCAGCATCCAGTACGGACTCCACCGTCAGCCCGGAGGAGCCTGAGTGTTCGCTGAGGACGGCATCGATGGTGTCCACAATGTCGGTGAACCGGATCTGCCCGGCGTGGAAGGCCATCACGGCTTCCTCGTTCGCGGCATTGAACACAGCCGGGAAGGTGCTGCCCTGCATGGCGGCCGCCTTCGCGAGGTCGACGGCGGGGAACGCCACGGTGTCCAGCGGCTCGAACGTCCAGCTGGTGGCCTTGCTCCAGTCGCAGGCGCTGGCGGAACCGGGAACGCGGTCCGGCCAGCCGAGGCCGAGGGCAATGGGCAGGCGCATGTCCGGCGGCGAGGCCTGGGCGATCGTGGAGCCGTCGACGAACTGGACCATGGAATGCACCACGGACTGCGGGTGGACCACGACGTCGATCTTCTCCAGGGGGATGTCGAAGAGCAGGTGTGCCTCGATCACCTCCAGGCCCTTGTTGACCAGGCTGGCGGAGTTGGTGGTGACCATCAGGCCCATGTCCCACGTGGGGTGGGCGAGGGCGTCCTGCGGCGAGACGTCGTGCAGCTCGTCCCGGGTCTTGCCGCGGAAAGGCCCGCCCGATGCCGTCAGGATCAGCCGGTCCACTTCCGCGGCGGAGCCGGAGCGCAGGCACTGGGCAATGGCCGAGTGCTCCGAATCCACCGGCACGATCTGCCCTTCGCGGGCAGCGGCCTTGACCAGGGCACCGCCGACGATCAGGGACTCCTTGTTGGCCAGTGCCAGCGTGGCCCCGGAGGCGAGGGCCGCCAGGGTGGGGGCAAGCCCGATCGAACCGGTGATGCCGTTGAGGACGACGTCGGCGGTGATTTCCGCGACCCTGGTGGAGGCGTCGGGGCCGGTGATGAGTTCGGGGCTGTACCCGATGAGTCCTGCCGTGCGGGCGGCGTCGTCGATCATGCGCCGGAGGGCGGAGGCATCCCTGGAGGCGACACCGACAGCCTGGGCGCGGGTGTGGACGGCCTGCCGGGCCAGGAGTTCGAGGTTGCCGCCGCCGGCGCTGAGCGCGACGACCTCAAAAAGGTGCGGGGCGCCGTCGACGACGTCAATCGCCTGTGTGCCGATGGAACCGGTGGACCCGAGGAGGACGATTTTGCGCGGCTGCATGATTCAAGTATCCCGCACCGCGCCGGTGCGCCGCGTCCGCATCGAGGTGGCACTTCACGGCAGTAGCGGCGGGCAACACTGCCGTAAAGGGCTACCTCCACGCCGGCCTGGTCGAGCCGGCCCCCACTCGTTGACGCAGCAGGGCGGAGGCGTAACGTGGACAACGTGGAGTGGACCGCGTGGTTCGACGCGCCGGAGTACGAGTTCGCCCGGCAGGTGCTGCAGCGCAGCACCGCCACCCTGTATTTCGTGGCCTTCCTCTCCTCGCTCAACCAGTTTCCGGCCCTCCTCGGCGAGCGCGGCCTGTTGCCGGTGCCGGCGTATCTCGAGGGCTTCAACCGGCTGGGCCGGCCCAGCCTGTTCCGCTGGCGCTACTCAGACCGGCTGCTGCGGACGGTGTGCTGGAGCGGCATGGCCATTGCCGCCACGCTGGTTGCCGGGCTGCCGCAGCTCGGGCCGCCGTGGGTTCCGCTCATCGCGTTCCTGGCCCTGTGGCTGTTGTACATGTCGATCGTGAACGTGGGGCAGACGTTCTACGGTTTCGGCTGGGAGATGCTGCTGCTCGAGGCCGGGTTCACGGTGGCCTTCCTCGGCTCCGACCAGACTCCCCCGCCCCGGACCATCCTGATCCTGCTGGTCTGGCTGGTGTTCCGGCTGGAGTTCGGCGCCGGCCTGATCAAGATCCGGGGCGGCCAGGAATGGCGGGACCTGACGGCCCTGTACTACCACCACGAGACCCAGCCGATGCCGGGGCCGCTGAGCCGGCAGGCCCACCTGCTCCCCAAGGCCTGGCACCGGCTGGAGGTCCTGGGCAACCACTTCGCCCAACTGGTGGTGCCGTTCTTCCTCTTTGCCCCGCAGCCCCTGGCCAGCGCCGCCGCCGGAATCATCATCTTCACCCAGCTGTGGCTGGTGGCGAGCGGAAATTTCGCCTGGCTGAACTGGATGGCGATCATCCTGGCCTTCGCGGCGGTCAGCGATCCCCTGGCGCACGCCCTGATTCCGGCGATCCCGCTGGACTGGCACGCCGCGTCCGCGCCCGCAGGAACAGGAGCGGCGGTGGGCGCAGCCGGGGTGGGCAGCCAGGCCCCGGCTCCTTGGCTGGTGGTGGTCCTGGTGGCCACCGTGCTGCTGGTGGTGCTCAGCTACCGGCCCATCGAGAACCTCTTCTCCCACCACCAGTTGATGAACGCATCCTTCAACCGTTGGCAGCTGGTCAATACCTATGGCGCATTCGGCACCGTCACGAAGCGGCGGATCGAGATCGTGGTGGAGGGGACCCTCGACGAGGACCCCGGGGACGACGCTGACTGGCGGGAGTACGGGTTCAAGGGCAAGCCCGGTGACGTCCGGCGCATCCCGCGCCAGTACGCCCCGTACCATCTGCGGCTGGACTGGCTGATGTGGTTCCTGCCGCTGCGTACCGTGCACGAGGAGTGGTTCTACGCGTTCCTGGCCAAACTGCTGGCGGCGGACCGGCCCACGCTGCGGCTGCTGCGCCACGACCCGTTCGACGGCGGACGGCCGCACTGGATACGTGCCACCAGCTACCTCTACCATTTCTCCACCCGGGCCGAGTTCCGTGCGACGGGCCAGCGCTGGATCCGGACCCCGCTGTATGTCGCCATCCCGCCGTCGCGGCTCCCTGCTGCGCGCCCCACGTCGGGGGCGTGAGGCCCGGCGCGGCGCGGCCCTGGCCGGTTCGTTCTCGTGGGCCGTTTACCGCAAATGGCCGGGATGAGGGCAGCCATTCCGGCCATTTGCGGCAATTCGGTGGATCGCCCGCGCTTAGACGGACACGTCTTCCTTCACCGGCGCAGCCTCCAACGTTCCCTGGCGGCGGCGCAGCCACCACGAGGCGGCGAAGATCAGTGCCATGGAGACGTACACCACCAGGGCGAACGGCGAGGAGAACAGGGCCGTGGGGTCGTTTTGCGAGAGCTGCAGCGAACGCCGCAACTGCACCTCGAACATCGGTCCCAGGATCATCGCCACCACCATGGGCGCCACGGGATAGCCGTAGCGGCGCATGAAGTAGCCCAGGATGCCCACCACCAGCAGGATGCCGACGTCGCTCGGGGAGAAGTTCACCGAGAAGGCCCCGAGGGCGGCGAAGACCAGGATGCCGGCGTAGAGGTAGGGCCGCGGGATCTGCAGGATCTTCACCCACAGGCCCACCAGGGGCAGGTTCAGCACGAGCAGCATGAGGTTGCCGACGTACAGCGACGCGATCAGGGTCCAGACAAGCGCGCCCTGGTTTTCGAACAGGAGCGGCCCGGGCTGGATCTGGTAGCGCTGGAACGCCGTGAGCATCATGGCCGCCGTCGCCGTCGTCGGGATTCCGAGGGTCAGCAACGGCACCAGGACACCGGCGGCCGCGGCGTTGTTGGCCGCTTCCGGTCCGGCGACGCCTTCGATCGCGCCCTTGCCGAACTGGGCCTTGTTGGCACCCTTGGCCAGCTTCCGTTCGGCGGCGTAGGACAGGAACGTGGAGACGTCCGCGCCGCCCGCCGGGACAGTGCCGATCGGGAACCCGATGAAAGTTCCGCGCAGCCACGGCTTCCAGGACCGCTTCCAGTCCTCCTTGGACAGCCAGGCGTTCTTGCCCTTGCTGACCGGGATCAGCTCCACCGGGCCGTGCCGCAGCTTCGAAGCGACATAAAGCGCCTCGCCGAGGGCAAAGAGGCCCACGGCCACGAGGACCATGTCGACGCCGTCCACCAGGGTGGGGTTGTCGAACGTGAAGCGCTGCTGGGCAGTGCTGTCATCGATGCCGATCAGGCCGATGAACAGCCCGAGCGCCAGGGATGCCAGGCCGCGCAGGACGGAGGCGCCCAGCAGCGCACCGACGGTCAGGAAAGCCACCACCATGAGGGCCACGTAGTCCACGGGGCCGAGGCCGACGGCGAAGTCGGCCACGACCGGCGCCAGGAAGGTCAGCAGGACCGTGGCGATGGTGCCAGCGATGAAGGATCCGATCGCCGCCGTCGCCAGGGCTGCCGCGCCCCTGCCGGCCTTGGCCATCTTGTTTCCCTCAAGCGCCGTGACGATCGAGGAGGACTCGCCCGGCGTGTTCAGCAGGATGGAGGTGGTGGAACCGCCGTACATGCCGCCGTAGTAGATCCCGGCGAACACGATCAACGCGGCCGCGGGATCCAGGGCGTAGGTGATGGGCATGAGCAGGGCCACGGTCATGGCGGGGCCAATACCGGGCAGCACCCCGACGGCCGTGCCGACGAAGACACCGCCCAGCGCGTAGAGCAGGTAGACGGGCTGCAGCGCGGTGCTGAATCCCTCGAGCAGGAGCATGACGCTATCCATGGAAGAACGGCACCCCCTCGAGCAGCGGCCCTGGCGGCAGGGACACGCCGAGCAGGCCGCCGAAGACGTACTGCAGCACCAGCGCGAGGATCACGGACACGCCGATCGCCTTCCAGAGGGGTTTGGCGTCCAGGGACCAGGCGGCACCGCTGAAGAGCACGGCGGCGGCCACCGGCCAGCCGGCCGGCTCGATCAGGAAGATGTGCAGCACCACGAAACCCACCAGTTTGGCCAGGGCCACCCAGTCGGTCTTGGCGGTCACGTCCAGATCTTCGCTGTCCTCGGCCTGCCCGACTTTGCCCCGGAGGACCTGCAGGACCACCCCGGCGCCGCACAGCACCAGCAGGCCGCACACGATGTAGGGGAAGGCGCGCGGGCCGATGCCGGTCTCCGACGGCGGGATCGGAATGGATCCCGCCGTCGCCAGGCCCGCGACGCCCACGCTGACGAACACGAGGGCGAACAGGATCTCCCCGGTCGGCCGTTTGGCGGGCGCTGCGGCGGGAGCCGACTTTGATGCGAGGGCAGACACTGTTACTTGACCAGGCCGATCTGCGTCAGCGTGGTCTTGACCTTGGCGATGTCCTCGGTCAGGAAGGTCTTGAAGCCGTCACCGGCCAGGAACGCGTCGTCCCAGTTGTTCTTGGTCAGGGTGGACTTCCAGGCCTCGGACGCGTGCAGCTTGGTGACGACGTCGGTCAGCTTTGCGCGCTGGGCGTCGTCGATGGAGCCGGGGGCCACCACGCCGCGCCAGTTGGTCAGCACGACGTCGATCCCCTGGTCCTTGAGCGGCTTGATCCCAGGAAGGGCCGGGGCCTCGGCCTTTCCGGAGACGGCGAGCGCCCGGACCTTGCCGGCCTTGACCTGTTCGGCATACTCGCCCACGCCGGAGATGCCGGCCTGGACCTTGTTGCCGAGCAGCGCCGCGATGGACTCGCCGCCGCCGGAGTAGCCGATGTAGTTCAGCTTGTCCGCCTCCACGCCCTGGGATTTCAGGATCTGCCCGGCCAGGATGTGGTCCGCGCCCCCGGCCGAGCCACCCGTGATGGCCACGCCCTTGCCGTTGGCCTTGATGTCCGCGACGAGGTCGGCAACCGACTGGTACTTCGACGATGCCGGCACTACGAGAACCAGCGGCTCTTCGGTGAGCCGCGCGATCGGCGTGGTGTCTTCGAGCCGGGTCTTGGCGCCATTGGTCTCGACCGCACCCACCATGACGTAACCCATCACCATGAGGGTGTTGACGTCCTTCTCGGTGGCGAGCTTGGCGAGGCCGTTGGTCCCGCCGCCTCCGCCGATGTTGGTGACCTGGGCGGAGGAGACGAGCTTGTTGGTCTGCAGGTCCTGCTGCATGGCGCGTCCGGTCTGGTCCCAGCCGCCGCCGGGGTTGGCCGGGACGATGATGCTGAGCTTCTTGATGGGATCGGCGCCCGCGGGTGCGCCGGCAGCCGTGCCGGTTCCGCTTCCCGCGCAGGCGGACATGGCCAGGACGACTCCGGCGGCGCCGGCAATGAGGGCGGCGCGCCGGGTGTGGGTGGAACGCGTGAATGTGGGCCGCGTGAAAAAGTTCTGGGCAGTCATGGTTTCTCCTAGGGCGAATGTGATGCACATCATTGGAATCACGTCACTGACCCTAGGAGGGCCCGCCGAAGGGCAACAGCATTTGGCCGTAGAGGTAGTAGTGGTCATATTGGTCACGGGTCTGGCCGTCTTTTTGGCGGGCTGGCTGCGTTCCCAATGGGAAACTTGTGACATGTTTCACAGGATTCCCCTTCGGTTCCAGCTGGTCGCATTGCAGCTGGGCATCGTGCTGGCTGTGCTCACGGCGGTGGGGGCCGTGACCATCCGAATGCAGGAACAACAGCTCCGTGACGCCTACAAGGGCCGGCTGATCGGCGTCGCCGAAAGTGTTGCCCAGCTGCCCTCGGTCATCAACGCCTTCGGAACGCCATCGCCGGCCCAGACCATCCAGCCGATCGCGGAAGTCATCCGGCAGGCATCCAACGTCACCTATGTGGTCGTGACGGACCGGCACGGGGTCCGGCAGTCGCACCCCAATCCGGCGGAAATCGGCCGGCCGGTCTCCACCGATCCTTCCGTGCCGCTGTCCGGGGAGATCTACGTGGGTACCCAGACGGGCACGCTCGGTGAGTCCTGGCGGGTGAAGGTTCCCATCTTCGATGCGTCCGGCGCCGTGATCGGCTCCGCATCCGTGGGGGTGCTGGAGAGCACCCTGGCCGCCGACCTCCATGAGGACATGCCGCAGCTGTTCGGCTGGCTGCTCGGGGCGGCGCTGCTGAGTTCGCTGGGCGCGATGTATGTCTCGAAACTGGTGTGGCGGCGGATCTACAAACTCGAGCCCGAGGACATCGCTGCCCTGCTGGAAACGCGCGACGCCATGCTCCACGGCCTGGGTGAAGGCCTGGTGGCGGTGGACGCCGACGGCAGGGTCGCGCTGGTCAACGATGAGGCACGCCGCCTGCTCGCCCTGGCCGGGGACATCACCGGGTCCCCTGCCGCGGCAAGCCTGGAACCGGCGGTCCTCCGCTTGCTCTCGGCCGGGTCCGCCACGGAGGAACTGGTGCTCTCGGGTGAACGGATCCTGCTGGGCAAGGTCAATGCGGCCACCGTTGACGGCCGCGAGGTCGGCAAGGTACTGATCCTGCGCGACCGCACCGAACTCCACACCGTCCTGCGTGACCGCGACGGCGCCGTGGACGTGACGCAGGCACTCCGCGCCCAGGCGCACGAATTCGCCAACAAACTGCACGTCATCTCCGGGCTGCTGGAGCTCGGAAAGCAGGACAAAGCCATCGAATACCTGGGCCGCAGCCACAACGACGCCGTCTTCGCGAACCGCCCGCTGGCGGCCGGAATCACCGACCACGGGGTCCAGGCTCTGCTGATCGCCAAGTCCACAGTCTGCGCCGAGCGCGGCATCGAGATCATCGTCAGCCCGGATTCGCTGTGCTCGGTTGATGACTCGGGCGACGTCATCACGGTGCTGGGCAACCTGATCGACAACGCTGTGGACGCTGCGGGTTACGACAGCACTGTTGCCATCCGGCTGGGCGAGAGCGCCGACGGCGGGCGGACCATCGTGGTGGAGGACGACGGACCCGGCGTGCCGGTTCCTGAACGCGCTAAAGTGTTCGAGCCCGGCGTGACCAGCAAGGAGGCCGAGGGAATCAACAGCCGCGGCTTTGGGCTGGCCCTGGTCCAGCGGATTGCCCTCCGGCGCGGAGGCCGGGCCGCGGTATCCTCATCGGCGATGGGCGGAGCCTGCTTCTCGGTAGTGCTCAGGACAAAAGAGGCGGAACTACAGAACCAATGAGCGCCATACGCACCCTCATCATTGACGATGACGTAGCAGTGGCCGGGATCCATCACGGGTTCCTGCTGGCACGCGGCGGATTCGACGTCGTGGCAATGGCCCACACCGGGCAGCAGGGCCTCGATCTGGCCGCGGAGCTGGGCCCGGAGCTGGTGTTGCTGGACATCCATCTGCCGGACATGTCCGGTCTGGACGTCCTGCAGCGGTTGCGCGCGCGCCGGCGGCCGGTGGATGTCCTCGTGATCACCGCATCCAGGGAGCTTGACACGGTCCGCGGCGCGATGGCCGGCGGGGTGCTGCACTACCTGGTCAAGCCCTTCTCCTCGCAGGCATTGAACGAACGGCTCGACGAGTACGTCATGCTGCGGGACGACCTCGCCTCCGGCGCTTCCGGACCGCTTGACCAGGCGAGCATCGACCGCCTGGTGGCTCCCTCCCGCCGGTCTGCGGTGGAGGCAACCCCGGCGGGTCAGTCCGCCCAGCCGGAGCAGGCCGCCGTACGGCTGCCCAAGGGACTGTCGCGCCCCACCCTGGACGCGGTCATCGAGGCACTGAAGGCCAGTCCGGAGGACGTCTCCGCGGCCGGCCTGGCGCTGCAACTGGGCCTGTCCCGGGTCAGTGCCCGCCGCTACCTCGAGTACCTCGTGGTTCACGGCCATGCCCGGCTGACGCCCCGCTACGGAGCCGCGGGCCGGCCGGAGAACAGGTACCTCTGGCGCCGCTGAACATGTCCGGTTGTTGGAGGCAGCACTGAGCATGTCCCGTTCTTGAAGACAGCACTGAGCATGTCCCGTTCTTGAAGACAGCACTGAGCATGTCCCGTTCTTGAAGGCAGCCCGGGACACGTGGCACACATGCGAAGCACGGGCCTCGAATACTCGTCGAGGATTCAGCGCCACAGAACACCCATTTGACGCAGATGGCCGCAATAGGACCAGCCAATCCGGCCATCTGTGGCGAATCGACGAGCTTCACGCGGCAGAGCTTCACCCGGGCACGTGTCGGTGGGCACGTGTTGGTGGGCACACGTCGGTGGGCGCAAGCTGGTGGGCACGTTGTTGGTGGGCAGCTGGCCCTCGGTCAGGACCCGACGCGGCCCGCGCGGCGCAGTGTGGACGCGGCGTGCTTGAGGATGGGCCCGTCGACCATCTTGCCCTTGAACTGGAAGACGCCCGAGCCGGCCGCGGAGGCGGCATCGAGCAGCTCGGCGGCAGCCGAGACGTCGGCCTCGGAGGGTGCGTAGGCTTCGCGGACCACGGCCACCTGGTCCGGATGGATGCAGGCCTTGGACGAGAATCCGGACGCCACCGCGTCACGGGATTCGAGGGCCAGCCCGGCCAGATCCGGGATGTTGACGTAGACGGCGTCGATCGCGTCCTTGCCGAAGGCGCCGGCGGCCAGCAGCACGCTGGAACGGGCGTGCAGGGCGACGGCCCGGTAGCTGCCGTCCTCCGCCCGGCTGGAGGTTCCGCCGAGCGATGCCAGCAGGTCCTCCGCACCCCACATCAGGGCCACCACATTGGGCTCGGCGGCGATGGCGGCGGCGTTGAGGACACCGGCGGCCGTCTCGCAGAGGGCAATCACGCTGTAGCCCTCGAGTTCCCTCAGCTGGGCAGCGCTCTCGGCCTTGGCCAGCATGATGTGCCGGTATGGCGTGTGCTTGAGGCAGTGCAGGTCCTTCTCGAACTCGTCCGTGCCGGCCGGGTTGACCCGGACGATCGTGCGGGAGGGGTCCAGTTCCGGGACGTCGCCGGTGGCGCCGAGCTGGGCGAGGATGGCGCCGCGGGCCCGCTGCTTGTCGGCAGGGGCGACGGCGTCCTCGAGGTCCACGATCACGGTATCGGCGCGTTCCGCGGCTTTCTGGTACCGCTCGGGGCGGTCGGCGGGGCAGAACAGCAGGGCAGGGCCCATCAGGAAACTCATGTCTCTATTCTCCCCTTTTGCGCCGCTTCCAGCTCGGCAGCGGCGTGGGCCTCGCGTGTCCACATCAGGCAGCTGCGGGCGGCGAGCGCCACCACGTCCCCGTGCTGGTTCCGTCCGGTGTGCTGCATGGTCACGATGCCCTGCCCGGGGCGGGACGCGGACAGCCTCTTCCCGGTCACCACCGTCTCCGTGTACAGGGTGTCCCCGTGGTACAGCGGGTGCGGAAAGGACACATCCGTCAGGCCGAGCTGGGCGATGATGGTGCCCTGGGTCAGCTGCGGCACGGACTGGCCCACCACGGTGGCGAGGGTGAACATCGAATTCATCAGCCGCTGGCCGAAGGGCTGCCCGGCGCTCCAGGCCGCGTCGAGGTGCAGGGCCTGGGTGTTCATGGTCATGGTGGTGAACAGGACGTTATCCGTCTCCGTGACCGTCCGGCCCGGACGGTGGGCGTAGACCACGCCCTCATCCAGCTCATCGAAATAGAGGCCGCGCTGCTCGATCACCCGGGGGTTGCCGTTACTCGGGTGTGCGCCTGTGCCCGGTGGAGTCGTGCTTGCATCACTCATACGGTCAGTTCCTGGTCTTCCTCAAAGAGTTCGGCTCCGGTGGCCGCCACGACGTCCTCCACGGACACGTTCGGGGCCAGTTCCCGCAGCACCAGCCGGGACTTCCCGCCCTCGGTCACGACGTCGATCACGGCGAGGTCGGTGATGATCCGGTCCACGCAGCCCTTGCCGGTCAACGGCAGCGTGCAGCTTTCCACGATCTTCGGCTTGCCGTTCCGGTCCACGTGATCCATCATCACGATCACTTTCTTAGCCCCGAACACAAGGTCCATTGCGCCGCCCATGCCTTTGACCATCTTGCCCGGGATCATCCAGTTGGCGAGGTCGCCGTTGACGGCGACCTCCATGGCGCCGAGCACGGCCACGTCGACGTGGCCGCCCCGGATCATGCCGAAGGAGGCTGCGGAATCGAAGAACGCCGCGCCCTTGTTGACCGTGACGGTTTCCTTGCCGGCATTGATCAGGTCCGGATCGACTTCATCCTCGGCCGGGTACGGCCCGACGCCCAGGATCCCGTTCTCCGAATGCAGCACCACCTCGACGCCGGCCGGAATGTAGTTGGGGATCAGCGTCGGCATCCCGATGCCGAGGTTGACGTACTCGCCGTTGTGCAGCTCCTGCGCCACCCGGGCCGCGAGTTCGTTGCGGGTCCAGCCCTTGCCCTCAATACCGGCGGCGTGTTCGACGGCGGAGCGCCGGTATTCGTGGCGCACGGCCTCGGGGCGGGGCGGGGCCTCTGGGGCTTTGTTCGTTTCCACGGCTAGGCTCCTGCCTGCTCTGGCGACAGTTGTGGTGCGCCGGAGGCGCCGGTGGCCACGGCAACCGTCCGCTTCTCAATGCGTTTCTCGCCCTGCGGGGCGAGAACCACGCGCTGGACGAAGATCCCCGGGACGTGGACGTGCTCCGGGTCCAGCTCCCCCGGCTGCACGAGCTCCTCGACCTCGGCGATGGTGATCTTCCCTGCCATGGCGCACAGCGGGTTGAAGTTCATGGCTGTGGCGTGGAAGACGAGGTTGCCGTGGCGATCACCCTTCCAGGCGTGCACGAGGCCGAAGTCGGGCGTCAGCGATTCCTCCAGCACGTAGTCGGCGCCGTGGAAGCTGCGGACTTCCTTCGGGGCGGAGGCAATCGCGACGTTACCCTCGGCGTCGTACCTCTGCGGCAGGCCGCCGTCGGACACTTGGGTGCCGACGCCAGCCGGGGTGTAGAACGCCGGGATGCCCGCGCCGCCGGCGCGCAGCTTTTCGGCCAGCGTGCCCTGCGGAGTGAGGACCACCTCCAGTTCGCCGGAAAGGTACTGCCGGGCGAACTCCTTGTTCTCCCCCACGTAGGAGCTGATGGTGCGCCGGATCCGGCCGTCTTTGAGCAGGATCCCGAGGCCCCAGTCGTCGACGCCGCAGTTGTTGCTGACGGTTTCCAGGTCCGTGGCACCGCGCTCATGCAGGGCCTCGATCAGCGTCACAGGGATGCCGCACAGCCCGAACCCGCCGACGGCGAGGGAGGCGCCGTCGTGAATGTCCGCGACAGCCTCGGCTGCGCTGGCAACAACTTTGTTGATCATCGGTGATCCTTCCGGCCGGCTACAGTCCCAGTTCGCGGGCGATCAGCATCAGCTGGACCTCCGTGGTGCCCTCGCCGACTTCAAGGATCTTGGAGTCGCGGTAGTGGCGTGCCACGGTGAATTCGTTGATGAAGCCATAGCCGCCGAACACCTGGGTGGCGTCCCGCGCGTTGTCCATGGCTGCCTCGCCTGCGACCATCTTAGCGATGGCCGCCTGGGTCTTGAACGGCTTGCCGGCAAGCATCCGGGCGGCCGCGTCGTAGTAGGCCAGCCGGGCCGTGTGGGCGCGGGCTTCCATCCGGGCGATCTTGAACGCGATGGCCTGGTACTTGCCGATGTTCTGCCCGAACGCGCTGCGTTCCTTGGCGTATTTCACCGACTGGTCCACGCAGCCCTGGGCCGCACCGACGGCCAGTGCCGCGATCGCGATCCGGCCTTCGTCCAGGATGGAGAGGAAGTTGGCGTAGCCGCGGCCCTGGGTGCCGAGCAGGTTTTCCTCCGGGACGTGGACGTTGTTGAACGTCAGCGGGTGGGTGTCCGAGGCGTTCCAGCCGACCTTGTTGTATGCCTTTTCCGCGGTGAAGCCCGGGGTGTTGGTGGGCACCAGGATGGTGGAGATTTCCTTCTTGATGCTGCCGTCCGCACGCTCCTCCTGACCAGTCACCGCGGTGACGGTGATGAGCCTGGTGATGTCCGTGCCCGAGTTGGTGATGAATTCCTTGTTGCCGTTGATGACCCACTCGCCGCCGCCCAGTTTGGCCGTGGTCTTCGTGCCGCCGGCGTCGGAGCCGGCTTCCGGCTCGGTCAGGCCGAAGCCGGCGAGCGCCTTGCCGGAGGCCAGCAGCGGCAGCCATTCCTGCTTCTGGGCCTCGTTGCCGAAGCGGTGGATCGGCATCGCACCGAGCGAGACGCCGGCCTCGAGGGTGATCGCGACGGACTGGTCCACCCGGCCGAGCTGTTCCAGGGCCAGGGCCAGGGCGAAGTAGTCCCCGCCCATGCCGCCGAACTCCTCCGGGAACGGCAGGCCGAACAGGCCCATGTCCGCCATCTGGGAGACGACCTCGTAGGGGAAGCTGTGCTCTTCGTCGTGCTTGGCGGAGACCGGGGCCACCACTTCGTCGGCGAATTCGCGGACGGTGTCGCTAAGGATCTGGTAGTCCTCGCTGAGTTCAAAATCTGGCATGGGGTGACTCCTGTTTCTGAGGTACATCTGTGGTCTGTTGAAAAGTGTTGGTGCACTGGGTTGGCTGCGCCAGGGTTGGTCAGCCCGGGGTGGAGGCGGTGGGATCAGTACGGTTCGGTCATTCGGCCGCGCCCATCGCGATGACGGCTTCCTCGATCGTGTCCTCCGCTGCGTTCTCTGCCGAGGGCGGCCCGCCCGGCACTGCGGGGTGGATCGTCGCCACCACCTGGTCGGCCTTGACGAGGTCGCCGGAGCCGACGCTGATGTGGACGGTTCCGTCCAGGGGCGCCACGAGCTGGTGCTCCATCTTCATGGCTTCCACTGCGACAAGGACCTGGCCGGCCTCCACGGTGTCACCGTTGCTGACGGACACCGACACCACCGTCCCGGGCATCGGCGAGCGCACCGCCGGGTCGGCGGCGCCTTCCTCGCGTTCGATCGCGGCCAGCACCCGGGCCAGCCGGGCCTCCCGGGCGAGCACCTCGAGCCGGCAGGACCAACCCTCGTTGCCGAGGAACACTTCCGTTGGCATCGGGCTGCCGGGGCCAGGGGGGACGGGCCCGCGGTGGACCGGCACCAGCGCGTAACTGCGGGATTCGTCGCCCAGAGTGATCTCCGCGGCGCCTGGCTTGGCGGCCCGAAATGATGCCGGGCGTCGCGGACCGCCGTTGATTGCCACGGTCGCCGTCCCCCGCTCCAACGACCCGGATACCTGCACCGTGGCGATACCGCCGTCCGGGGTCCCCAGGCTGATCCGGAGCGGGGCAGCTGCACCGAGCCGCCACCCGTTACCGAGCTGCCAGGGACCTGTCCAGGCGTCCTGCGTTTCATGCTCGTGCATCGCAGCGGCGAAGACGGCAGCAGCGGCCACTTCGAAGTCGCCCGCATGCCGGAAGGAGAACTCTGGCATTTTCCGCTCGATCAGGCCGGTGTCGAGGCGGCCGGCGCGGACGTCGGCGTCGTTGATCAGCAGCCGCAGGTATTCAACGTTGGTGTCGATGCCCAGCGCGGTATACCCGGCGAGCGCCTCATCGAGGGTGTCCAAAGCCTCCGCGCGGTCCTCGCCCCACGCGATGACCTTGGAAATCATCGGGTCGTAGCTGCTGGAGATTTGGAGGCCCTCCAGCAGGGCCGAATCGACACGGACCTTGCCACTCGCGGTGTCCGGCAGTTCGTCCAGCAGCACGACCTGTCCGATGGAGGGCAGGAAGTTCTTCTCCGGCACCTCGGCGTAGACGCGTGCCTCCACCGAGTGGCCGGTCAGCACGACGTCGGCCTGGGTCACCGTGAGTTCCTCGCCGCCGGCGATGCGCACCTGCCATTCGACGAGGTCCACGCCGGTGACCATCTCGGTGACGGGGTGTTCGACCTGGAGGCGGGTGTTCATCTCCATGAAGAAGAACTCGTCCGGGGCGGCGTCCGAGACCAGGAATTCCACGGTCCCGGCCCCGGAGTAGTGGACGCTGCGCGCGGCCTGGCAGGCGGCCTCGCCGATCCGGGCGCGGATCTCCGCTCCGTCGGGCAGGGATTCCAGCAGCGGGGACGGTGCTTCCTCGATGACCTTCTGGTGGCGGCGCTGCAGCGAGCACTCGCGCTCCCCGAGGTGGATGACGTTGCCGTGGTTGTCCGCCAGGATCTGGACCTCGATGTGCCGCGGGGTGGTGACGAGCCGTTCCAGGAACAGGGTGTCGTCGCCGAACGCACTCGCGGCCACCCGGCGTGCGGTGGCCAGGGTGGCTTCCAGGTCCTCGGGGCGTTCGACGATGTGCATGCCCTTGCCGCCGCCGCCGGCGGAGGGCTTGATCAGCAGCGGGAAGCCGACGCCGGCCGCGGCCTCGATCAGCTGCGCATCGCTCATGCCGGGTTCGGCGATGCCCGGGACCACGGGGACGCCGTAGCCGGTGACGTGGTTTTTGGAGCGGATCTTGTCGCCCATGACATTGAGGGATTCGACGCCGGGGCCGATGAACGTGATCCCGGCGGCTTCGAGGGCGCGGGCGAAGTCGACGTTCTCGCTCAGGAAGCCGTAACCCGGGTGCACGGCCTCCGCGCCGGTGTCGCGGCAGGCCTGGATGATGGCCTCGATCTTGAGGTAGCTCTCGGTGGCGGCAGCCGGGCCGATCCGGACCGCTACGTCGGCTTCCCGCACATGCCGCGCGTCGGCGTCGGCGTCGGAATAGACGGCGACCGAACGGATGCCGAGGGCGCGCAGGGTCCGGATGACGCGGCAGGCGATCTCGCCGCGGTTGGCGACGAGCACGGTGCCGAACAACGGGGTGCCGGTTGTGGCGTTGGCTGGCGGGGTGGCCACGGACGGAGTGGCGGGCGAAGAAATGGTCGACGAAGAAAGATTCATGGCTGGCTCACATCCGGAACAGGCCGAAGGAGGTCTCCGGCAGCGGGGTGCGGGAGACGACGTCGAGCGCCAGTCCCAGGACGGTGCGGGTGTCCGCGGGGTCGATCACGCCGTCGTCCCAGAGGCGGGCGGTGGAGTAATAGGGACTGCCCTGGTCCTCGTACTGGGCCTTGATGGGGGCCTTGAAGGCTTCCTCGTCCGCGGCGGACCATTCCTCGCCGCGGGCCTCGTACTGGTCCCGCTTCACGGTCGCGAGCACGCTGGAGGCCTGGTTGCCGCCCATCACGGAGATCCGCGACGCCGGCCACATCCAGAGGAAGCGCGGCGAGTAGGCCCGCCCGCACATCGAGTAGTTCCCGGCGCCGAAGGACCCGCCGATCACGACGGTCAGCTTGGGAACGCGGGCGGTGGCGACGGCGGTGACCATCTTGGCGCCGTTCTTGGCGATGCCGCCCTGTTCATAGTCCTTGCCGACCATGAAGCCGGAGAGGTTCTGCAGGAAGATCAGCGGGATGCCGCGCTGGTCGCACAGTTCGATGAAGTGCGCTCCCTTGAGGGAAGACTCACTGAACAGCACGCCGTTGTTCGCCACGATGCCCACCGGGTGGCCGTGCAGCTTCGCGAAGCCCGTGACCAGGGTGGTGCCGTAGTTCTTCTTGAACTCGTGGAACCGGCTGCCATCGACCAGCCGGGCAATGACCTCGCGCACGTCGTACTGGGCGTTGACGTCCGTGGGCACGGCACCGTAGAGCTCGTCCGGGTCGGCAACGGGCTCGACTACGGTGTCCACGTCCCAGACGGGCGCGGACGGTTTCGGCAGGGTGGAGACGATGTCCCGGACGATCTGGAGGGCATGCTCATCGTTCTCGGCCAGGTGGTCCGTGACCCCGGAGATCTTCGAGTGCACGTCGCCGCCGCCGAGTTCCTCCGCCGTGACGATCTCGCCGATCGCGGCCTTCACCAGCGGCGGGCCGCCCAGGAAGATGGTGCCCTGGTTGCGGACAATCACGGTCTCGTCGCTCATCGCCGGAACGTACGCGCCGCCGGCGGTGCAGGAGCCCATCACGGAGGCGATCTGCGGGATCTTCGCCGCGGACATCTTCGCCTGGTTGAAGAAGATCCGGCCGAAGTGTTCCTTGTCCGGGAAGACCTCGTCCTGCTTGGGCAGGAACGCCCCGCCGGAGTCCACGAGGTAGATGCAGGGCAGCCGGTTCTCGAGCGCAATTTCCTGCGCGCGGAGGTGCTTCTTCACCGTCATCGGATAGTAGGTGCCGCCCTTGACGGTGGCGTCGTTGGAAATGACCAGCACCTGTCGGCCGTGCACCAGCCCAATGCCGGCAATGACGCCGGCACCGGGCGAGTCGCCGTCGTACATGCCGTCCGCGGCCAGCGGGGCGATCTCCAGGAAGGGGCTGCCGTCGTCCAGCAGCTGGTCTATGCGCTCCCGCGGCAGGAGCTTGCCGCGCGCGACGTGGCGTTCCCGGGACTTCGCCGGCCCGCCCAGCGCGGCGGTGGCGAGCCGTTCCCTCAGCTCGCCGGCCAGCCCCAGTTGGGCCTCCCGGTTCGCGGCGTAGGCGGCGCTCGTCGCATCCACCCGGCTGGCGATTGTCTCCATTGACTGCTTCCATTCCCTGACCTGCGCGGACTTGCGCGCCGGAGCGGCAACTCAAGCCGCCCGACTATTTCGGTTAGTACCGCATAACTGAGATTTAGGTTAGTCTCTATTAACTGTGATGTCCAACACAGGGATCATTCTGCAACGAGGGGTGCGCCGGTGACCGAGCCCAGCCAGACTGCCCAGCTTCCGTCAGCCCAGGCAGCCTCAACGCAGGCAGTCTCAACCCAGCGCAGCCAGGCCAAGGCGAACAGGCGGCAGGCCCTCCTGTCCGCCGCCGCTGCGCTTTTTGCCCTGGAGGGCTTCAACCGCGTTTCCCTGGAGGATCTCGGGGCGGCGGCCGGCGTCAGCGGTCCGGCGGTCTACCGTCACTTCGCCGGCAAGCAGGCCGTCCTCGGCGCCCTGCTGCTCAGCGTCAGCCAGGACCTGCTCGACGGCGGCCGCAAGGTGGTGGCCGATGCCGACGGCGATCTGGCGGCATTGGGCGGGCTGGTGGCCTTCCACGTCGACTTTGCCCTGAGCAACCCGGACGTCATCCGGGTCCAGGACCAGGACTTCAGCAACCTCGCCGGCGAGGACCAGGCCGAGGTCCGCACGCTTCAGCGCAACTACGTTGAACTCTGGGTGGACGTGCTGGCCGGACTGCACGAGGGCACGGAGGCCGCCGAACTGCGGATGCGCGCGCACGCCACGTTCGGCCTGATCAACTCGACCCCGCACTCGGTGCGCAGCCACGGGCGCCGCATCGGCGTCCGCCGCGCAAGGCCGCTGCTCGAAAGCATGGCGCTGGCCGCGCTCCTGGCACCGGCCACCCTGCCGGAGTAGTTCGGCTAAGCAACTCCCCCACCCCCGGCGCCCTCCCGCGTCCGCGTGTCCACGGCTCACCCCAGGGCGCACGTGTCCACGGCTCACTCCGGGGGCACTTTGGCGACGACACGCCGTCAACGGGGCCGCCGCCGTCGTGGATTGTGCCCAAAGTGCCCCCGGACGGAAGCAACCCCGCCCAAAAATAGCCCGCACACAAAAAACTGCCGGCTGCCCCTTCCTTTCGGACGGGGCAGCCGGCAGCTGTGTCGCAGGGACCTAGACCATCGCGAGGACCATGCCCGGATCGGCCAGCATGGCCCCGAGGTCCTGGAGGAACCGCGAGCCCTGCTCGCCGTCCACCAGCCGGTGGTCGAAGGAGAGGCTGAGCGTCATGACCTGGCGCAGCGCGACCTCGTCCTGGTACTCCCACGGCATCTTCCGGACCGCGCCGAGGGCCAGGATGGCTGCCTCGCCCGGGTTCAGGATGGGCGTGCCGGCGTCGATGCCGAAGACGCCGATGTTCGTGATGGAGATCGTGCCGCCGGAGAGCGCCTCAGGGCTCGTCTTCCCGGCCCGGGCCGTGTCCGTCAGTTCCGTCAGGGCCGAGGAGAGATCCATGAGGGACATCCGGTCCGCGTCCTTGATGTTCGGAACCGTCAGCCCCCGCGGGGTCGCGGCAGCGATGCCCAGGTTCACGTAGTTGAACTGGACGATCTCCTGGTTGGCCTCGTCCCACCGGGCGTTGAGCGTCGGGTGGTTGCGCAGCGCAATCAGCACCGCCTTGGACACCAGCGTCAGCGGCGTGAGCTTGTACCCGGCGAAGGCGCGGCTGGCCTTGAGCCGTGCCAGCAGCTCCATGGTGGGCGTGACGTCGACGGTCAGGAACTCGGTGACGTGAGGTGCGGTGAAGGCACTGGCCACCATCGCGGCGGCGGTGAACTTCCGCACGCCCTTGATCGGCGTGCGGGTCTCGCGCTCGCCCGGGGCCTGGACAGGCCCTGCGGCCTGCGCCGTCGCACGGGCGGGCTCTTGAGCGGTTGCGGGCAGCTCCCCGCCGCCGACGAAGTTCAGCACATCGTCGCGGGTGATGAGCCCTCGCTCCCCGGTTCCGGTTACGGCCTCGAGGTCGACGCCGAGATCCTTGGCCAGCTTGCGCACCGGCGGCGTGGACCGCGGGCGCTCCCCCGCCGCGGAGGTGGCCGGCTGGGTTTCGACCGGCTTGGATTCGGCCGGCCCAGCAGCACGGACCGGCGCGGCCGGCTCGGTTGCGCGGACCGGTGCCACCGGCTCGGCCGCGACGGCCGGAGAAGCCGCCGGGGCGGCGAAGGTGCGGGCGCGGCGGGCCGGCCGGCCGGAGGCTTCGAGGACGGCGCCATAGCCGACGAGGTTCGGCTCACGCTTGCCGCCGGCCGCGTCCGTACCAGCACCGGGCGCGGAACCGGCTGCGCCGTCGTCGCCCTCGATCTCGAAGGAGACGATCGGCTTCCCGACCTCAACGACGGTGCCGGGCTGCTCGTGCAGGGCCGCGACCACGCCGGCGAACGGCGAGGGCAGCTCGACGACGGCCTTGGCCGTCTCTACCTCGGCGATGATCTGGTTGAGGGTGACGGTGTCCCCTACCGCGACCTTCCAGGCGACGATTTCCGATTCCGTCAGTCCCTCGCCGAGGTCCGGGAGCCTGAATTCCTTGATCATGGTGGCACTCATCCTTCCAGCCCGCTGAGGGAGTTGGGGCGGCCGAGGGCACGGTCAACGCCGTCGAGAATCCTGTCAAGGCCCGGCAGGTGGTGCATTTCCAGCTTGGAGTAGGGGTAGGGAACGTCGAAGCCCGTCACGCGGACGGGAGCGACCTCGAGGTGGTAGAAGCAGCGCTCGGTGATGCTCGCGGCGACTTCGGCGCCGAGGCCGCCGGACTGGCTGGCCTCGTGCGTGATGACCAGACGGCCGGTCTTGCGGACCGAGGCTTCAAGGGTGGCGAAGTCCAGCGGTGCCAGCGAGCGCAGGTCGATGACCTCAATCGAGATGCCTTCGTCGGCGGCCGCCAGGGCGGCGTCGCGGGCGGTTTTGACCAGCGGGCCGTAGGCCACGAGGGTGACGTCCGAGCCCTCGGTGACAACACGGGCCTTTTCCATGGACAGGGCAGTGTTCAGGTCCAGGGTCTCGTCCACCTCGCCCTTGTCGTGGTAGCGCCGCTTGGGCTCGAAGTACAGGACGGGATCATCGGAGGCGATGGCCTGCTGGATCATGGTGTAGGCGTCCTGGGGGTTGGACACGCTGATCACACGCAGCCCCGAGGTGTGGGTGAAGTAGGCCTCGGGCGATTCCGAGTGGTGCTCCGGCGAGCCGATGCCGCCGCCGAACGGGACGCGGATGGTGATGGGCATCTTGACCGCGCCCTGGGTGCGGTAGTGCATCTTGGCGACCTGGCTGACGATCTGGTCGAACGCCGGGTAGATGAACCCGTCGAACTGGATCTCCACCACCGGACGGTAGCCGCGGTAGGCCAGGCCGACGGCGGTGCCCATGATGCCGGACTCGGCGAGCGGGGTGTCCACGACGCGGTGCTTCCCAAAGTCTTTCTGCAGCCCGTCCGTGACACGGAAGACACCGCCAAGGGCGCCGATGTCCTCCCCCATCAGGACCACCTTGGGATCGTTTTCGAGGGACTTGCGCAGGCCCGAATTGATGGCTCGGGCAAAGGTCATCTGCGTCATCAGCGTGCACCTTCTTCAGAAGCGGCTTCTGCGGGATCACCGAAGGAAGCCAGGTAACGGGAGTAGTGCTCCTGCTGGCGATCCAGCCAGGAGTGAGGCGTGCTGTACACGTGCTTGAAGATATCCAGTGGCTGCGGCTCGGGCATGTTGATGGTGCCGGCCCGGAGTTCCTTGGCCACGGCGTCGGCCTGCGCGGCGACGGCGGCCTCGACGTCCGCGGTCAGCAGCCCCTTTCGTTCGAGCAGCGATTTCATCCGGCTGATCGGGTCCTTGGCGGCCCAGTCCTCGAGTTCGTTGGCATCCCGGTAGCGGGTGGGGTCATCCGCCGTCGTGTGCGGGCCCATCCGGTAGGTCACGGCCTCGATGAAGGTGGGACCGCCGCCGCGCCGGGCGCGGTCCAGGGCGATGCGGGTGGCTGCCATCACGGCGAGGACATCGTTCCCGTCGACCCGCATGCTGGGGATGCCGAAGCCGGATGCCCTGTCTGCGAGCTGGATGTGGGACTGGAGCCGCACGGGTTCGGAGATGGCCCAGTGGTTGTTCTGGCAGATGAAGACGACGGGCGCCTGGAAGCTCGCGGCGAAGACCATGGCTTCGTTGACGTCGCCTTCGCTCGTGGCGCCGTCGCCGAAGTAGGCCACGGCGACGCAATCGGCGCCGTCGTTCTGGATGCCCATGGCGTAGCCCGTGGCGTGCAGGCTCTGCGCGCCGATGATGATCTGCTGGGTGGCAACGTTGACGGTGAACGGGTCCCACCCGGCGGAGGCGTTGCCACGCCAGGCACGGACGAGGTCCTCCGGCTTCACTCCCCGGCAGTAAGCAACGCCGTTGTCGCGGTAGCTCGGGAAGACGAAGTCGTCCTCGCGGAGGGCGCGGGCCGAGCCGATCTGGGATGCTTCCTGGCCGAGCAGCGGCGGCCACAGCGCCAGTTCGCCCTGCCGCTGGAGGGCCGTGGCCTCGGCATCGATCCGGCGGATGACCACCATGTCCTCATAGAGCGCGCAAAGCTGCTCATCGCTGACGTCCTGGAGCCAGGGATCGAACTCGGGATGGCTGATGCGCTCGCCCGCCGGGGTGATGAGCTGGACGAGGTCGCCGCCCGTCCGCCTCATAGAATTTTCACTGTTTCCGGGGCCCCCGGCGGCAATGCCGCCTTTGCCCGCGTCGTCGGTAAACACTGTTGTCCGCACCTTCTGACGTCGTCTGACCGGAACTCGCAGGACTCGTGATCCCGCGGCGCGCCAGCCGCCCGGGCGCCGTTGCCCCGGATAATTGTGACCCTACTCACAATGCTCATCGGGTACAACCACCCGCAAATAAGTTGAGCATTATGCACTGTTTGGGATCCGCCAACCGTGCTAATCTTGCGCATTATGCAAACCTTGGATGGCACTGACACCCGCCTGCTTTCGGCCATGGCGCGGGACCCCCGGCGGACCGTGGTGGCCCTCGCCCAGAAGCTCGGACTCTCGCGCAATACGGTGCAGGCCAGGATGGCCCAGCTCGAGAAGAAGCACGTGTTCCTCTCCTTCGAGCGGCGGATCAATCCGGTGTCCCTCGGGTATCCGCTGATGGCTTTCATCTCCGTCCACGTCCAGCAACAGAAACTCGGACCCCTCGCCGTCGAGCTCGCCGGGATTCCGGAAATCCTGGAGGGCTACGGCCTGACGGGCTCGGCCGATCTGCTCCTGCGGGTGGTGGCGCTGGACGCCGAGGACCTGTTCCGGATCAACGGCAAGATCCTGGCCTGCGACGGCGTGGACCGGACCGATACCGCACTGGCGATGGGCGAGCTGATCCCGTTCCGGATCCAGCCCCTGCTGGAGCGCGGATCCGCCGATAACTGATCTGCTTTTCATCTGTGCCGTAGGCGGCCGCGGCGCTAGGCTGTGTCCGTTGGGTCCCCCTGAGTTCTTGGGTCCGTTCACGCGGCCCAGTGCAACAGGCAGTGGCTTGTCTGGACTGCCGGAAAGGCTTGAACCGTGAGCAGCCCCGAGGAACCACACCGCCCGGTACCGCCGCAGCCCGGGCATGAGCCTGCAGCCGGCCACCCGGCGCCCGGCCAGCCGCCCGTTCCCTACTACGTCCCGCCACCCGGGCCACCCGCCGACGCCGCGGCACCCAACTATGCGGCACTCAACTACCCGCCACCCGCGGCCGGCGCGGCACCCAACTACCCGCCACCCGCCAACGGCGCACCTCCGTACTACGGAGGGCCGGGGCAGCCGCCGCCCTACTACGGCGGCGCCGCCCAGCCGCCCCCGAAAAAGAGCCGCAAGGCCCTGTGGATTGTCCTCGGGATCGTCGGCGGGGTGCTCCTGCTGGTGAGTGCCGGCGTCGTCGTCCTGCTCAACGTGGTGGGCGGAGCCACCAACCAGGCCCGGGGCATCGCGGACGATTTCACGAAGCTGCTCATCGCCGGCGAGGTCAGCACCGCTTACGAGAAGTACCTGGATCCGGCCCTCATGCGGAAGATTTCCCCGGCAGAGTTCGCCGCGGGGGTGCAGAGCCTGGAGCTTGACGGCAGCTGTAAACCCAACTTTTCAAGCCTCAACGTCAACTCCAACAACGGCTCCAACTCCGCGGACGTCGCCGGAACGATCGACTGCGACACGAAAAGTGTGGAGCTGGCATACCGCTTCGAAGGCCGCGACGAGTTGAAGATGGTGAACATTCGGCTGAGGCCTCAGCGCTGACTTCGGCAAACTCTGTCGAAGCGGGCGCCCATCCACAGGAGAGGCTCCCGTGCTGTTGCACGGGAGCCCCTCTGTTGGTGCGGCCTTCCTAGTGGTTGGTAGCCTTTTCGGCGCCCACCCCGGTCAGGGAACGGACCTCCATTTCGGCCTGCTTTGTGGTGTCTTCCTTCCGCTTGTCCAGGACGGTGCCCAGCCAGCCCAGGAAGAACGCGAGCGGGATGGAGACGATGCCCGGGTTGCTCAGCGGGAAGATGGCGAAGTTGGCGCCCGGGATCATCGACGTCTTGGCCCCGGAGGCCACCGGGGAGAGCGCAATCAGGATGATGGCCGCGGACAAGCCGCCGTACATGCTCCACAGGGCACCCTGGGTGGTGAACCGGCGCCAGAACAGCGAGTAGAGGATGGTCGGAAGGTTGGCGGAGGCAGCCACGGCGAACGCGAGCGCCACGAGGAACGCAACATTTTGTCCGTTGGCGAAGATGCCGCCGGCGATGGCCAGCAGGCCGATTACCACCACGGTGCGGCGGGCAACCTTGACCTCGGTGGCGGCGTCGGCCTTCCCCTTGGCGATGACGCTGGCGTAGATGTCGTGTGCGAAGGACGCCGCCGCAGTAATCGTCAGGCCGGCGACGACGGCCAGAATCGTCGCGAAGGCCACCGCCGAGATGAAGCCCAGGAGCAGCGGGCCGCCGAGGTGGAAGGCGAGCAGCGGCGCGGCCGAGTTCACGCCGCCGGGGGCTGCCTTGATGGTGTCGGCACCCACCAGTGCAGCTGCGCCGTAGCCCAGGACCAGGGTGAACAGGTAGAAGATGCCGATGAGCCAGATGGACCACACCACCGACTTGCGGGCTTCCTTTGCGGTCGGAACCGTGTAGAAGCGCATCAGCACGTGGGGCAGGGCTGCGGTGCCGAGCACGAGGGCCAGGCCGAGGGACAGGAAGTCGATCTTGGATGTCTCGGTCTTGCCGTACTGCAGTCCCGGGTTGAGCAGGTTCGGGTTGCCCGAGGTTTCCACCGCGCCGCCCAGCAGGTCCGAGAGGTTGAAGCCGTAGATCGCGAGGACCCAGAAGGTCATGACGGCGGCTCCGGCGATCAGGAGCATGGCCTTGATGATCTGCACCCAGGTGGTGCCCTTCATGCCGCCGATCAGGACGTACATGATCATCAGGGCGCCGACGACGATGATCACCAGGGCTTGTCCGCCCCAGTCGCTGATGCCCAGGAGCAGCGAGATGAGGCTGCCGGCACCGGCCATCTGGGCCAGCAGGTAGAAGAAGCAGACGGCCAGTGTGGAGATGGCTGCCGCGATGCGCACGGGGCGCTGCTTGAGCCGGAAGGAGAGGACATCGGCCATGGTGAACTTGCCGGTGTTGCGGAGCAGTTCGGCGACGAGCAGCAAGGCGACGAGCCAGGCGACGAGGAAGCCGATGGAGTACATGAAGCCGTCGTAGCCGTTGATGGCGATGGCTCCGGTGATGCCGAGGAAGGACGCCGCGGAGAGGTAGTCGCCGGCGATGGCGGTGCCGTTCTGCGGGCCTGTGAAGGATCGTCCGGCCGCGTAGTAGTCGGCTGCCGTCTTGTTGTTGCGGCTGGCCCTGATCACAATGACCATGGTGATCGCGACGAAGAGGGCGAAGATGCCCATGTTCAGCAGGGTGGTGTCCTTGAGATCCGCAACGTTTACTGCGGGAACCATGAGTGTCATTTTGCAGTCCCCCCAACCGGGTTGCCGTGCTTGTCGAATTCGTGCCCCTCGATTTCCTGGCGGATCTCGGAGGCAATGGGGTCCAGCTTGCGGTTCGAATAGCTGACATACCAGCCGGTGATCGCGAACGTGGAGACGAACTGCAGCAGGCCCAGGATCAGCCCGACGTTGATGTTGCCCCAGAGTTTGATGGACATGAATCCCACCGCGTAGTCGGCCAGCAGGACATAGGCGAAGTACCAGAGCAGAAAGGCTATGGACAGCGGGAAGACAAAGCTGCGGTGACGTGTGCGCAGTTCCTGGAACTGCTCCGTCGACTGGACTTCCTTGAAGTCCACGGCCGCCGCAGCGTCCGTTTCTTGGGCGTCGTGACCCATCGGTTCCTCCTCATTGAGACTGGTGAGTCCACACCGGCTGCCGTGGTCTGCGCGGGACGCACCCTGCAACCCATCATGCCGATGTGACTGCAATCACTGTGCACCGTGACGTGAGTTACCTTCTACAGCCGGGGCGACCTGCGTCGCTCAGCGGTCCCGACGCTGCGCCAAACGGCGCCCCGGCCGCCGAAAGGAACCCCGGCGGTAGGCTGGCATCATGCCGGACTCTCCCCTGCTCACCGCCGCCGCCGTCGCGGTGATTGCCCTGGCGATCGCGGCTGTCGTCGCCGTGGGGCTCAAGGTCCTCCGGTCCTTCCGCGATCTCGGCACCGATGCGGAGCGCGCCACCTACCAGACCCTCCACGCCGCGTCCCGCGCCGGCCAGTACCTGCGGACTGGCCTGAATCCGGCCGGCGCGGCCAAGGCCAGCAAACAGCTGCGCAGCCTCCTGGGCTGCGACGCCCTGGCCATCACCGACACAACCGGCGTGCTCGCGTGGGACGGCGCCGGCGAGGAACTCAGGCCTGCCTTGATGGGGCTCGCGTCAAAAGTGTTCGACGGCGGCCACCTCGCCGTCATTCCGGCGGGCGAACTCCAGCTCCTGGCCGCTGGCGACGGCGGCGTGACGCTGGCGCCGGAGGTAGAGCGCGCCGTCGTGATCGCCCCGATCAAAACCGGGACGCGTGTGGTGGGTGTGGTGGCCGCCTTCGCGCCGTCCGCTGGCGCTGGACTGGTCCGCGCCACCGGCGAGGTGGCTGACTGGGTGGCCACCCAGGTGGAACTCGCCGAGCTCGACGCCTCCCGCACCCTCCTGATGGAGGCGGAAGTCCGGGCCCTCCGCGCCCAGATCAGCCCGCACTTCATTTACAACTCGCTGAACGCGATCGCCTCATTCATCAACACGGATCCGGTCCGGGCGCGCGAGCTCGTGGTGGAGTTCGCCGATTTCACCCGCTACTCCTTCCGCCGCCACGGCGACTTCACGACCCTGGCCGAGGAACTGCGCTGCATCGACCGCTACCTGCTCCTGGAACGGGCCCGCTTTGGCGACCGTGTGCAGGTCAGCCTGCGGATCGCTCCGGAGGTCCTGAGCACGGTGATTCCTTTCCTGAGCCTGCAGCCGCTGGTGGAAAACGCGGTCCGGCACGGCCTTGAGGCCAAGGAGGGCCCGGGCCACATCTCCATCACGGCGAACGACTCGGGTGCCTTCGCGGAGGTGACGATCGAGGACGACGGCGTGGGCATGGACCCGGACCAGCTCCGCTCTGTCCTTGCCGGGCACAGCGACGGTGACCACGTCGGATTGCGCAACGTCGACGCCCGCCTGCGCCAGGTGTACGGGGACGAGAACGGCCTCGTGATCGAGACCGCACCTGGCGAGGGCACCCTGATCACGATGCGCGTCCCCAAGTCCCAGCCCCGGCACGACGCCTGATTCCGGTCTGTTCCCGGCGGTGTTGTGCCCGGCGGCAGGTGGCTGACGGGCTGAGCCGGTCAAAATGGCCGCGGCAGTAGGCTAGTGCCATGATTAACGTCCTCGTCGCCGACGACGAGCTCCCCGCCGTTGAGGAACTGGCTTTCCTGCTCGGCAGGGATGACCGGATCGGCACCATCCACCGCGCCTCTTCGGGCGCCGAGGCCCTGCGGGCACTGGAGGCCGAAGAAGTCGATGTCGTCTTCCTCGACATCCACATGCCGGCGCTGTCCGGGCTGGACATTGCCCGGGTCATCTCCCGCAGCGCCCACCCGCCCGCCGTGGTCTTCGTTACCGCGGACGAGGACTGCGCGCTGGAGGCCTTCGAGCTCGCGGCCGTGGACTATCTCCTGAAGCCCGTGCGCGCCGAACGGCTGGCGAAATCGATCGGCCGGATCAGCGAGCTGCTCAAGGACGGCGCGCCGGCCCCGGAAATGATTACCGTGGACCTGGGCGGGACCACCAAGATGATCCGGCGCGAGGACGTGACGTACGTCCAGGCGCAGGGCGACTATGCACGGCTGCACACGGCGGAGGCGAGCTACCTCATCAGGGTTCCGCTGGCCGACCTTGAGCAGCAGTGGGCCGACGCCGGGTTCCTGCGCATCCACCGCTCGTACCTGACCGCACTGGGCCACATCAGCCACATGAAGCTCGCCGCGGCGCGGCCCAGCGTCACCGTGGCCGGGGCCGAACTGCCCATCAGCCGCCGGCACCTCCCGGCGGTCCGGGAAAAGCTCGAAGCCAGCCGTATCCGGCCGCAGGCATGACGCGGGTCCGGGTCACGGCGCCGCGCAGCGTCACACCGGGCAGCGTCACAGCGGGCAGTGCCGCCTTGGCCGGCGGGCGCTCCGCGGCGGCCCCGCAGGAGGCGGCAGAGGAATCCGACGCCGGGCAACTGTTCGTCCGTTCGCTCATCCGGTCCCAGCTCCGGCTGGGCCTCGTGGTGGCCTTGGGATTCCTGCTGATCATGCTCGCCTTCCCGCTCGTGCTGGGGCTGGTCCCGGGCCTGGCGGACTCGACCATTGCAGGCCTTCCTTTCGACTGGGTCCTGCTGGGTGCCGGCATCTATCCGGTGATCGGTCTCAGTGCCTGGCTGTATGTGCGGACCTCGGCAAGGAACGAGGCCCGGTACCGGGACCTCGCCGGCGACAAGTGACCGAACAGGTGCGGGCCCGCGGGAACGGCCCGGCGGGCGGCCACGCACGGGGCCGGGTGAGCGGAACGTGAACCCCGTCGTCGGGGTGGCGGCATTCGCCGCCGTCTCACTCGCCACGGCAGTCATCGGTTTCTACGGACTGCGGATCTCGCGCACCACCGGAGACTTTTACGTGGCGTCCCGGACGGTCAAGCCGTGGTGGAACGCCTCGGCGATCGGCGGCGAGTACCTCTCGGCCGCGAGCTTCCTGGGGGTCGCCGGGCTGATCCTGCTCTCCGGTACCGACGCGCTGTGGTACCCGGTGGGGTACACGGCCGGCTACCTGATGCTGCTCCTGTTCGTCGCCGCCCCCCTGCGCCGCTCCGGGGCCTACACGATCCCGGATTTCACCGAGGCGCGCCTCGATTCGCGGGCCGTCCGCCGCGTCACAAGCCTGGTGGTGGTCCTGGTCGGCTGGCTCTATATCGTCCCGCAGCTGCACGGCGCTGCCCTGGCCATCCGGATCACCACCGGGCTGCCGGCGTGGGTGGGCCCGGTGGCGGTGGTCGGCGTCGTCTGTATCACCGTGGTGGCAGGCGGGATGCGCTCCATCACGTTTGTCCAGGCGTTCCAGTACTGGCTGAAGCTGACCGCTGTGGCGGTGCCCATCGTGTTCATGCTGCTGGCGCTGGGCGGCAACAGCTCCCCGGTGGAGGCAGTCCCCGCGGTGAATCCGACGGCGCTGGCACCCTCGGGCCCCTATCAGGTCATCTCGCTGCTCGTGGCCCTGCTCTTCGGAACCCTCGGCCTACCGCACGTGCTGGTCCGGTTCTACACCAACCCGGACGGGCAGTCGGCCCGCCGCACCACGCTGATTGTCCTGGGCCTGCTCTCGGTCTTCTATATGTTCCCCACGGCCTACGGCATGATCGGCCGGGCCTACGCCCCCGACCTCGCCCGCAGCGGGCCGGCCGATGCCCTGGTGCTGCTCCTGCCCGGACGGATGATTGGCGGGGTGGCCGGCGACCTGCTGACGGCGCTGGTGGTGGCCGGAGCGTTCGCGGCGTTCCTGTCGACGACGTCCGGCCTGGTGGTCTCGCTGGCCGGCGTGATCAGCCAGGACGTGTTCGGCGGCAGTGTCCGGGGCTTCCGGCTGGCAGCAGTGGTCTCGGCCCTGGTCCCGCTGGGGATCGCCTCGATGACCGAATCGCTGGCATTGGCCGGCAGCGTGGGGCTTGTGTTTGCCTTTACCGCGTCCACGATCTGCCCGGTCCTGCTGCTGGGCATCTGGTGGCGGGGGCTGACGGACGCCGGGGCTATCGCGGGCATGGTGACCGGCGGTGTGCTCTGCGGCAGTGCGATGGTGGCCGGCTCGGTGCTTGGTGCTGCACAGACGCCGTCGTGGCTGGCGCAGCCCGCCGCCTGGACGGTGCCGGCCGCGTTCGCCGTCACGATCCTGGTGTCGCGGGCCACACGGGGCCGGGTGCCGCGGACGATGACGCGGGTGATGACCCGGCTGCACACCCCGGAACGGCCGCTCGCGACGGAACGGTGATCCGGGAATGGTGACCCAGCCGGCGTCGGCGGCCCGGTCGGGGGGTTCCGGCGTTGGTGACACGGATGGGACTCCGCGCGGGGCGTGACTAGTCGATGGCCGCCATGAGCTCGACGGCGCGCTCCAGGAATGCATCGACCTGGCTCTCCTCATATCCCTCCCGGCCCACCGCGGGGCGGAACACAGCGCGCCGGACGTTGTCCACGCTCAGCGGCTGGTCCTCCTCGAGGTAGCCGATCAGCTCGTGGCAGAGGTCGTCGACGTCGGTGGTGTTGTAGCTGCGGGCCTTGGGTTTGGACGGGCGCCGGAAGCGCTGGCCGTCCGGGCGGTGCAGGCGCCCGCGCAGGACGCCCGCGAGCCGGCCGATTTCGCGCAGCCAGGCATCTTCGCCGCGTTCGGCAACGAGTTCATCACGCTCGCGCCGGGCGAGGGCGTCTTCGAGCCGGTCCAGCGCGGCGTCCACGCCGGCCGCGGCGTAGCCGCCCTTCACGGGATCGAAGGACACGGCGCGGACGTCCGAGCTCTTGATGGCGCGGGAGGCCGAGGACGGAGCTTCGAATGACACCCGTGCGCGCTGCAGGAAATCGTCGACCTGCCTGGCGTTGTAGCCATACTGGTTCCGCTGCACGCGGTCAAAAGACGCAGGAATCTGCCGTTGAATGTCCACTGTTACTTTGTTCCTTTGATGCCGTTCGGCTGGTTTGCTCGGCACCATTCTAGGCGCCGGGAGTGCTGGTCCGGTGCTTCTAGGCAGCTGTGAGGGCCGAGAACAGGATGAACGCCACCGGCGAGGCGAAGACGATCGAGTCCAGCCGGTCCATGACGCCTCCGTGTCCGGGGAGGATGCTGCTCATGTCCTTGATGCCGAGCTCGCGCTTGACCATGGATTCGGCGAGATCGCCGGCGGTGGCGGCTGCCACCATGCCCACGGCGAGCACGACGCCGAACCACCACGGTTCGCCCAGCACGAAGATCATGGCGAGCACGCCCACGACGACGGCCCCGGCGATCGAGCCGGCGAAGCCTTCCCAGGTCTTCTTGGGGCTGATCTTGGGGGCCATCGGATGCTTGCCCAGGGAGGCGCCCACGAGGTAGCCGAAGGTGTCGTTGGCCACCACCAGGAGCAGGAGGGTCGCGATTTCCCACGCCCCCGCCGGAATCACCCCGTCAGGCCACAGGCCTACCGGCGTCTCGCCGTCGGCGGTGTGCAGCAGCAGGGCCGCAAAGCTGATCAGGAAGGGCACCCAGGACAGGGTGAAGACCCCGGCGAAGATGCTCCGCGCCGAACCGGCGGCGCCTTCCAGGGTCCGCCACAACAACACCGCCACGCTGCTGACGAGCATGGCGAAGAGCAGGCTTTCGAGGCCGCCGAAGTAGGCGGCGATCGGCATGGCGACCGTGCCGACCATCACCGGCACGATCGGCAGGCGGGTGCCTGCGGCCTCCAGCGCGCGGAAGATCTCCCAGACGCCGAAGATCGCAAAGGTGGCGGTCACCAGGACAAAGCCCAGCGGGAGGAACAGCAGGCCGCCGAGCACGCACACCAGCATGCCAACGCCCACCACGGTGGCGGCGGGCAGGTTCCGGCCCGCTTTGGGCGTTGGGTTCTCGCGCTGCTTCCCCCGCCTCCGGGCGCGCGGCCCGGAGGCCTCCTGTGCCTGATTCATCAGACCTCGAGCAGCTCAGCTTCCTTGCGCTTGAGCAGCTCGTCGATCCCGTCCACGTGTGCCTTGGTCATGGCGTCGAGTTCCTTCTCACCGCGGGCGCCTTCGTCTTCGCCGGCGTCGCCGTCCTTGACGAGTTTGTCCAGCGTTTCCTTGGCTTTGCGGCGGATGTTGCGGATGGACACCTTCGCGTCCTCACCCTTGGACTTGACGATCTTGACGTATTCCTTGCGCCGTTCGGACGTCAGCTCGGGAATGGTGATCCGGATGACGTTGCCGTCGTTGGACGGGTTGGCGCCGACCTCGGAGTCGCTGAGGGCACGTTCGATGTCGCGCAGGGCCGTCTTGTCGTAAGGGGTGACGAGGATGGTGCGGGCATCCGGGACCGCGAAGGAGGCCAGCTGCTGCAGCGGCGTCGGCGTGCCGTAGTACTCGACGATGACCTTGTTGTACAGGCCAGGCGTCGCGCGGCCGGTCCGGATCGAGGCGAAGTCTTCCTTGGCTACCTCAACTGCCTTGTCCATCTTGTCCCCGGCTTCGAGCAAGGTTTCTTCGATCACGGTCTCTCCTCAGAAATTGGTGCGTCCCGGGGGCCGGGGCGCGGCACGTCTTCTTTGTGCGCCTGATGTATTCCGCCGGGCGCTTTTGTCTTCCGCCTGGCGGCGGAAAGGTCCTGAAAACATCCTAGCCGTTGCTAGGGGGTGACGACGGTGCCCAGGTCTTCGCCCCGGATGGCGCGGGTGACGTTGCCCTCGCCTTCCATGCCGAAGACCACCATCGTGAGGTTGTTGTCCTTGCACATGGTCATCGCGGTCTGGTCCATCACGCGGATGTCGCGGCGGAGGGCGTCGTCGTAGCTGAGGCGGTGCAGTTTCTCCGCCGTCGGGTCCTTCTTAGGGTCGGCGGTGTAAACGCCGTCGACGCCGCTCTTGGCCATCAGGACGACGTCGGCGTGGACCTCCATGGCACGCTGGGCGGCCACGGTGTCCGTGGAGAAGTACGGCAGGCCGGCGCCGGCGCCGAAGATGACAACCCGGCCCTTTTCCATGTGGCGGATGGCGCGGCGGGGAATGTAGGCCTCGGCCACCTGGCCCATGGTGATGGCGCTCTGGACGCGCGTTTCCACCCCGGCCTGCTCCAGGAAGTCCTGGAGCGCGAGGCAGTTCATGACGGTTCCGAGCATGCCCATGTAGTCGGCGCGGGAGCGGTCCATGCCGCTCTGGGACAGTTCGGCGCCGCGGAAGAAGTTGCCTCCGCCGACGACGATTGCGACCTCCACGTCGGGAACTGCGGCGGCGATCTGCTTGGCCACGCCGCGGACGGTATCCGGGTCGACGCCCAGTTTCCCACCGCCGAAGACCTCGCCGGAGAGCTTCAAGAGGACGCGGCGCCTGTTCTTCTTTGGCTGGGCTGAAGTGGTGACGGTTTCCATGGTGCCTTCCCGTTGGTGAACTCTGAGTTAGGTTATCGTGCTGGGCGCCCAAGGCGGCATTCCGGCCGTGACCGGAACCGGTGCCTCACGGGTGCATGCAAAAGGGGTGGCCACCGTGGTGACCACCCCCTTAGCGTGTCTGGCTAGTGCCTGACTGGTGTCTGGCCAGTCTGACTAGGAACCGACGCGGAAGCGCGTGAAGGCAGTTGCCTTGACGCCGGCTTCTTCGAGGACCTGTGCGACAGACTTCTTGGCATCCTTGGCGAATGCCTGGTCAACGAGGACCTCGCCCTTGTAGAAGCCGGTAACGCGGCCTTCGACGATCTTGGTCATCGCAGCTTCGGGCTTGCCCTCGGCCTTGGCCGTTTCCTCGGCGATGCGGCGCTCGGACTCGACGAGATCGGCCGGAACGTCCTCACGGGTGAGGTAGTTCGGAGCCATGGCGGCGACGTGAACGGCGACGTCGTGGGCTGCGGTGGCAGCCGCTTCGCCTTCGCCGTCAACAGCGAACAGCACGCCGACCTGGGCCGGGAGGTCCTTGGAGGTCTTGTGCAGGTAAGCGTCGACCGTGGCGCCCTCGATGCGGGAGATGCGGCGGACAACAACCTTCTCGCCCAGAACGGCGCCCTCTTCGATGACGACCTCGGACAGCGGCTTGCCGTCGACCTCGGTGGCGAGCAGGGTCTCGAGGTCGGCAGCGCCGGACTCGACGGCCACAGCCAGGACCTTGTCGGCCAGCTGGATGAACTTGTCAGCCTTGGCGACGAAGTCGGTCTCGCAGTTGACTTCGATCATCACGCCGACGCCGTTGGCGACCTTGGCGGCAACCAGGCCTTCGGCGGTGGAGCGGCCTTCGCGCTTGGTGGCGCCCTTCAGGCCCTTGATGCGGATGATTTCGATGGCCTTCTCGGCGTCACCGTTGGCTTCGTCAAGAGCCTTCTTGACATCCATCATGCCGGCGCCAGTGCGCTCGCGCAGAGCTTTGATATCAGCGGCAGTGTAGTTCGCCATGTGAACCCCTCTGTCTAGAAATTTATGTGGTGTACGGACCGACAGGACGGCTGCTCACCGAGTGAGCGGCCATCCTGTCGGTACCCCCTATGCAGCGGAGCGCATGTGGGGAGATCCAGATTTACTTGTCTGACTACTTGGCTTCGTCGGCGGCCGGTGCTTCTTCAGCCGCGGGCGCTTCCTCAGCAGCCGGAGCAGCTTCGGCGGCCGGTGCTTCAGCAGCCGGTGCAGCCTCAGCGGCGGGCGCTGCGGCAGCTTCGGCCTTGTTGCCTTCGAGGAGCTCGCGCTCCCACTCGGCCAGCGGCTCTTCCGGAGCTTCCGTGGTGCCGGTGGCGCGCTGGTTGCGGGCGATGAGGCCCTCAGCAACGGCGTCGGCGACAACGCGGGTCAGCAGGTTGACGGAGCGGATGGCGTCGTCGTTACCCGGGATCGGGAAGTCGACTTCGTCGGGATCGCAGTTGGTGTCCAGGATGGCCACAACCGGGATGTTCAGCTTCTTGGCCTCGTCGACAGCAAGGTGTTCCTTCTTGGTGTCAACGATCCACAGCGCGGACGGCGCCTTGGTCAGGTTGCGGATACCACCGAGGTTGGTTTCCAGCTTGGTGAGTTCGCGGCGAAGGAGCAGCAGTTCCTTCTTGGTGTAAGCCGAACCGGCGACGTCGTCGAAGTCGATCTCTTCGAGTTCCTTCATGCGCTGGATGCGCTTGGAGACCGTCTGGAAGTTGGTCAGCATACCGCCGAGCCAACGCTGGTTGACGTAGGGCTGGCCAACGCGGGTGGCCTGCTCGGCGATGGATTCCTGCGCCTGCTTCTTGGTGCCGACGAAGAGAACGGTGCCGCCGTGTGCAACGGTGGCCTTCACGAACTCGTAGGCACGGTCGATGTAGGACAGCGACTGCTGCAGGTCAATGATGTAGATACCGTTGCGCTCCGTGAAGATGAAGCGCTTCATCTTCGGGTTCCAACGGCGGGTCTGGTGTCCAAAGTGGACGCCGCTGTCAAGCAGCTGGCGCATAGTTACGACGGGCATGCCGACGCTCCTTCCGGCAGGTCATTCATGAGAGAGCCCATGGCCCTCTTACCCTGCCAATAGTTGACGGTTGTTTAGCATTCGCCCGGGCGGGCGTTGCTCCTGGCATCCACTGCGCTTCCCATCCGCGCCATATGGACTTGCCATGTGGAACGGACCGCAGGAGGCGCAGTCCTCCGCATCGGAAGTTTCAGGCTTCTTTTGAGGAGGGCTGGATACGCGTAGTCAGCTGCTGCTCCCCCGCACCCCTGAATGAGGCGTGCCGGCTTTGGCAATCACGAAGTATCGCGACTTACAAGCGTGAGGGCACAGCAAACTGCTCCAGCAAGTGTACTACAGCGGCCCTGCCCAGGAGGACGGTTTTGCCGCGGCAACGGTGCGGGGTTCCGGGGCTTTGGCGGGGGCCGGCGGCCACCTTATCCACATAGCCATGGCGGGAGATTCCGCCCGGGGTTCTGCCTTGGCAGGCTGGGGCCATGAAGCTCCCACTTGGCCTGCGGGCCTTGCTCCTGGCGGCATTGTTACTGGCAACGTTCCTGGCAACGTTCCTGGCGCCTCCCCCCGTCACCGCCGACGCCGACATCTCCGCGGCTGCCGCCGGCTACTCCGACGTTGCCCAGGCCTCCGCCGCCGACGCCGCCCACATTCCCGACGCCCGCTCCGGCCGCACAGCCGCCGGCCACTCCGCCATTGCACCCCGGGCTGCGATTTCCTCCGGCCGGGGCTCTCCGAGGGCGGGACCGCTCGCTGCGCCTGCCTGGAGCTGGCCGCTGAGCCCCCGGCCGGCGGTGCTCCGCGCCTTCGATCCCCCGGCCAAGCCGTGGCTCAGCGGTCACCGCGGCGTCGATCTTGAGACGGCCTTCGACGGCGTCCCGCTCAAGTCCCCAGCCGCCGGGACGGTGAGCTTTGTCGGGACGGTGGTGGACCGGCCTGTCATCACGGTCGATCACGGCAACGGGCTGCGCAGCAGTTTCGAGCCGGTGGCGAGTTCACTGAGGGCGGGGTCCGCGGTGGCGGAGGGTGATGTCCTGGGGCAGGTGCAGGCCGGCCACTGCGGCCCGGCCCCGCCCTGCCTCCACTGGGGCGTCCGCCGGGGCGAAGACTACGTCAACCCGCTGGCGTTCGTGATGGACCTTCGGCCTTCCGTTCTGCTCCCGCCCCTGAAGCAGGTCCGTGATGCAGCATCTGACGCCGGCTTTGATGCGCGGCCCGTCCGTAGACGCCCGCGGGCAGACACGGCGGCGGCCGCTTGGCTTTGATGCGGGGCTCGTCCGTTGACGCCCGCGGCAGCCGCCGCGGCCGCCTGGCGCCCGTCAGACGATCGCGGAAATGCCCGTGATGGCCCGGCCGGTGACGAGGGTGTTGATTTCGTGCGTGCCCTCGTAGGAGTAGATGGCTTCGGCGTCCGCAAAGACTTTGGCCATCTCGAAGTCCGTCACGATCCCGTTGCCGCCGAGGATGCTCCGGCCCAGGGCCACGCTTTCGCGCATCCGCGCGGTGGTGAACGCCTTGGCCAGGGCGGACTGCTCGTCCTTCGCCTCCCCCGCGTCCTCCAGCTGGGAAAGCCTCACCATCATGCCCATGGAGCTGACCGCATTGCCGAGGATCTGCACGAGCTGGTGCTGGATCAGCTGGAAGGAGGCGATCGGACGGCCGAACTGGCTGCGTTCCACGGCGTAGCGGCGGGCGACGTCGAAGGCCGCGAGCTGCTGGCCCACTGCTTGCCAGGCCACGGCAAGCCGGGTGACTTTCAGGACCTTGTTCGTGTCGCGGAAGCTGTTGGCGTTGGCGAGCTTGAAGAACTCCGGCACCACAACGTTGTCGAGCGTGATGTCAGCGTTCTGAACCGTGCGCAGCGAGATCTTGTTCTCGATTTTCACGGCACTGTACCCCTCGGTCTTGGTGTCCACGAGGAACCCTTTGACCTGGTTGTCGTCGACGTCGCGGGCGTATATGACCACCCAGTCGGAGAAAGTCGCGTTGCCGATCCAGCGCTTGGCTCCATTGAGGATCCAGCTGTCGCCGTCACGCCGTGCCGTGGTGCGCGTACCGCCGGCGACGTCGGAGCCGCCCAGGGGCTCGGTGAGGCCGAAGGCGCCGATCTTCTTGAGCGAGTAGATCTCGGGAAGCCACGCATCCTGCTGTTCCTGGGAGGCAAGGGCCTCGATGGAGCCCGTGAAGAGCCCGTCATGGACGCCCATGAACGTCGCGATCGACGTGTCGGCGCGGGTGGCCTCCGCGTGCAGGATGCCTGCGAAGAGGTTCGAGTAGCCCTGCCTCCGGACGGGGCTGACCAGGTCGATTTCGGCGAGCTTCGGGATCAAGTCCATGGGGAACTCAGCGCGATTCCAGCAATCGACGGCGATCGGCCGGACTTCGCGGGTAAGGAACTCGCGGACTTCCGCCAGCCTGTCCTGCTCCTTGGCGCTGAGCAGCTGCTCGAACGCAAAGAAGTCGCCATCGGCGTAGGGCAGGTTGTGGATGTCGATGGCAGCTTTGGACATGGTGTTCCTTCACTCGATCAGCGGGGACCAAACGGGCGCGGGCTTCGCGCCGGCGATATGTTACTCACGAGTAACTTATCGCAGTGTCGGGGCGCCCGCAAGTGCCGGGCCAACGAAAACCCGACAAAAAACAATAAGACCCGACAAGAAGAAAGCCGCGGCCGACGTCGGACGTCAGCCACGGCTCCCGTGGTTGCGGACCCCGGATGAGGAGGCTGCCGCAGAAATGAATGTAGGGCTACTCGGACTTGAACCGAGGACCTTAGGATTATGAGTCCCGCGCTCTAACCAGCTGAGCTATAGCCCCCTGCGCCCGGAGCCAGACCTGGCCCGCGGGGGCCGGATTGGTTCCGGGCAAAAATACTCTAGCAATAGTAGACGCATCCCACGTGCATGCCGCCACCGGGAGGCGGCCTGCCGCAACTGACCCGGATGCTGTTGGACTGGACGCCCTGGAACTTGGAGCGTTCGGGGTGGATGCAGTTCTGCCCGGCGGTGTGCCTAGAGGACCAGGTCGTCGTAGCTCGCGCCCCGGTAGATGTCCTCAAACGTCTGCAGCGTGCGCGCGATACCGTGGCTTTCGACCATTTCGCGGCTGGTCTTTCCCATCGCATCACGCTCGTGGTCGGGCAGCGAGAACACGAGCGCCAGCTTGGCGGCGAGGTCATCGCTGTCGTTGGGGATAAAGAGATAGCCGTTTTCCCCGTCGCGGACCAGGTGCGGCAGCGCCATGGCGTTTGCCAGCAGGACTGGCGTCGACGCCGACATCGCCTCCAGGGTCACGAGGGACTGAAGTTCTGCCGTGCCGGGCATGCAGAACACATCGGCCGTGATGTAAGCGGTGCGAAGTTCGGCGTCGCTGGCCAGGCCGAGGAACCTGACCCGGTCCTTCAGTCCGAGCCGGGCGACCTGCGCCTCCAGGGCAGGGCGGACTTCTCCGCCGCCGACGATTTCGAGGTGGATGTCCAGTTCTTTGGGCGTCTTGGCGACGGCATCGATCAGGACGTCCACGTGCTTCTCCTCCGCCAGCCGGCCGGCGAAGAGCACCGTGGGGCTGGCGTGGCGTTCCACCGTTTCGTCGGGACGCAGCTCATAGGCTGCGGCGTCGATGCCGTTGGACAGGGGCAGAACCTGGCGGAGGAAGGCGTGCTGGTGCATGGCTTTGGCGGCAAGCGGCGTGGGTGTGGTCACGACGTCGGCCTGGCCCATGACCTTGCCCATGTCCCGCCAGGAGATCCGGCCCACAATGTCTTTAAACCACTGCGGGAACGGCAGGAAGGGGTTCAGGTTTTCGGGCATGAAGTGGTTGGTCGCCACCACCCGGATGCCGCGCTTCACGGCCTCGTACAGGACATGCTCGCCGATCATGTAGTGGCTCTGGATGTGCACCACGTCCGGCTGGATGCGGTCGAACAGCAGCCCGATTTCTTTCTTGATCTCCCAGGGGAAGGTGACCCGGAAGTACTCGTGCGTGGGCACCGAGTGGGAGCGCAGGCGGTGGACGGTGGCCTCGTCGCTGAACTCGCTATAGCTCGGGCCCTTGCCCGGGCGGCACGCCAGGACGTGGACATCGTGACCGCGGGCTGTCATCCCCTTGGCCAGGCGGTAGCCGAACTGGGCGGCGCCGTTGACGTGCGGCGGGTACGTGTCAGCGGCGATCAGGATGGTCAGCGGAGGCTGGTTGTCGGACTTGGTCACGTGGGGAGCTCCTGGTGGTCGCTGTGCGGTCAGCTGGATCAAAGGTGGCCGGCTGGCCATCGGCGCACGGGCGCCGGGCCTGCAGCCGAAGTCTGGGCGGACGCCCTAGGACCTGCCCGCAGCCTTCCGCGCGTCCTTCTTGCGCTTGGTGACTTCCGGGTGGTGTCTGGAAAGGGCTATCACTCCCACGATAGCAAGTGATGCGGCCGTCCCCATGGCGATAGCCATCACAGGCTGGACGTCGGGACGCAGTTCTCCCAGAATCACGATGCCGATCGCGATGCCCACAATGGGGTCGATCACGGTCAAACCGGCGATCACGAGGTCTGGCGGTCCGCTGGAGTAGGCATTCTGCACGAACCACGATCCCAGAACGCCTGCAGCCACAATTGCCACGGCGCTGTACCACGGAACATTCAGCAGGAACTGCCCGTTCGGGTCCAGCAGATGCCGGCCGATGATGCGGGTCAGGACCGCCACGAAGCCGAACAAGACACCGGCGCCGAGGATGTAGACGAAGGCGCTCATGCGGTGCCTGAACAGGACGGCGAGCGTCCCGAAGAGCCCGACCGCCAGGGCCAGGAGCAGCACGATGGCCAGCTCGTCCGAGCTGCTGACGTTGTGGTTTTCCTGCGTCACATTGACGGCCAGCACCACGAAGAGAGCTGAACCTGTCACGCAGAGCGAGATGGCTACGATGGTGGCCCGGTTCATGCTCAGGCCCTGGTCCTTGGTATTGACCACGGTAGTGATGACCAGGGCGATCGCGCCGATCGGCTGCACCACCGTCAGCGGGGCCATGACGAGCGCGACGGCGTTCATCGCCATCCCGACGCACAGCAGCATGAAACCGAAAACCCAGCGCGGATTTCGCGCGAGCCGTAGCAGGCCGTGGGTGCTCAGCGCCAGGCCGCCGGTATCGGCCTTGACCGCGCTGCCCTGCCGCTGGGCGCCAAAGGCCAGGCAGAAGGCACCGAGTACCGCAAGCAGAACCGCAAGCCAGACCATCAGTGGGAGCCGCCGTCGTTGGCGCGAAGCTGCCTGCCCTTGCTGATGATGGCCCAAACGTAGTTATAGGCCGCGATCCAGTGCCCGACGAGGCCCAGGCCCAGGAAGATCCACGCGACCGTGGCGTAGACGTCCGCGGCGGGCACCGGAAGCTTGGAGAGCACCAGCAGCGGTGTGCCCACCAGCAGCAGGCCAGTCCGGATCTTTCCGATGCGGCTCACCGGCAGATCCGGGTGGCCGTGGAAATAGAACACTGACAGTGCCAGCAGGACCGCGTCCGGGACAAGCAGCGCGGCGAGATACCACCACTCGACGACGCCCGCGATCACGAGGGTCACGGCGACGGCGATCAGCGAGAGCCTGTCCGCAATCGGGTCCATGACCCGTCCGAGGTTGGACATTTGATTGAAGCGGCGGGCGATGTAGCCGTCCACCCAGTCGGTGCTGGCCATGACCGCGAGCACGAGGGCACCGTAGCCGTACTCGTGCTCCGAGAGGACCAGCCAGATGAATAGCGGAACGCCAAGGAAGCGCACCACGGTCAGGACATTGGGAACCGTGAAGACCGCGTCGCGGTGGACGAGGGGCTGCCCGGGGCGGGCGCCTGCGCCGATGAACTTCATCGATTCCCCCTTTCCGTGGACGGCAACGGTTTGGCGTTTAGGTTCAGGGATCTGTCTAGCCCTTTATTAGCCTGCGCACTAGGACCGCGAGGGCGGCTCCAGACGCGGCGAGCACAGCCAGGGGCTTCCAGCGCTGCTTGATCGTGTCGGCCAGGCCCTGCCCGTCAGCGGATGTGGCCCGCCCCGCCGAGGAGCGGGCTGAGGAGCGGAAGCCTGCGATCTTGTCGCTGAGCTGCTCCTTGCCGTCCTGGAGCCGGGCCTGGGTGGCGGCCAGCAGGACTTGGGCCTGGGTCTTGACATCGAGTTCGCGACCGAGGTCGTCCCGCACCCCGGTGAGATGCGTGCGCCGCAGGTCCACCCGGCGTCGGAGTTCGGCCTCTGTGGGGGGCGGCCCGAAATCGGGTTGGGCGGCCGCTTTGGCTTCCTTCTCCGCCTTCGCCTTGGCAGCGGCGGCTTCCTTGGCGGCCTTCGCCGCTTTGTACTGCTCGGTGCTCGGATCCAGGACCCTGGCGTCGAACGCGGAGCCCTCCTTGGCGATGCCGAGATCGTACTTGAGCCCCCGGATCGTCTCCTCGGGGACCAGAGGCATGAGCTTCTTGAACTTGTTCAGCCCGATGAGCGCCCCGATCGCGGCGATAATCAGGCAGACCGCGCAGACCAACAGGGCCGCGAGCCACGCGGGCATGATCGTAGCCAGACCCATGATCGCGGCGACCATCAGCCCGATCACGAGGAGGCCAACGAAGACAAGGGCGACGGCGAAGAAGGCACTGGCGACGCCGAGCTGGCTCCCCTTGCGCTTGATTTCGGCCTTGGCCAGGGCAATCTCGTCACTGAGTTGCCGGGGCGCCAGCTTGAAGATCATCTTCAGGGTTTGCGGCAGCGCGGAAATGCGCAGCCCACCGCCTGTCCCGCCGCTGTGACGTCCGCTCATCGGTCCCGCCTAACTGGTGCCATCCGTCGATCCGCTCGCGCGGGCTTGCCGGGTCTGGACAGCTTCGCACAGACCCCGGTGTCAAAACTATCATTTAGGCTCTTGGGAGGCCTTTTCGGGCAGGGTGTGGCGCGCCCGCCCAGCCACCGGCTGGCCACCCCGGCGGGCCCTAGGATGGACCTCTGTGAGCACACCCCACAATCCCGGTGATTCCCTGAGCCGCCGTCGCAAATTCCTCTACATCCTGACGCTCGGCGCTTTGACCGCCCTCGGGCCGTTCACGGTTGACCTCTACTTGCCCGCATTCCCTGCCCTGGAAGACAGCCTTGGCGTCTCCGCGGCCGCGGTGCAGCTGACGCTCACGGGGACGACCATAGGTTTCGCGCTGGGGCAGCTGGTGGTCGGCCCGCTGAGCGACAAGTTCGGCCGGCGCCTGCCCCTGATCGTGGCGACGGCGGTCCACATCGCGGCGTCCCTGGGCGCCGCGCAGTCCACGGACATCGCCACGCTGGGCTTCTTCCGCGTCCTTATGGGTGTCGGGGCTGCCGGAGGCGGTGTGGTGGCCATGGCCATGGTCCGTGACCTGTTCAGCGGCTACGCGATGGTTCGGATGTTCGCGAGGATGGCCCTGGTCAACGGGCTGGCCCCGATCCTCGCCCCGGTCATCGGCTCCCAGCTGCTGTTGCTGATGCCCTGGCCCGGCATCTTCTTGTTCCTGGCCGCCTACGGGACCTGCGTCATCATCGCGGCCCTCTTCGTGATCCGGGAGACCCTGCCGCCGGAACTGCGCGGCAAGACCGGGATGACCATGGGCCAGCGTTACAAGGTGCTGTTCTCCGACCGGATCTTCGTCGGCCTGCTGCTGGTGGGCGGGATGAACTTCGCGGGCCTCTTCACGTACCTGTCCGCCTCGCCGTTCCTGTTCCAGAATGTCTACGGGTTCACACCCCAGCAGTACGGCCTGCTCTTTGGCGTCAACTCGCTGGGCATCGTGGCAGGCGTGCAGACCAGCGCGCGGCTCATCAAGCGCGTCCCGCCGCAGTGGATCCTGGCTTGTTCCACGGCCTGGATGTTCGTCATGGCCGTCCTGATTGTCGTCTTCGACCAGCTGGGGTTCGGGCTGTGGGGCGTCCTGGTGCCGCTGTGGTTCTACATCCTGGGCGCCGGTTTCACCTTCCCCACCGTGCAGGTCCTGGCGCTGGCCAAACACGGAGCCCAGGCCGGAACCGCGGCTTCACTTCTCGGCGCGGCGACCTTCTTGATGGCTGGCCTGGTCTCGCCGGTGGTCGGCTGGCTCGGCGTCAGCTCCGCAACCCCGATGGGCGCCGTCCAGGCCGCCTGCATCCTTCTGGCGGCCGCTGCACTGTGGCTGGTTGTTCGGCCCAGCACGGTGCCACCGATCCAGTAGCTGGCCCCATTCGGGGGACATGCCCATTCTTGGCGGCCTCCCCCGCGGGACATGCCCATTCTTCACAGCCTCCCCCGCGGGACATACCCATTCCTGGCGCCCGGGGTTGGACATATTGGCACTATGTCCACCCGTCAGGACCACCACTGGGCATGTCCACCGGGCAGCCCCAGTTCTGCGGACAATGTGACCCGGCCCTGTGCCAGTGGCGTTGCCCCGCCGCACCTTGCACACCTGCACACGCGCAGCCCCGCAGCCCTGCGCTCCGGCCTGCGGTCCCACCAACACAGCCTGCAGCCCTGCGCTCCGTCGCACCCTGTTCGACGTCCACGGCGGGCGATAAAGTTATTTCATGCCCGACAGGCAGGATCACCCGCCCCTTCCGGCCACTTGGCAGCGGTGCGACGCCGGAATCCTGCCCCTGTGGTGGGATCGCTTGTGCGCTCAGACCAGTCCGCAGTCGGCGGCCCTGTTCGCCGCCGGCCTGTTCACCGAAGACCGCCGCCGCCCAATTGCCCAGTGGTACAACCCCGCATATGACTCCGCCCTCCTCGTGGCACCGGAATCTTCCCCGGAGTGGCCGGTGCAACGGTTCGGCATCTTCTATGCGCCCCCGGGCGGCGGATTCACCCAGGTGCACTCGGCGCCGCATGAATGGCACCCGCGGGAACCTCGGAAGTCCCCCACAGAGCTGGAGGCCTTCCAGGCGGCGGTCGCCGAGGCCCAGCGCTTCCTCCAGGTGGAAATGTACTTCGTCTGAACCTCCACCTGAACTGCCCGCCACTGCGTTGCCCGGCGGAAAGTCTTCGCCATAGACGGAGCCACAAAACGAGGAAATAAAAAAGGTCCCGCGGCTGGTTTTCACCGGCCGCGGGACCTGTCCGCTCCTCCTGCTGGACTTGAACCAGCAACAATAAAATAAACAGTCGAATGATAAGCAAATTGAGCAAAGGAGGAATGAAGCAGGTACGACATTAGCAAAGGTTTTGCCGGTAGGGAAATCGGCCACGGGGCCAGCGCCAGCCAGTCGCGAAATACCCCCTCAGGGTACAAAAAAGTCCCCGTTCCGGAACCCGGAACGGGGACTGCGCGCTCCTCCTGCTGGACTTGAACCAGCAACCCTTCGATTAACAGTCGAATGCTCTGCCAATTGAGCTAAGGAGGAATGAAGCGGGTATAAGCCTAGCAAACACCAGCCCGCGAAACGAAATCGGCGGCTCAGGCGTCCGAGCGCAGGGACCGCCGCTCCATCTCAAGTTGCATGAGCTCGCGATTCAGCCGCTGGAATTCCTCGGGGTCGGCCGAAGCGTCCAGACGCTGCAGCTGGCCCATCTTCTCGGCCTTGACCCGGGTGATCTGGAGTTCGAACAAACGGGCGAGGATGTCCTTGCAGTAGCGCAGGACGCCTTCGGGAGTGTTGGCCGGCAGGGGCACCACGGAGAGCTCGGACACGAGCGGGCGCAGGGGCTCGGGGACCTCCTGCAGCAGCTGCTCGACCCAGCGCACCGGATCCCCCGAAAACCCGAGTCCGGTGGCCCGGATGGCCTCGTGGATGGCGAGGTAGGCGGGTGTGGAGAACCGCGCTTCCGAGAAGCGTTGCCACGTCTCGCCCTCGAGCATGCCGGGTTCCTGCAGCGCGACCTCGAGCGCCTGGCGCTCCATCGCGGCCACTGGGTCCCGGGGATCAGGGCGGTTGAAGGACGGGAGCACGGCCGACGGCGGCAAGGGGGCGACGCCGGGGGCGGTCCCGGCAAAGCCGCGGCCGGACCCTGCATAGCCCTGCCCGCCGCCCTGCGCGTGGCTCTGGCCGCCGCCCGGCGGAGCCGACGCAGCCTGTGCGGCGCGCTTGGTCGCCGCGCCGACGGCCCTGCTGACCTCCTCGACCGGCATCCCCAGCCAGCCGGCGAGCTCCCGGGCATAGGCGGGCCGGATTCCGGCGTCGCGGATTTGCGCCACCACGGGCGCGGATTCACGCAGGGCCGCGATCCGGCCCTCGACCGTGTCCAGGTTGTGCCGCTTCAGGGTGGCCCGGATGGCGAACTCAAACAGCGGGCGGCGGCTACCGATCAAATCGCGGACGGCGGAGTCGCCCTTGGACTGGCGCAGTTCGCAGGGGTCCGCGCCATTGGCTTCGACCGCCACGAAGGTTTGTGCGACAAACCGCTGGTCCTCTTCGAAGGCGCGCAGGGCCGCCTTCTGCCCGGCGGCGTCGCCGTCGAACGTGAAGATGACCTCTCCCCCGCTGCCGTCGTCGGAGAGCAGCCGGCGCGCGATCTTGATGTGCTCGGTGCCGAAGGCGGTCCCGCACGTGGCTACCGCCGTCGGAATGCCGGCCAGGTGGCAGGCCATGACGTCGGTGTAGCCTTCCACGACCACGAGTTGGCGGTCTTTGGCGATGTTGCGCTTGGCGAGGTCGATTCCGTAGAGGACCTGGGACTTCTTGTAGAGCGCGGTTTCGGGGGTGTTCAGGTACTTCGGGCCCTGATCGTCCTCGTAGAGCTTGCGGGCACCGAAGCCGATGGTGTCGCCGGCGATGTCCCGGATGGGCCAGATCAACCGGCCGCGGAAACGGTCATAGATCCCCCGGCCGCCTTCAGAGAACATGCCAGTCAGCTTGAGTTCCGGGTCCGTGTAGCCGCGGCCGCGGAGGTGCTTGAGGAGCGAGTCCCAGCCCTGTGGCGCGTAGCCCACACCGAACTGTTCGGCGGCCGCGCGGTCGAAGCCGCGCCCGTAGAGGAAGTTGCGGCCCTCCGCGGCGCCGGGGGTGAGCAGCTGGGCACGGAAGTACTCGTCGGCCACTTTGTGCGCGTCGAGCAGCCGCTGGCGCCGGCCGATGTCCTCCCGGTTGGGCCCGGAACCGCCGTCCTCGTAATGGAGCTCGAAGCCGATCCGGTGGGCCAGCTTCTCGACGGCCTCGTGGAAGGAGATGTGGTCCAGCTTTTGGACGAAGGAGATGACGTCGCCGTCCTCGCCGCAGCCAAAGCAGTGGTACCGGCCAACCTGGGGTCGGACGGTGAAGGAGGGTGAGCGCTCGTCGTGGAAGGGGCACAGACCCTTGTAGGACCCGAGCCCGGCTCCCTTGAGCGTCACGTAGCCATCGACGACTTCCTTGATGTCGGTGCGCTGGCGTACTTCATCGATGTCTTCGCGTTTGATCAGGCCGGCCACATTGCCATCCTAGTCCCCGGGTACGACGCCGACGGGCCGGCCGTGGTGGCCCTCACCACAGCGACGGAAGGCTGCCCACGAGACGCTCGTACATGGCCAGCGCCGAGCCATCCGTCAGTGACGCGACCTGATCGATGACGACACGCAGCCGCGCGGCGTCGTCGCCCGCGTCGAGCCAGTCGGCGGCGAACATCGGTTCCAAGTGGCGGTCCCCCGTGGCGCTGAGCGCGGTGACGAGGGCATGCAGGACCTCGCGCTGGCGCTCGTAGATGGGCTGCCGGTGTTCGGTGGTCATCACGAAGGTGGTGGCCAGGCCCTTCATGACCGCGATTTCCATGACGGTCTCATCCGGGACGATCAGCTCCGCGTTGTAGCGGGTCAGGTTTTCCGGGCCGTAGACCGTGCGGGTGGCCTCGAGTGCGCTCTGGCAGAAGCGGCCGATCAGCTGGCTGGTCATGTCCTTGAGCGCCGCCATGGCCTTGCGGCTGCCGTCGGCCTCGCGCACCCAGACGTTCGTGGCCTCCAGCCGGGCGAGGGCGGCGTCGATCGCGGCGGGATCGTTGTGCGGCAGGTACCACTGCTTGGCGTAGCCGACGACGCGGGCGCGGTGGTCCGGGTTGTCCATCCAGCGCAGCTGGAAATGCCCTGCCACGATCGCGTCCTCGACGTCGTGCACCGAGTAGGAGATATCGTCCGCGAGGTCCATGACCTGCGCTTCGAGGCAGGACCGGCGTTCCGGGGCGCCGTCGCGGATCCAGTCGAAGATGGGGAGGTCGTCCTCGTAGGCACCGAACTTGCTGGTCCGCTCCCCGTGGATGACCGGGGCGTTTACAGCGGACCACGGGTATTTGGCGGCGGCGTCGAGGCTGGCCCGGGTCAGGTTCAGGCCGGCCGGGCGGCCGTCGGCGGTGAGGACCTTTGGCTCCAGCCGGCTCAGCAGCCGCAGCGTCTGGGCGTTGCCTTCGAAGCCGCCGATCCCGTGCGCCACCTCGTTGAGGGCGGCTTCGCCATTGTGGCCGAAAGGCGGGTGGCCGAGGTCGTGGCTGAGGCATGCGGTGTCCACGACGTCGGGGTCACAGCCCAACGCACGGCCCAGCTCGCGGCCCACCTGGGCAACTTCGAGGCTGTGGGTGAGCCGGGTCCGGACGAAGTCGTCAGTATCCGGGGCCACCACCTGGGTCTTCGCGCCGAGCCGGCGCAGCGCCGAGGAGTGCAGGACCCTCGCACGGTCACGCTCGAAGTCCGAGCGGTAGGTGCTCTTGGGCGGCTCCTCGACCCAGCGGGCCCAGTCGCGGGAGGTATACCCGTCCAGGACGGGCGCAGTGGTCCGGGTCTCAGCCACCGGAGACATCCAGTTCGGCGAAGGAAATATCGCGGGTCTGGGCGTCATCCAGCGTCCGGTTCAGCAGCCAGTCCTTTGGCAGTGCCGGTTTTTTGGGCGAACCGGCGCGGCCGCGCGGACCCTCGGCGTCGCCTCCGGGATACGGCGAGTCGAGGTCCAGCTGGTCCAGGGTGCCGCGCAGCACCTCCAGGCTGGTGACGAGCGCCAGCTTGGTCCGCAGTTCGCTGCCGACCACGTAGCCCTTGAAGTACCAGGCAATGTGCTTGCGGATTTCGCGCAGGGCCTTGCCCTCGTCCCCGAACGTCTCGACCATGAGTTCGGCGTGCCGGTACACGCTCTCGGCAACGTGGCGCAGGTCCGGCCGGTGCCGCTGGTCGCTGCCTTCGAACGCGGCCATGAGGTCGCCGAACAACCAGGGCCTTCCCTGGCAGCCTCGGCCGACGACGACGCCGTCCACACCCGTTTCGCGGACCATCCGGACCGCGTCCTCCGCGGACCAGATATCTCCGTTGCCGAGGACGGGAATGTCCGGCAGGGCCTCGCGCAGCCGGGCGATGGCGGACCAGTCGGCCTGGCCGGAATAGAACTGGGCGGCCGTGCGGCCATGAAGGGCGACGGCTGCGACACCGGAATCGCGGGCAATCCGGCCGGCATCGAGGTAAGTCAGGTGGTCCTCGTCGATGCCCTTGCGCATCTTGATGGTCAACGGGACATTGCCCTTGGAGGCTTCCTTCACCGCGGTCTGGACGATCGAGGTGAAGAGGTCGATCTTCCACGGCAAGGCCGATCCGCCGCCGCGCCGGGTGACCTTGGGCACGGGGCAGCCGAAGTTGAGGTCGATGTGGTCCGCCCGGTCCTCCTCCACCAGCATCCGCACGGCCTGGCCGACGGTGACGGGGTCCACGCCGTACAGCTGGACGGAACGGACTTTCTCGTCGTCGTCGTGCGAAATGATGCGCAGCGACTCCGGCGTGCGCTCGACGAGGGCGCGCGAGGTGACCATCTCCGCCACATACAGGCCGCCGCCGTATTCACGGCACAGTCTGCGGAAGGCGGAGTTGGTGATGCCCGCCATGGGAGCCAGGATCACGGGGGTGTCCACCGTGATCGGGCCCAGCTTCAGGGGCGGGAGTTCCAGCTTGGGGGCGGGAGGGGTTGCTACAACAGTCACCCGACCATTGTCTCAAAGACGGGCAAATCGGCCCGGTCCCGCTCCGGCTATGTGGAAATCTTCCCGATCTGGCAGCGTTCGGGGTGCCGGCAGATTCCTCGTCAGCCCCGCAGTGCGGCCCGCCGCCCGCGGCGCGTGGCAGCACCGGCGCCGTCGGACCCGCCCCACTCCGGCACGGCCCCATCCGGCACGGCCCCATCCGGCGCGGTCCGGTCCGGCCGGCCCCGATCCGGCGCGTCCCCATCCGGTCGGCCCGCATCCGGCATGGTCCGTTCCGGCGCAACCCTTGCCACCGCACCGCCCCTGATGCCGGTGGCCTTGACCACCAGCACGGCGATGAGGGTGGTGACCGGCACGGCCAGGACGAGTCCCACGGAGCCGACGAGGGTGCGGATGACTTCCTCGGAGAGTTCGGCGCTGGTCAGGGCGTCCCCGAGCGGGCGCTCATAGAGCATGACCAGGATCAGCACCGGCAGGGCCGCGCCGGCGTAGGCAAACGCGATGGTGTAGACGGTGGAGGCGATGTGGTCCCGGCCGATCCGCATGGCGGACGTGAAGAGCTGCCGGGCGCTGGTTTCGGGGGCGAGTTCCCACAGTTCCCAGACGGCCGAGGACTGCGTGATGGTGACGTCGTTGAGCACGCCCAGCCCGGAAATGATCAGTCCGCACAAGATGATGCCGGAGATCGAGATGTTGTCCGAGATGTTGGTCAGTGTGGCAGCGTCGTGGCTGCCCACCCCGGCGAGGTTGGCGGCGTCGGTGGCCCAGGCCGCCAGCAGCGCCGTAATGGCGAGTCCGAACATCGTCCCGAGCAGCGCCGTCGACGTGCGGGCGGAGAAGCCGTGGGCGAAGTAGAGCACCCCGATCATGATCACCGTGGATCCCACGAGCGCCAGCAGCAGCGGCGGCTTGCCCTCGACCAGTCCGGGCAGCATGAACGAGACAAGCACGACGTACGCGCCCACCAGCCCGATCAGGGCCCGCAGTCCGCGCCAGCGCGCCACGGCGATCACCACGAAGGCGTAGAGCACGGCCAGGAAGATGATGGGCAGGGTCCGGACAAAGTCGACGAAGACGTAGGCCGGAGCGCCCTGGCCCGCGGCGCCCTGCACCTTCGAGAGGTTCAGGTAGCGGATCCCGTCCCCGGGCTTCACCCCGTGGGACTTCGCGATGTCAGGGTTGATGACCACTTTCACCGGGTTGCCGCCCTTGTCCGGCTCGGTATAGGCGAACGTGCATTGGGAGCCCTCGTTCGGGGGCTGCGGCGCGGCGCCGGAACCGGAGGTGCCCTGCTGGGCGGCCTCACCGCCGGCCTGGACATCCGAACAGCTGCCGACGACGACCCGCTGGATCTTGCCGGTGTCAAACGTCACCCCCGGGGCCGCCGCGTACGGGCTGGCCAGCGTGATGCCTTCCTTGCTTCCCGACGGCCACATGAAAGCCATGGCCGCCAGGGTCAGCAGCGTCAGCGGGATCAGGATGGCAGCCAGGATCCAGTTGGCCTTCTTCCGCGCAGCCAGCGTTTGAGGCGCCGGCTCCGGATGTTCGTTGTGGGAGTGCGAGTGTCCGGCGCCCATCAGCAGTTCAACCTCATGCCGAAAACTTTACGGCGTGGGCGGTTCCGCTCCGGACCGATGACGCCGCGCTTACGCCGGCGCGATGTTCTGGTTGACGTGGAAGAGGTTCTGCGGATCGTATTTGGCTTTGACCTCCCTCAGCCGCTTGTAGTTCTCCCCGTAGTTCTCCGCGACCCTGGGCAGATCATCGCCGTCCATGAAGTTGATGTAGCCGCCGGGGGCCGAATAGGGCCGCAGGGCGGCCGCGTAGTCCCGCACCCACGCGATGTTTGCCTCGTTGTCCGCGGGGTCCATCCACTGCGCCGCGATCACGGGCGAAAACTTCACGTTCCGGTTGGCGAACGCCGTGTCCGTCGCGCCCACCCGCTGGACCGCACCATCGATGGGGTAGAGGTGTACCGCGGTCTGCACGCTGGGGACCTTGCTGCCGTGTTCGATGTGCGCAGCGATGGCACCGTCGTTGAGCTCCGCCAGAAAATCCGCTTTCCAGTAGGCCTGCATGCCGGGGGGCTGCAGCGGGTCGAAAGCCGAGTTCAAGGCGGGGTACGGCATTGGTCCCACCATGGATCCCGCAGCCGGCGCGGCGTCCAGGAACGGCTGCCAGCGTGCCGGACCTTCCGCCGGATCACCGGTCCACATGCCGACGATGACGCACACCGGTTTGCCGTGCCATTCCTCGGGCAGGAACGGAACGGGAGGACCCTGGTGGAAGCCCAGGAACGCGCCGAACTCTTCAGGGGCGGTGGCCATGTGGTCCCGGTAAAACCTCGCCACCGTCTCGGCATGCTCGATGGGGTAAATGATGATGCCGGCGTGGACCATGTCCACGGGGTGCATCCGGTACTCGAACGACGTTACGACGCCGAAGTTCCCGCCGCCGCCGCGCAACGCCCAGAACAGGTCCTCGTTCTCGCTTTCGCTGGTGGTAAGGAACTTTCCCTCGGCCGTGACGACGTCGGCAGAGAGGAGGTTGTCGCAGCTGAGGCCATACTTGCGGCTCAGGTATCCAATGCCGCCGCCGAGGGTCAGCCCGGCGATGCCGGTCGAGCCGACAATGCCGCCGGGGGTTGCCAGCCCGAAGGCATGGGTCGCGTGGTTGAAGTCGGCCCACGTCGCACCCGGCTCCGCGCGCGCCGTCGCGGCTGCCGGATTAACCCGGACGCCGGTCATCTTGGAGAAATCGATGACCAGGGCGTCATCCCACGTGCCAAAGCCCGGGGCGCTGTGTCCTCCCCCGCGGACCGCCAGGTCCAGGGAGTTGTCCCGGGCGAAGTTGACGCAGGAGATGACGTCGGCCACCTGGGATACCTGGGCCACCGCTGCCGGCCTCTTATCGATCATGCCGTTGAAGACGGCCCGTGCCGCGTCGTAGCCGGCGTCGCCGGGCGTGATGATCTGCCCGCGGACTTGCCCGCGCAGGCTATCGAACTGTGTTCCGTTCATTTTGTATACCGTCGATTTCGTCGTGAGATTCGACCGGACGGTCCTCTGCGCTCCCAGCCGGCGTGGCGCCCGGAGGTTTACCTGCTCATGCCTACTCTTCCCGCATTTCCCCGTCAAGGGTTCACGGCAAGCCGCACCCATCACCGGGGGCGCCGGCTCCGAATCCATATTAGGGACCACCGGCCTTGACGGGAGGGGGCCGCAACCTATGGTTGGTAATTGACGGACGAAGGACCGGAAGGACACATACGTGGCAATGCGCAAACTCGACGACCGCGAGCCGGAGGCGGGCCGTTCCGGGCCCGTCGCCAAAGCCGTGCTGACCATCGCCGAAGCCGCCGGGGAGACCCGCGGAGTCGTGTTGATCCTGCACGGCGGCCGGGCCGACAGTTTTGACGCAGTCCGCGGCCGGCACCTGAGTCCGGCCCGGATGGTGCCCTTCGCCCGGGCGCTGCACAGGAAGGGCGGCCCGCACGGGCTGGCCGTGTGGACCCTGCGCAACCGCTACCGCGGCTGGAACGGGGAAGACATGTCCCCCGTTCATGATGCCCGCTGGGCGCTCGCCCGGATCAGCCAGGAACATCCCGGCGTGCCGGTGTACCTGCTGGGCCACTCCATGGGCGGTCTCACGGCGCTGTGCGTGGCCGACGACCCGCAGGTCGAGGCCGTCGTCGCGCTCGCCCCGTGGGTGAGCCACAAGACTTCGGTCCGGCCTGTCGCGGGCCGCCGCGTCCTGATCGTCCACGGGACCGACGACCGCTGGACCAGCCCGGCGAACTCACTGGACTACGCCCGGCGCGCCGAGGGCGTCGCCGCGTCCGTTGACTACGTCTCGCTCAAGGAGGCCGGCCATTTCATGATCCGCCGGGTGGCACTGTGGAACGTGCTGGCGAACGGCTTCGTCCTGGACGCCTTCAGCGAAGCAACGGGGGCCGATGTCTCCGGCGCCAGGGACGCATTGCGCAGCGCCCTCGGCGGCCCGCCGGCGGCCGGAACGCGCATGCCGGTGGTGTTGTGATGCCGCCGTTCCCGCTCGATGCCTTCCTTGCCAGCCTGCCCTGGGTCATCGCGGGACTCGCGGTGCTGCTGGGAGTGACTTTCGCGGTCGCCGTGCGGCAGAACCGGCACTCCGTCATCGACACCGTCTGGGGTCTGGGCTTCGTAGTGGTGGCCGGCATCTCCTGGGTCCTTTCCGCCGGATACGGCGACGCCGGCAGGCGGCTGCTGATGCTTGCCCTGGTCGCGGTGTGGGGCATCCGCCTCGCCGTCCACATCGGGGCACGCGCGCGCGGCGGCCACGAGGACCCGCGCTATGTGGACATGCTTTCCGGGGCGCCCGGATCACGCAACGTCTATGCCCTGCGGCGGGTCTACCTGCCCCAGGGGCTGGTGATGTTCTTCGTCTCCCTCACCGTCCAGGTCGGCATGTTCGCCACGGGAAGCCTGGGCTGGCTGGCGTTCGCCGGCGTGCTGCTCTGGATCCTTGGCTTCGTGTTCGAGACGGTCGGGGACTGGCAGCTGACGCAGTTCAAGGCCGATCCCGCCAGGCGCGGCACCGTCCTCAACACCGGCCTGTGGCGGTACACCCGCCACCCCAACTATTTCGGCGACGCCGCCGTCTGGGCAGGGCTGTTCCTCGTGGCGGCCGATTCCTGGCCCGGTGTCCTAACTATCCTCTCCCCCGCCCTGATGATCTGGACGCTCGCCGGCAAGACCGGGAAGCCGCTGACAGAAAAGGCAATGTCCGCGCGTCCCGGGTACAAGGAATACATCGAATCCACCTCCGGCTTCCTGCCCTGGCCGCCCCGGCGGCGGGTGGGCGGACACTGACGTGCGGGGCCCGGGGGGTGCCCGGCATGGGCTGGGCTGGTGGCCCGTGAAGTGGCGGCCGGAGCCCAGCGACCGGTTCTACCGTTTCATTGTCCACACCGGGCTGGCGCTGCGCTGGCTGTTCCGGATCCGCGTCCTCGTCACGGGGCGGGAGCACCTGCCGCAGTCCGGGCCGCCCGATCCGTCAACCCGCGGCGCATCAACCCGCCTCCCGTCCCGCCCGGTGGTTCCCGGCGAAGGCGCCGTGGTCGCGATCACGCACTTCGGCTACCTCGACTTTGCCTTTGCCGAGATGCTGCTGTGGTGGCACAACCGGGCCCAGCTGCGTTTCCTGGTCACGCAGGGCGCCGCCGACCACTGGTTTGCCGGCCCCGCGGTCAGCGCCGCCGGTCATGTGGTGGTCGGATACGGATCGGGAGCACACGCCTACGACGCCGCCGTCGCCCGGCTGAGGGAGGGCGAATACGTCGCCGTCCTGCCCGAGGCCGGCGTGAGCCGCAGCTTCACGGTGCGCGAATGCAAGACCGGTGCGGTGCGGATGGCCGCCGAGGCCGGCGTGCCGATCATCCCGGTCTCCATCTGGGGCGCCCACCGGCTGATGACCCGCCACCATGCCTTCTCGCCCCGGCGCGCCTGGCGCGCCCCGGTCCGCATCCACGTCGGCGAGCCGATCCTTCCCGGCTCGCTCCCGGACCCGGCCGCCGACGCCCGGACCGCGACGGCGCGCCTGGCCAAGACCCTGCAGGACGGAATCGACGCCGGCATCGCCGATTTCCCCCTGCAACCGGCCCCCGGGGCCTGGTGGATGCCGGCCGGCCTCGGCGGCGGCGCCCCGACTGAGGAGGAAAGACGCCGGCTCGACGACGCCGACGGCCCCCGGCGCGCAGGTGCCAAGCGCCGATAAGCCCTACTTCCGCCATCGTCTTGACTAAACTCCGTGGGGTACAAAAAGAACTCAATGGAGAGGGACACCTGTGGCAAGCACAGTCGTGACCAAAAGCGGAACCGAAGAACGCGGTCTCGCACGGATAGCCCAACGAATGGCGGCGTGGACGGAGCGGTGGTTCCCGGACGCCTACATCTTCGCCCTCGCAGGCGTCGTCATCATCGCGGTGGCCGCACTCGCCATCGGCGCCACGCCCCAGGCAATCGCCGACTCGTTCGGCAACGGCTTCTGGGACCTGACGGCCTTCACCCTGCAGATGGCCATGGTGGTCCTCACCGGCTACGTCGTCGCCACCTCCCCGCCCGTGGCGAAGCTGATCAACAGGCTGGCGCTGGTGCCGTCAACCGCGCGGACCGCGGTGAGCTTCGTGGCGGTGCTCGCCATGTCCGTGTCCTTCCTCAACTGGGGGCTCAGCCTGATTTTCGGCGGGCTGCTGGCCCGCGCGATTGCCCGCCGCAAGGACCTGACGGTGGATTACCGTGCCCTGGGCGCGGCGGCGTTCATGGGCCTCGGCGCCGTCTGGGCCCTGGGGCTGTCCTCCTCTGCCGCGCAGCTGCAGGCCACGGCCGCATCGCTGCCGCCGGCGCTGCTGAAGATCACGGGCATCCTGGACTTCGGCACCACGATCTTTACCTGGCAGTCGCTGCTGACGCTGGCCATCCTGATGGCCCTGACCACCGTGATTGCGCACTTCTCCGCGCCCCAGGGCGGCTCGATCCGCACCGCGGAGGACCTGGGCGTGGACCTGGACGATGAGCCGGCCGGGTCCGCGCCGCGTTCCCGGCCGGGCGAATGGCTCGAATACAGCCGGGTCCTGCCGATCCTGGCGGGCGTCCTCACGCTCGGCTGGCTCGTCTCGCAGTTCCTCACCAAGCCGTTCCTCAGCGTGGTCAGCAGCCTCAACGGCTACCTGCTGGTGTTCCTCATCCTGGGCCTGGTCCTGCACGGGACGCCGCGGAACTTCCTGCAGGCCGTGACGAAGGCCGTCCCGGCCACCGCCGGAATCCTCGTGCAGTTCCCGCTGTACGCGGCGATGGCGGCCATCCTGACCAAGGCCACGGGAACCGGCGGCATGAGCCTCTCCACACACCTCGCGGCGTTCTTCTCGGACATCGGCAGCGGCGGGGGCTTCGCCGTCGTCATTGCCCTGTACACGGCTGTACTGGGCATCCTGGTCCCCTCCGGGGGCGGAAAATGGCTGGTGGAAGCGCCCTACGTGATGCAGTCGGCCACCGACGTGCAGATGAACCTCGGCTGGACCGTGCAGATCTACAACATCGCCGAGGCGCTGCCGAACCTGGTCAACCCGTTCTTCATGCTGCCGCTGCTCGCGGTGCTGAGGCTGCGCGCCCGGGACCTGGTGGGCTTCACCTTCCTGCAGTTCGTCTTCCACCTGCCCGTGGTCCTGCTACTCGTCTGGCTGCTGGGCATGACCTTCGACTTCGTGCCGCCGGTGATGCCCAAATAACTGCGCCCCCAAACATCTGTGTCTTAACGCAGACTGACCCGCAGCTGCGGCCGTTATCAAGCTTCGTTACGGCCACAGCTGCGGGTCAGTCGGGTTAAGGCCTAGGCCGGGTCGGAGACGACGAGCGTTTCCGAGCCCTGGACATGGGCCTTGCCGCTCTCGAGCAGCGGTTCGACGACGGTGCGCAGCGCGGTCATGGCGTCGTCCAGTTCGAGCATCACCGGGTGCTGGTAGGCGATCAGGGCCAAGAGGTCCCGGACGGCGGCCTCGGCCTCGTCCGCGCCGAGCTTGGGCTCGTGCCCGAGGAACACCTCAGTAGGCTCCGTGGTCGAGGCCGCACCGCCGGCACCGGCATCGGCGCCGGCGTCCGCCCCCGGAATTCCCTGGGCGTAGCTGATGGCGAACCCCTCCAGCCGGCCCTTGCGGCTGGCCGCGATGCCGTGCCCGAAGGCACTGGCCTTGGGCGCCCGCAGCACGATCGCCCCGTGGGCGCCGCTGAGGTCATCGAGGAACAGGCGCTGCACCGCGGCGACGCTGAGCTCCCCCGGGCTGTCCCAGCCGTGCACGGCTGTGTAGTAGCGTCCCACGACGTCGCTGAGCTCCACCGAGCCCGTGGCCAGGTCCTCGACCTGGTCGGTGGCCGCGGACTCCGAACCGTCGCCGAACACCGGCAGCTTAAGCGGGGCAGGGTCAACGACGACGAGGCGGGAGCGCTGGATCGGGGCCAGGCCCGCGGCCTCGGCAAACGCCGCCCCGGGGGTGCCAGGCTCCACTTTGCAGCGGAGTCTGGACACGCCCGACGGCGCCTGGGCGGCCTCGTGCCGCAGCATGGTCAGCAGCGTGGACCCCAGGCCGGCGCGGCGGTGGTCCCGGGCGACCTCGACATACGCCCAGAGCCGTTCGGGGTGCAGCGAGGCCTCGTGGACCACGGCGGCCGCCACCGGAATGGCGACACCGTCCACGACGTCCTCGGCCACGATGCAGCGGCGCCACGGGGAATTGCCCGAGGGCGCCAGCGTCCCGCGGAACTGTCCGGCCTGGACGGTCTCAGGGCCGCCCCAGATTTCCAGCAGCGCAAGGTCGTCGCCTTCCCGCCATTCCCGGTATGCGATGGCCACGATCAGGCGCCGATCAGCCGTGCGGCCAGGTAGCCCTCCACCTTGTCCAGGGAGACGCGTTCCTGGCTCATGGTGTCGCGTTCGCGGATGGTGACGGCCTGGTCCTCGAGCGTGTCGAAGTCCACGGTGATGCAGAACGGGGTGCCGATCTCGTCCTGGCGGCGGTAGCGGCGGCCGATGGCGCCTGCGTCGTCGAACTCGATGTTCCAGCTCTTGCGCAGCTGCGCTGCGAGGTCCTTGGCCTTCGGGGACAGGTCCTCGTTGCGGCTCAGCGGCAGCACGGCCGCCTTCACCGGCGCCAGGCGCGGATCGAGCTTGAGCACGGTACGGATGTCCACCCCGCCCTTGGCGTTGGGGGCCTCGTCCTCGGTGTAGGCATCGATCATGAAGGCCATGAACGAACGGGTGAGGCCGGCGGCGGGCTCGATCACATACGGGGTGTAGCGCTCGTTAGTGGCCTGGTTGAAGTAGCTCAGGTCCGCGCCGGAGGCCTTGGCGTGGGTGGAGAGGTCAAAGTCGGTGCGGTTGGCGATGCCCTCGAGTTCGCCCCACTCCGAGCCCTGGAATCCGAAACGGTATTCGATGTCCGTGGTGCCCTTGGAGTAGTGGCTGAGCTTGTCCAGCGGGTGCTCGAAGAAGCGCAGGTTCTCTTCGCGGATGCCCAGGCCCGTGTACCAGGACATGCGTTCCTTCATCCAGTACTCGTGCCACTGCTCGTCGGTGCCGGGCTCGACGAAGAATTCCATCTCCATCTGCTCGAACTCGCGGGTGCGGAAGATGAAGTTGCCGGGCGTGATCTCGTTGCGGAAGGACTTGCCGATCTGGCCGATGCCGAAGGGCGGCTTCTTCCGCGAGGTGGTCAGGACGTTGCTGAAGTTCACGAAGATGCCCTGGGCCGTTTCGGGCCGCAGGTAGTGCAGGCCCTCTTCGCTGGCGACGGGGCCAAGGTAGGTCTTGAGCAGCCCGGAGAATTCATGGGGCTCAGTCCACTGGCCGCGGGTGCCGCAGTTGGCGCAGGCGATGTCCTTGAGGCCGTTCTCGGCGGGACGGCCCTTCTTCTCCTCGTACTCTTCCTCGAGGTGGTCCGCGCGGTAGCGCTTGTGGCAGGACAGGCACTCCACCAGCGGGTCGGAGAACACATCGACGTGGCCGGAGGCCTCCCACACCTGACGGGGCAGGATGACGGAGGAATCCAGGCCGACGACGTCGTCGCGGCCGCGGACCACGGACTGCCACCACTGGCGCTTGATGTTTTCCTTGAGCTCGGCGCCGAGCGGCCCGTAGTCCCAGGCAGAACGGGAGCCACCATAGATTTCACCGGCCTGGAAAACGAATCCCCGGCGCTTGGCGAGGGAAATGATCTGGTCGAGGACGGATTTTGCTGCCATGGGAACTCCAATTTTCTACAGGGCCGCTGGGTGCGGTCCGTGGTGTTGGCCCCGGGACGCCGGCTGGTTGCCGGCCGGGACGATACGAACAAAGCGATATTGCGATACGAACAGTGCGATGCAAACTCCAAGCCTACCGGCCCGCTACCGCTTCAGCGCGCCCTTAGGCCAGGGCAGGGTGGCCAGGACGATGGCGCCGAGCGTCAGGATGGTGCCGAGGACCGTCGGGAGGGCGATCACCGTTCCGGGCACCGGCAAAATCAGGTCCAGTCCGAGGGACCCCAGCAGCTGGCCGGCGATCATCCCGAGGCCGGTGACCAGGACGCCCAGGCTGCGGACGAGGAGGGCGCCGATGCCGATGAAGATGCAGCCGAGCGGGCCGCCAAGGTAGTACCACCACTGCGCCGGGAGGGGGTTGCCGGCCCCGGCCACCGCGAGTTTGATCAGCCACGCCACCCACAGCAGGGCCGCTCCGGCGATGAAGTTCACTAGTGTCGCGGCGATGGGGGTGCCGTAGTGCACCGTGGCTGTGCCGTTCATGGCCTGCTGGAAACTCATCAGGAAACCGGCCAGAAGCGGAAGCAGCACGGGAACCAGCAGCTGCAGCCCGGAATCCCCGGCGCTGAACCTGGGCGACACCGCCCAGGCGACGGCGGCGACGGTGAGCACACTGCCGAGCACCCGGATGCCGGTAATGGGCCTCTTCCCCGCCGGTCCGATGCCCATCCGGTCCACCAGCAGGCCGCTGAGGGTCTGTCCCGTCACGGCGGCCACCGTGAAGAGGGCTACGCCGAGCAGTCCGATGGTGAAGGACTGGGCGAAGACGAAGAGGGCGCCGATGCAGCCGGCCAGGACGTAGTACGGCGGAAACTGCCGTTCGCGCACGGCCGGCAGGATCCGCGCCAGCCCTGCCCGGCCCCGGGGCAAAGCCAGGGAAATGACCGTCATGACCACCAGTCCGGTGCTGAAGCTGACGACGGCGGCACCGATTCCGTCCCCCAGCGCCGCCCCGAGGGCGCCGTTGATCCGGCCCTGGATCGGGATGAACAGTCCCGTCGCGACGGCCATGGGCAGACCGACGATCAGCGGAAGACGGGGGTGATGGGTCATAGGTGCCACCTTAGGTCAGGCATCATTGCTTGTATGAGCAATCCGGAATTCGAAGACATCACCATCCGCGACAGCATGATCCGGCTGGGCCAGCTGCTGAAGCTCGCGAATCTGGTCGAGGACGGCGTGGAGGCCGCGGAACTGATCAAGAACGGGCTGGTGAAGGTCAACGGCGAAATCGACGAGCGCCGGGGCCGCCAGCTGCACGACGGCGACACCGTCACCGTGAACGGCCGGACCGTGCGGATCAGCGCACCCCCGGCCGCCTAGCCGCCCGCCCGGCGCCCGCTTCCCGGGGCACACTTCCCCGGCGCGCCTACTTCCTGGAGTTGAGCACCACGTGCGTCAGGAACTCCGAGACGTGGCCGATCTCCTGCTGGTTGATGCCGTGCCACATGCCCGTGTAGAGGACCTTGGTGAGCTTCACGTGCTTGCGCACCCAGCCGATGGTGTAGTCGATCTTGTCCTCGGTGATCACGGGGTCCTGCTGGTCCCGCCCCCAGAACAGCGGTACAGTGCCGTCCAGTTCACCGTCGCGGAAGCTGGGGTCGTCGCCCGCGTCGACGACAAACCCGGAGAGCCCGACGACGGCGGCAAAGTCCGCAGGCCGCTGCCGCAGCAACGTGGTGGCCATGGCCATGCCCATCGAGAATCCCAACAGCGTCACCGACGGGTGGTTGGCTTTGACGCCGTCGAGCCAGTCCTGAACGTAGTCTGCGGCGACCTTGACGGCGTCGAGCGAATAGTCAATGGACGCTGTCAGCGGGAACCAGGTGAAGCCCGGTCCCATGGCGATCGGGGCGCGCAGGGAGGCCACCGCGAATTCCTGCGGCAGCATCCCTGCCAGGCTGAGCAGATCCTGTTCGTTGGCGCCGTAGCCGTGCAGCAGGACAAGAAGCGGCTTGCCGGCCCGTTCCTGCTCCGGCTGGGACCATTGGACGACAGGGGCGGGGAAGGCGTCAGCATGAGTCATGGAACTATTCTTACAGTTACCCGGCGGTAACAAATTACGGTGGCGCAGCTTAACGGGAACAGTGCAGGATAAGGGGGTGAGCAATACCAATCCCCTGGAAAATTCACCGGACACCCCCGCCGAGACGACCGCAGACACCGTGACCCACCCGTGGACCCGGTATGTGGCAATGGGCGACTCATTCACGGAGGGCATCGGCGATCCGGAACCGGCCAGTCCGGGCGGCCATCGGGGCTGGGCGGACCGCGTGGCCGAGGAACTCAGCCGTGGGCACAACGACTTCGCCTACGCGAACCTGGCCGTCCGCGGCCGGCTCCTGCAGCAGATCGTGGACCAGCAAATGGCTCACTGCCTGTCCCTCAAACCGGACCTCATCACGCTCTCCGCAGGCGGGAACGACCTCATCCGCCCGGGCGGCGATCCGGACGTGCTGGCCGAAAAGCTGGATTCAGTGGTACAGATCCTGAGCCTGGGCGGCGCCACCGTGGTCCTGTTCAACGGTCCGGATACCGGCTCCACGGTGCTGGGCCGGATCCGCAGCAAGGTGGCCATCTACAACGAGAACCTGCGCACGATCGCCGCGCGCCACGACGCCGTGATCGCGGACATGTGGTCGCTGCGCCAGCTCAACGACCCGCAGATGTGGAATGTCGACCGGCTGCATTTCTCACCGCTGGGCCACCACACGATCGCGGCCATGGTGCTGGACTCGCTGAACGTCGAGCACACGCTCCAGCCCCTCTCCCCCAAACCGCTGCCACAGCGCAGTTGGCGCGAGGCGCGCAGCGGGGACCTGGTGTGGGCCAGGGAGTATTTTGTCCCCTGGGTGGTCCGCCGGCTGCGGCACCGCTCCTCCGGCGACGGCATGACGGCCAAGCGGCCGCTGGCCGGCCCGGTGTTCGGTCCCGGCGTTCCGCTTGGTTCCGGCGAAGGCCCGCCCGGCGCCGAGGACGCGGTGCGGTCCTGAGCCTGCGGGGCATAAGCTGGAGGAACACTTCTCCGGCCCTACAGATGAGCCCGCAGATGAGAAGGCCCAGCAGCTGAAAGGCCCAGTACCGTGAGCAGTATGTTCTTCTGGATCATCGTGTTGTCCTTCCTGATTCCCGTGGCGATGCGCCTCTACCGCAGGTCTGCCCGCGGCCGGAACCAGGGCAGGCCGGGACAGTTCGGCCGGTTCCCGGGCAGGCAGAACAATCCCGGCCAGGGCAACCAGCCGCGGGATGGCTACACCCAGCAGGACTACTTCGGCGGCTTCGGCCAGCTGGGCGGCCCGAAGCAGCCGGGCCCGGCCAACGAACCGTATCCCAACCCGCAATACCCGAACGCGGAGTACCCGAACCCGCAGCACCCCAGTCCCCGGTTTCCGGACCAGCCGTTCCCGAACCAGCCGTACCCCGGCCAGCAGTACCCGAACCCGGCCGGCTACCAGTCCCCCGTCCCGTACGAGGACAGCCCCGAGTACCTGAACAACCCGCCGCAACCGCAGCGGCACGAACCGGCGCCGGGCGCGGGACAGGCGCAGGCGCCGCAGTCGCCCCCGCCGCCGTCGGCTGGGCAGGGCTACCGGGCCCGCAAGCTCGCCGAACTCGACCAGCAGTACACCGACGGCAAGCTGTCCATGGAGGACTACATGGCCCAGCGCGCGGAAATCATGAAGGGCTAGGGTCGCGAAGGGCTAGGATCATGCAGTGCCTGCGAACTCGACGTCGGCCGCGTTGACGGTACCCGCCGTCCGCCCCGGCGCCCTGTGGTACTGCCAGTACAGATTGGTGTGCGCCACCACCAGAGCCGGCGGCGGGGCGCCATATTCGGTCAGGTCCTCGGTGGTGTGGGCGTCGGCGACCAGCGTGACGTCGTAGCCCCGGGTGATCGCGCCGTGCAGGGTCGAGCGGATGCACTCGTCGGTCTGCGCACCAGCCAGGAAGAAGCGCCCGATGCCGCGCCCGGCCAGCACGGATTCCAGGTCGGTGGCCTCGAAGGCGTCGCTGTACTCCTTGGCCACGAGCGGCTCCGAACTGCGGCGCGCGAGCTCCGGCACATACTGCCAGCCGTCGCTGCCGCGCGGCAGGTCCTCGCCGCTGTGCTGCACCCAGACGACGTCCACCCCGGCGTCGCGGGCCTTATCCACGAGCGCGGCGATGGTTGCGACGACGTCGTCGCGGCGGTAGGCCCCAGCGACGACGCCGACCTGCATATCGACGACGAGCAATGCCGTGTTGGGACGGTTGACGAGGGTGGTCATGGTGCCTCCCGGATCCTGGCTGTCCCTGCGTGCCTACTCTAATCCCCGCCCCTAAAGCAACGCGGGGTCACTTACGGCCCATGATCCGGTGCCGGATGGGCGCGAAGTGACCCCGCGTTGCTTGGACGAGGGGGACGCCTCAGTCGACCTGGGGGAAGCCGAGGTCGATCACCGAGGTGGACGGGTCCGGCCAGCGGGTGGTGACCACCTTGCCGCGGGTGTAGAAGCGGATGCTTTCCGGGCCGTACATGTGGGTGTCGCCGAACAGCGAATTCTTCCAGCCGCCGAAGGAGAAAGTGCCCACCGGCACCGGGATGGGCACATTGACGCCCACCATGCCGGCCTCGACGTCGAACTCGAACTGGCGGGCGGCGCCGCCGTCCCGGGTGAAGATGGCCACGCCGTTGCCGAACTCGTTGTCGTTGACCAGCTTCACGGCGTCGGCGTAGGTCTCGACGCGGACCACGGAGAGGACGGGGCCGAAGATCTCGTCGTCGTAGACCTTCATTCCGGGCTTGACGTGGTCGATCAGGCTCACGCCGATGAAGAAGCCCTTGGAGTCGAATTCGTGTTCGCGGCCGTCCACCACCACGGTGGCGCCCTCGTTGGCCGCGCCGGCAACGTAGGAGGCCACCTTGTCGCGGTGCTCGGCCGTGATGAGCGGACCCATCTGGGAGGCCGGGTCCGTGCCCGGACCGATCGTGAGGGCAGCCATGCGGGTGCTGATCGCCTCCACGAGGTCGTCGGCGATGCTGCCGACCGCGACGAGGACGCTGACTGCCATGCAGCGCTCCCCGGCGGAGCCGTAGGCGGCCGAGACGGCGGCGTCCGCAGCCATGTTGAGGTCCGCGTCCGGCAGGACCACCATGTGGTTCTTCGCCCCGCCCAGGGCCTGGACGCGCTTGCCGTGATCGGCGGCGCGCTTGTAGATGGACTGCGCGATCGGCGTCGAGCCGACAAAGCTGATGGCCTTGACCGCCGGGTGTTCCAGCAGGACATCGACGGCTTCCTTGTCGCCGTGGACCACGTTGAGCACCCCTGGCGGCAGGCCGGCCTCAGCGAAGACCTCGGCGATGAAGATGGCGGAGGACGGGTCCTTTTCACTCGGCTTGAGCAGCACGGTGTTCCCGCAGGCCAGGGCGCTCCCGATCATCCACAGCGGCACCATGGCGGGGAAGTTGAACGGCGTGATGCAGGCGACGACGCCGACCGGCTGGCGGACCGAGTGGACATCGACGCCGCCGGAGACCTGCTCGGAGCGCTCGCCTTTGAGCATGTGGGAGAGGCCGGTGGCGAATTCGATGTTCTCCAGGCCGCGGGTGATTTCACCTTCCGCGTCCGAGAGGACCTTGCCGTGCTCGCTGGTGAGCAGGGCCGCGAGTTCGGGCCGGCGCTGCATGAGCAGTTCACGGACCTTGAAGAAGATGGCGGTGCGCCTGGCCAGGCTCGTGGCGCGCCAGCCGGGCAGGGCGGCGCGGGCGGCCTCGACGGCCTCCTCGACGCGGGCGGCGGAGGCCAGGGCGACCTCTTTCTCCTGCTCGCCGGTGGCCGGGTTGAACACGGGGCCGAAGCGCTCGGCGTCGGCAATCAGGGCGCCGTTGATGAAGTGCGGAATGCGTTCCATGGGTGGGTCTCTTTCGTGAAGGGCAGGGCCGTGTAGGGCAGGGCCGTGAGGGGCTAGTTGGCGGACTCGAGGGTGCCGTCGACGAGCTTGACGATCATCGAGCAGTCCTGGCCGGACTGGCCGGAGTCGATGAGCCGCTGGAAGAGCTGCTGGACGTGCTCGCCGAGTTCCAGCGGGGTGCCGGTATCCCGCGCGGCGCTGATGGCCAGGCCGATGTCCTTGTTGGCCAGTTCGGTGGTGAACGTCGGGGCGAAGTCGTTGTTGGACGCGGCGGTGGGCACGACGCCGGCCACGGGGTACCAGGTGCGCAGCGCCCAGCTGTCGCCGGAGGAGACCGACGCGATGTCCCAGAAGACCTGCTTGTCCAGACCGAGCCGGTCGGCGAGGACCGCGCCCTCGGCGGTGGAGGCGAGGTTGATGAAGAGCATGAGGTTGTTGCAGATCTTCGCGGCCTGGCCGGTGGTGGCGCCGCCGGTGGGGATGATGTTCGCCGCCATGGGGCGGATATATTCGGTGGCCTCGGCAACGGCTCCGGCCTCACCACCGATCATGAACGTCAGGGTGGCGGCCTTCGCGCCGCTCATGCCGCCCGAGACGGGCGCGTCGACAAAGCGGAAGCCAGCGGCAGCGGCGGCGTCGTGCAGGGCCTGCGCGGAGGCAATGTCGATCGTGGAGGAGTCCACCAGCAGGGTGCGGGTGTCCGCGTGGGCCAGGACGCCGTCCTCGCCCAGGTACACGGCGCGGGCGTGCTCGCCCTTGGGGAGCATGGTGAAGACGACGTCGGCGCCGGCGACGGCCTCGGCGATGCTGCCGGCTGCTTTGACTCCCCCGGCCCCGGCGGCAGCAACGGCTGCGGTGTTGAGGTCGAAGCCGCGGACCTCATGTCCGGCGTTTGAGAGGTTGACGGACATGGATCCGCCCATGTTTCCGAGTCCGATCCAGGCGATGACTGCCATGGCTTAAGCTCCTTTGCTTGATGTGCTGCCGGGCGCTCCGACCTGAAGGCCGAAACCCGGCGTCCCAGTGTCCAGCATCACACCGCTGATAGAGTGCAATCAAGGGAAAAAATCACAGATGCCATGTGCACAGATGCACACCGGCGGTGGCGGTTCCCCGTATCCGTTGATGACGCACTCGCTGCAGAGGGGACAAGAGTGGACTTGCGCCGGCTTCCGAGCCCCGACGACCTGCTGATCCTGCTGACCGTGGCACGGCTGGGCCGGTTCAACGCCGTGGCCGAGACGCTCGGCACCACCCACACCACCATTTCCCGCCGCGTCCTGGCCCTCGACAAACAGCTCGGCGGCCGGACGCTCGAACGCAGCCCGCACGGCTGGGAGCTGACCGAACTCGGCAGCCAGGCGGTCGCGGCGGCGGAAGCCATCGAGGGCACTCTCGCTGCCCTCTCCAGCAGCATTGCCCGCTCCGGCGATGTGGTCTCCGGCCTGGTCCGGATCAGCACCCCGGACGGCTTCGGTGCCGAATTCCTGGCCCCGGCCCTCGTGCGGCTGCAGCGGGCGAATCCGCTGCTCAACGTCGAACTGCTCAGCGCCACCCGCAAGGTCAGCCAAAACCGCTCCGGCGTGGACCTGGAAGTGGTGGTGGGCAACATGGACACCACCACCGCCCGCGCCATCTTCCTGAGCAACTATTTCCTCAGGCTGTACGCCAGTCCCGGCTATGCGCAGGAGCACGGGCTTCCGGCAACGCTCGACGACGTCGGGCGGCACGGCTTTGTCTCCTACGTGGAATCGGCGCTGCAGGTCGCAGAGCTGGGCCACCGTTCAACCCAGCTGCCGGTGCCGCGGTCCAGCTTCCAGGCCACAAGCGTCTTCGCCCAGCTGGAGGCCGTCCGGCGGGGCGCCGGGATAGGCCTGCTCCCCAATTTCCTCGTGGCGGGCCGGCCGGGCTTCCTGCCCGTGCTGCCGGACGACTTCCAGCGCCAGCTGCCGATCTGGGCTGTGGCCCGGCCCGAGGCGCTGCGTTCGGCCCCGGTCCGTGCCGTGCTGGAGGCGATCCGCGGCGAAATCCGGGAGCGGCAGGATGTGCTGTCCGCCTGAGGCGGTGCCAGCGCAGCTGATCCAAGGCAGGCCGCGTTAACGCAGACTGCCCGGGTCCGCACGGTGCGCGGATCCGGGCAGTCTGCCCCCAAACGGGTTTCGCCTGGGAGAGGATTACCGCTTGGCGGCGGCCAGGAGGTCAGCGGTGCCCTGGGCGTCGGCGGCATCGACGTCACGGAGCGAGATACCGCGGGTTTCCTTCAGGAAGAACACCGCAACCATCGTGACCACACAGGCGCCGAGCAGGTAGATGGCGACCGGGACGGACGACTTGTACTGGCTGAGCAGGGCGACGGCGATGATCGGGGCCAGCGAACCGGCCACAATCGAGGTGACCTGGTAGCCCAGCGAGACACCGGAGTAGCGCATCCGGGTCGGGAACATCTCGGCCATGAGCGCCGGCTGGCCGGCGTACATCAGGGAGTGGAACAGCAGGCCGATGATGACGGCGGCAAGGATCATGAAGTCATTCTTGGTGTCCATCATCGGGAAGGCGAAGAAGCCCCACGTTCCGCCAAGGATGGCGCCGGCCATGTAGACCGGTTTGCGGCCGACGTTGTCCGAGAGCTTGCCGACCATCGGGATCACGGCGAAGTGGACGATGTGCGCCACGAGCAGCAGCAGCAGGATTCGCGAGGTGTCCGTCTGGACGACGACCTTCAGGTAGGTGATGGAGAAGGTGACCACGAGGTAGTAGAGGATGTTCTCGGCGAAGCGCAGGCCCATGGCGGTGAAGACGCCGCGCGGGTAGCGGCGGAAGACCTCGGCCACGCCGTAACCCTTGTTCTCCAGGGCCACTTCTTTTTGGGCCTCCAGGAAGATGGGGGCGTCCTTGACCTTGGTGCGGATGTAGTAGCCGACCAGCACGATCACGGCGGAGAGCCAGAAGGCAACGCGCCAGCCCCAGCTAAGGAAGTCGGCGGAGGACAGCAGGGAGGAGAGCGTGAACAGCACGGCGGTCGCCAGCAGGTTGCCGAGCGGAACGGCGGACTGCGGCCAGCTGGCCCAGAAGCCGCGGGACTTGCTGGGGCTGTGCTCGGCGACGAGGAGGACGGCGCCGCCCCATTCACCGCCGACGGCGAAGCCCTGGGCGAAGCGCAGGAAGACCAGCAGCGCCGGGGCCCAGTAGCCGATCTGCTGGAAAGTCGGCAGGCAGCCCATCAGGAAGGTGGAAACGCCCACCAGCAGGATGCTGACCTGGAGCAGCTGCTTGCGGCCGAACTTGTCGCCGAAGTGGCCGAAGACAATACCGCCGATCGGGCGGGCAACGAAGCCGACAGCGTAGGTGAGGAACGCGGCGATAATGCCGTCCAGTTCCGTACCCGAATTGGGGAAGAACAGCTTGCCGAAGACCAGGGTGGCGGCGGAGGCGTAAAGGAAGAATTCATACCACTCCACCACCGTGCCGGCCATGGAGGCCGTTACTACCTTCTTCAGGCCGGACGATTTGACGTCCGTTTCTTCAGCGCGCCTTGCGGCGTTGTCCGTACTCATTGTGACTCCTTCGGTGTCTCCGTCGACACCCTGTGGACCATTGGGCTGAGGACGCCAGTGATGTAGGGCACATGGCGTCATTACCCATGAGTATGGACGCTCCCGCCCTGGGCCTCAACGGCCATTAGTGCAGAGCGCATCTGCATAAATGCACACGCGGTCGGGCCTAGTGGCCGAAGAAGGTCTCCCGCAGCTGGCTGCTGAGCTGGCCGATTTCGGTCAGGAAGCCGTCGTGGCCGATCGGCGCTTCAATGATGTGCACGTCGGGGCCGCCCGGCAGGGCTTCGGCCAGTTGACGGGACTGGGCCGGGAAATAAAGGCGGTCCGAGTCCACGGCCGCCACCAGGAACTCGGCGGTGGCCGGGGCCAGGGCCTCTCCGAGGCTTCCGCGCCCCCGGCAGACATCGTGGCTCATGAGCGCTTCGGTAATGGCGATGTAGCTGTTCGCGTCGAAGCGCCGGACCAGCTTGCTGCCCTGGTGGTCCAGGTAGCTTTCCACCTGGTAGCGCCCGCGTCCGGCCAGCGATCCAGCTTCCAGGGGCGCCTCGGGCTCCTGCGCGTTCCGGCCAAACCGGCCGTCCAGTTCGGCCGCGGAGCGGTAGGTGATGTGCGCGATGCGGCGGGCGAGGGCGAGCCCTGCCTCGGGTTCCGGGCCGCCGTAGTAGTTTCCGCCGTTGAAGTGGGGGTCCTGGCGGATGGCCAGGGTCTGGGCCTGCGCGAAGGCAATCTGTTCGGCTGTGCTGCTGGCGCCGACGGAAATCACGGCGCAGCGCCGGACCCGGGCGGGGAACGTGACGGCCCATTCAAGGGCGCGCGCGCCTCCGAGGGAACCGCCCAGCACGGCGTACCAGCTGCCGATGCCCAGGGCGTCGGCCAGCCGCGCCTCCGCGGCGGCGGTGTCCCGCAGGGTGACGAGCGGGAACCGCGATCCCCAGGGCCGCCCGTCGGGGGCCGGTGTGGAGGGTCCCGTGGATCCGTGGCAGCCGCCGAGGATGTTGATGGAAACGACGAAGTACTTGTCCGTGTCCACGGGGGCCCCGGGTCCGGCGAGCTGTTCCCACCAGCCGGGCTCTCCGCTGTCGCCGCGGGTTACGTGCGTGTCGCCGGTCAGGGCGTGCTCAATGAGGACGGCATTGGAGGCGTCAGCGTTCAGGGTCCCCCACGTCTCATAGGCGAGGACCACATCCGGCAGCGGATTCCCTGATTCGAGCTGCAGGTCACCGATCCTGACGTACTGGACGGTTCCGTCCGGGTTGCGGGATGGCTTGGTTTCGGGAACACCCTTGCGGGTGACGGCAATCGTCATGTGAGGACCTATCTTCGCGCTTGCCTGCCGTCAGCTGACCGGCAGGCCAGGTCTTCACCCGGGGCACCCCGCCGCAAAAGGAGGGTTGCCGGCCAGCAAGCCGGGGCTGTCGCTGGCACTCATGACCTGGTACGAGTCTACGAAAGAGGGTGCGGATATCACGAAGATTGTGACTTCCATGTGACAGCCCGGCGGCCGGCCGCCCTCATCCAGGAGAGACCGGCCGCCGGGGCGCCTAGGCGGACTTGGCCGCGCGGAATCCGGCGTCGAGGTCCGCGAGGATGTCGTCAATGTGCTCCAGTCCCACCGAAAGCCGCACCAGCCCGGGATTCACCCCGGCGATCACCTGCTGTTCGGGCGAGAGCTGGCTGTGGGTGGTCGACGCCGGATGGATCACCAACGACCGGACATCGCCGATGTTCGCGACGTGCGAATGCAGTTCGAGGGCGTCGACGAACCGCTTGCCGGCCTCCGCTCCCCCGGCAATGTTGAACGCCACGACGGCGCCGGTCCCCTTGGGCCCGTACTTGCGGCCGCGCTCGTACCAGGGGCTGGACGGCAGCCCGGCGTAGGCGACCGATTCGACGTCGTCCCGCCCCTCCAGCCATTGCGCCACCTTCGTGGCGTTGGCCACGTGGCGCTCGACGCGCAGGCTCAGCGTTTCGATGCCCTGGGCGATGAGGAAGGCGTTGAACGGGGACACCGCGGAGCCAAGGTCGCGCAGGAGCTGGACCCGGGCCTTAAGGATGTAGGAGAGGTTCGCGCCCAGCGCGCCGTCGGCTCCGAGGTCGCGGGCGTAGACCAGGCCGTTGTAGGTGGGGTCCGGGCTGTTGAAGCCGGGGAACCGCTCCGGGTCCTTCCCGAAGTCGAAGTTGCCGGAGTCCACGATCACGCCGGCGATTGCGGCGCCGTGCCCGCCGAGGTACTTGGTGGCGGAATGCACCACGATGTCCGCGCCCCACTCGATCGGCCGGATCAGGTAGGGGGTGGAGAGCGTGTTGTCTACCACCAGCGGCACGCCGGCCTCGTGCGCCACGCCGGAGACGCCCTCGATGTCCAGCACGTCCTGGCGGGGGTTGGAGACCACTTCGCCGAAGAACAGCTTGGTGTTGGGCTGGACGGCGTCCCGCCACTGGTCCAGGTTGTCCGGGTCTGCCACGAAGGTAACGGAGATGCCGAACTTCTTCAGCGTGTGCGCGAGCAGGTTGTAGGTACCGCCGTAGAGGCTGGGGCTGGCCACCACGTGGTCGCCGGCCTCGGCGATATTGAGGATCGCGAACGTCTCGGCGGCCTGGCCGGAGCTGAGCAGCAGCGCCGCGAGGCCGCCTTCCAGGCTGGCGACGCGCTGTTCGACGGCGTCCTGGGTCGGGTTGCCGATCCGGGTGTAGATGGGCGCGAGCTCGGCGAGCGCGAAGCGGTTCGCGGCGCTTTCGGCGCTGGGGAACACGAACGACGTCGTCTGGTAGATGGGCAGGGCACGCGCGCCGGTGGCGCTATCCGGCTCCTGGCCGGCGTGGATCTGGCGGGTTTCAAAGGACCAGGCGTTGGACATTGGTGCTCCTCGAGTCACTGGGCACAGCACCGGCCGGGGCTTTCGGCCCGAACCGGAACAGGCGCCGCGCTTGCCCTCCGGCGGGCGCCGGACGGCCAGGTCTTCACCCGGGGCACCCCACCGCGATACGAGGGTTGCCGGCCAGCAAGCCGGGGCTGTGCGCTGGCACTCATGACCTGGCTTCAGTGTAGGAATGGCGGCGCAGCCCTGGATAGCTTTGTGACGAAGATGAAGACGGCCGCCGTGACGGAGCATCGGGGCGCCGCGTTCGGCGCCCCGGGACGTCCCATGACGGTTAGGGGAGCCTAAGCTGAGAGGTCCATCACAAAGTGCCAAGATGATGGCATGCGCATGGATCACGTCTCTTACGCCTGTGAACACGATGGCTTGGCAGCCACCACTGAACGTATTGCGTCTGCCCTCGGCGTTGAAGCCGTGAAGGGTGGAGTGCACCCCCGTTTCGGGACACGCAACATGATTATCCCGCTCGCGGGACACAAGTACCTGGAAGTCGTGGAGGTCCTGAACCACCCGGCCTCCGACAAGGCCCCGTTCGGCCAGGCCGTCCGGGCACGCTCCGAGGCCGGCGGCGGCTGGATGGGCTGGTGCGTCGAGGTTGACGACCTGGCCCCGTTCGAGGAGCGGCTCGGCCGCGCCGCCGTCAACGGCAACCGGAAGTTTCCCGACGGCCGCGAACTGGTCTGGAAGCAGATCGGCATCCTGGGGCTCATCGCCGACCCCCAGGTGCCGTACATGCTCAAGTGGGAGGGCGACCCGGAACTGCACCCGTCCAACGCCTACGCGAGCGATGTCAAGATGTCCGCACTGACCATTGCCGGTTCGGCCGCGCGCGTCACGGAGTGGCTGGGCGAACCAGTTGAAAAGCCGCTGGAAGACGTCGCCGTGAACTGGATCGCGCCGCACGGTACTCCCGGCATCCTCTCTGTCACCTTCGAGACCGCCTCCGGAGCGGTCACGATCTAACGCTCCACCTGCCCCACGCTTCGGCCGCCATCTCTTAGGTGCCAACGTTGTCACCTAGGAGACGGCGGCCGAGATCATTTAAGGCCGGGCGATGGCGCCGGCAGTACAACCAGCACCATCAGCCCAGGCCCACGGCCTTGCCGAACAGGCTGAACCCCACGAACGCCACAGTGTCCAGGATGGCGTGGGCGATCACCAGCGGCATCACCCGTTTGGTCCGCGTGTAGACCAGCGCGAAGACGACGCCCATCACCGCGTTGCCGATGAACGGCCCGAACCCCTGGTACAGGTGATAGCTGCCGCGGAGCAGGGCGCTGGCGGCGATGGCCGCCGGCACGCTCCAGCCCAGTTTCCCGAGCCGGTCCAGCAGGTACGCGACCACGATCACTTCCTCGACCACCGCGTGCCGGATCGCGGACAGGACCAGCACCGGCACGGTCCACCAGTACGCGTCCAGGGCGCTGGGGATGATCGCCGTCGTGATCCCCAGCGCCCGGCCGGCGGCGTAGAGCCCCAGGGACGGAATGCCGATGAGCGCGGCGAGTCCGAGACCCTGCAGGAGGTCCTTGCCGGGCCGGGCGAAGTCGAAACCGATCCTTCGGAACGCCGAGGTTCCGCGCTCCCCGGCCGGCCAGTGCTCGGTGAGGAAATAGATCACGAGGGCCACCGGCACCAGGGCGAAGATGATGTCCAGCAACTGGTAGGTGAGGTCGAAGTATTCGCGTGCGCTCTGTGAGCGGTTCAGGGTGGATGTGCCCTGGGCCAGCGGCGCCGTGGTCATCTTGTCCAGCAACTGCACCAGGGAGTAGATCGCGGACTGCCCCAGCGACAACCCCAGGACAATCAACACTTCGAACCGCAGCCGGCGGCGGGAGGGAACCAACATGGTTCTATCTTGCCTGCACTTGCCGATAGTTTGCTGGTGCCCGCGTGGCGCCGGCCGAACGGGGTTTTGCCTGCGGCACCTGCTTTTGGGAGCCCTATGCTTGGGGATTATGAGTGCGCCCCGGAAAATCATCATGATCCGGCACGGCCAGTCTGCCGCCAATGCCGACACCTCGATCTACAACCGTGTTCCGGACTACCGGATCCCGTTGACCGCGCTGGGCCTGGAGCAGGCCACCGCGGCCGGGGAGGAAGTCCGGCGCCAGCTGGACGGCCGCCCGGTGTGCGTCTACGTCTCACCGTATCTGCGCGCCTACCAGACCCTCGAGGCGCTGAATCTCGGCCCGCTCGTCGAGCGGGTGATCGAGGAACCGCGCCTGCGCGAACAGGACTGGGCCAATTTCCAGATCGCCGGCGACATCGAGGACCAGAAGGAGCTCCGCAACGCCTACGGGCACTTCTTCTACCGCTTCCGCGAGGGCGAGTCCGGTTCCGATGTGTATGACAGGATTTCTTCCTTCATGGAAACCCTGTACCGGCACTGGTCCAGGCCCGGCAATGCCCCGAACGCGCTGTTCGTGACGCACGGATTGACCATGCGGCTGTTCTGCATGCGCTGGTTCCACTGGTCGGTGGAATATTTCGAGTCCCTGAACAACCCCGAGAACGCCGAGGTCCGCACCCTGCTGCGCACCTCGCACGGCAAGTACGAGCTCGACAAGCCCTTCACACAGTGGGAGAAGAGGCGCGTGGACGAGACCGTCCTGGACGCACCGCCCATGATGTTCTAAGGCCCGTCAGCGGACCGGCTGCGCCACGCCGGCGCGCCACACCGCGTGCGTCAAAGGGATGCCGGGCCGGTAGGCCAGGTGCGTGGCGGAAGGCGCGTTGAGCAGGTGCAGGTCCGCACGGTGTCCGACGGCGATCGAGCCCACCGCGCGGCCGCCGTCGACGTCGTTCCCGGACTCCCGGCGCAGGGCCAGCGCGCCGCCGTAGGTCGCGGCGCGCACCGCCTCGTGGACGCTGAGCCGCATCTGCAGCACGGCGGTGGTGACACAGAACGCCATGGAGCTGGTGTACGACGTGCCGGGGTTGCAGTTGGAGGCCAGCGCCAGCTGCACACCGGCGTCGAGCAGTTCCCGGCCGGGGGCCAGCGGCTGCCGGGTGGAAAGATCGCAGGCCGGCAGGCACGTGGCAACCGTGCCCCGCGTGCCGCTGCCGCCGGCGGCGTCCCAGCCGGCCCAGCTGCCGGCGAGGGCATCGACGTCCCCGGCCGACAGGTAGTTCACGTGGTCCACGCTGGCGGCACCGACTTCCACCGCCAGCCGGACGCCGGGGCCCTCGCCGAGCTGGTTGCCGTGGACGCGCAGGCCCAGCCCGGCGGCCTTGCAGGCCAGCAGCACCCGGCGGGACTGGTCCTCGTTGAAGGCGCCCTGCTCGCAAAAGACGTCGGCCCAGCGGGCGTAGGGCCGGACGGCGGTGAGCATCGGCCCGCAGACCAGCTCCGTGTATTCCTCCGCGTCCATCCCGGCAGGAACGAGGTGCGCCCCCAGGTAGGTCACCTCGTCCGCCACGGTGGAGGCGATGCGGGCGCTGCGGGCCTCGTTCTCGACGTCCAGGCCGTAGCCGGTCTTGGTCTCCAGGTAGGTGGTGCCCTGCGACACCGCCTCCGCGACGCGGCCCATCGCCAGCCGGGTGAGGTCGAAGTCGCTCGTGCTCCGGGTGGCGTCGGTGGTGACGGCGATCCCGCCGGCGCTGTAGGTCTCCCCCGCCATCCGGGCCTCGAACTCGGCCGTGCGGTCCCCCGCGAAGATCAGGTGCGTGTGGGAGTCGACCCAGCCCGGCAGGAGCGCCCGGCCCCCGGCATCCACCCGTTCGTCCGCCGCCGGGGCCTCGGCCGCAGGCCCGAGCCAGGAAATCCGCTCCCCCTCGATCACCACCGCCGCGTCGCGGAGGACGCGGTGTTCCGCGTCCTGGGTCATCAGTTCGGCGATATTGGTGATGAGGGTACTCATGGATCCATTCTTCAGCGCCGGATGGACCAGCGGGTCGCGGCCAGCGCCTCCGCTGTCCGGGATGCCGGACTAGCGTCCCGCGCCGGGGCGGAGCCCTGGCCCGCGAGGATCAGCCCGGCGGCCAGTTCCGCGACGCCGGATGAGGTCTGGAATCCGTACCCGCCCTGGCCGGCGAGCCAGAAGAATCCGGTGGCCTCGGCGTCGAACCCCACTACCGGGACGCCGTCGGCCGCCTCCGTGCGCAGCCCCGTCCAGGCTGTGCGGACGTTGCGGATCCCGAGCGTCGTGATCGCGTTGAGCCGGGCGATGACCCGTTCGACGTCGCCGGGATAGGGCCGGGCGTCCTCGGGTCCGCTCGGCACGTGTTCGGCGGGCGAGATCAGGACCTGGCCGTCGTCCGGCCGGAAATAGAAGCTGTCATCGGCCGCCGCCACCATCGGGCAGGCTTCCGGAAGGGGATTCTCGACTTCGACGATCGCCGCGGTGCGCCGGTACGGCTGCAGGCCCAGCTTCTCGACGCCGCTGAGGACGGCGAGCTCGTCGGCCCAGGCACCGGCGGCGTTGACCACGACGGCGGACTGGAAGCCTTCCTGCCCGGCGCCCAGTTCCCAGCCGGTGCCCAGGCGCTGGGCCGAATGGACCCTGGCGCCGGTAATGATGTCCACGCCGCCGCCCGCGGCGAGCCGCCGGTGGTCCTCGAGCAGCACGGGGGCGTTGCAGGCGAAGGATCCGGTGTCCAGCCCGGCAGCGCTGAACGAATCCGGGACCAGGGCCGGGCACAGCTCCAGTGCCTCGGCGTGGGTGATCCGGTGCATGTGTCCGCTTGCCTCCGCCCGGACGGTGGCGTCGTCGCCGATCAGCATGAAGCTGCGCGGAGTGAGCACTGGTTCCGGACGTCCGGTGTCCTGGGCCGCGATGAGCTCGAGCGTCCGGACGGTGAGCTCCTGGACCACCGGCGGGCCGTAGCTGGGAATCAGTTGCCGGGCCGAGCGGGCCGACGTGTGGTACGCCAGGGTCTGCTCGGCTTCGATCAGGGCCACGCTGCAGCGCCCGGCCAAGGCGGAGGCAAGGGACAGGCCGGCGATCCCGCCGCCGACAATTACGACATCGTAATGAGCTGACATGGTCCCATCCTTGCAGATTGTCCGGGGCCGGTGATCCACGTCCCGGTATCCGGCGGTTGCCCCAACCTGCGCCCGGGCGGCAGTATCCGACAAGACGCCAGTGGATCGTTCGAAGGTGGCTGACGTGCCATCTCCACGTTCCGCACCACTGGACATGTCCCTTCTTCGTCCGCATCGCTGGACATGTCCCCCGTTGCCGCGTGCCGGCCCGGGACACGCCCTTCCCTGGTCCGCACGACTGGGCATGTCCCCCTTTGCCGCCGGCCAGCCCGGGACATGCCCGTCGTTGGCCGTGGCCATTGGACATAGTGGCATCAAGTCCAGTCCTCGCTGCCGGGACTGGGCATGTCCCGCGGACAAGCCAGTGCAGGACGCCGGGATGAACGAGCAGGGCCGGACCCCGTCCTGAAAGTGGGGCCCGGCCCTGTCGACCAGGCGGGCTAGGCTGCGGCCACCACCGCGCGGCTGCGGACGAATGCCTGGACGCAGGCCTCGACGTCGTCGGAGCTGTGCGCAGCGGAGAGCTGCACGCGGATCCGTGCGGCACCCTTGGGCACTACCGGGTAGCTGAACGCGGTGACGAAGACGCCGTTGTGGAGCATGGCGTCAGCCACCTTGGCGGCCATGACGGCGTCGCCGAACATCACCGGGACAATGGCGTGCTCGCCGGGGAGCAGGTCGAAACCTTCCTCGCTCATGCGGTTGCGGAAGAGTTCAGCGTTCGCGAAGAGCTTGCCGCGCAGTTCGCCGGAGTTTTCCACGAGGTCCAGGGCCTTGAGCGTGGCCGCGACGATCGCCGGGGCCAGCGAGTTGGAGAACAGGTACGGGCGGGCCTTCTGGCGGAGCATCGCCACGACCTCGCCGCGGCCCGAGACGTAGCCGCCGGAGGCGCCGCCGAGGGCCTTGCCGAACGTGCCGGTGTAGATGTCCACGCGGTCCGAGACGCCGGCGTGTTCCGGTGTGCCGGCACCCGTGGTTCCCATGAAGCCCACGGCGTGGGAATCGTCCACCATGACCAGGGCATCGTACTTGTCGGCGAGGTCGCAGATCGCTTCGAGCGGGGCCAGGAAGCCGTCCATCGAGAAGACGCCGTCCGTGACGATGATCTTGCGGCGGGCCGGGTTCTCCTGCGTGGTGGCCTCGATCAGCTTGGATTCGAGGTCCGCCATGTCCTGGTTGGCGTAGCGGAAGCGCTGGGCCTTGCAGAGCCGGATGCCGTCAATGATGGACGCGTGGTTCAGGGCGTCCGAGATGACGGCGTCTTCCGGGCCGAAGAGGGACTCGAACACGCCGCCGTTGGCGTCGAAGCAGCTGGAGAACAGGATGGTGTCCTCGGTGCCGAGGAACGCCGAGACGCGCTTCTCCAGTGCCAGGTGCAGGTCCTGGGTGCCGCAGATGAAGCGGACGCTGGCCATGCCGAAGCCGCGCTCGTCCATGGCGGTCTTCGCCGCGGCGATGATGTCCGGGTGGTCGGCGAGGCCCAGGTAGTTGTTGGCGCAGAAGTTCAGCACTTCGGCGCCGGACTCGCCGATCTGCCCGGCCTTGATGCGGTTGGCCTGCGGCGAGTCGATGTGCCGCTCGGTCTTGAACAGGCCGGCGCTGCGGATCTCATCGAGTTCGTGCTGCAGCTGGTCCTTGATGGCTGAATACATGGGTTGGCTCCTCGGCTGGTTGGATGCGGGGGCAAAATGCTGTGCGTGGAAGGCGGTGTCTGGCAGGGGCCCCGGAAGCGGGCGGTGCGGAAAGGGACCTAGAAAACGGTCCAGTCGAGGACCACCTTGCCGCCGACTCCGGCGCGGGCCACCTCGAAACCCTTTTCCCAGTCGGTGGCCGGCAGCGTGTCCGTGACCACGGCCGAGATGTTCGCGTGCAGGACCGGGTTGGAGGAGAGCATGGCGCTCATCGCGTACCAGGTCTCGAACATTTCGCGGCCGTAGATGCCCTTCATGGTCAGCATGTGCGTGACCACCTTGCCCCAGTTGATGTCTATGGACTGGCTGGGCAGTCCCAGCATCGCGATCCGGCCGCCGTGGTTCATGTTGTCGATCATCTCAGGCAGCGCGGTGGGGTGTCCCGACATTTCCATGCCGATGTCGAAGCCTTCGCGCATGCCGAGTTCGCGCTGGGCGTCCTTGACCCGCATCTTCGAGACATCGATCGCGAGGTCGACGCCGAGCCGGCGGGCCAGTTCCAGCCGGGGCGCGGAGACGTCGGTGATCGCGATCTTGCGGGCGCCCGCGTGCCGGGCGACGGCGATCGCCATCAGGCCGATGGGTCCGGCGCCGGTGATCAGCACGTCCTCGCCGACCAGCGGGAAGCTCAGGGCCGTGTGGACGGCGTTGCCGAAGGGGTCGAAGATGGCGCCGAGCTCCGGGGTGACGGAGGGGTCCTGGTGGACCCAGACGTTGGTCTCGGGGATCACCACGTACTCGGCGAAGGCGCCGTCGCGCTGGACGCCGACGCTGACGGTGTTGATGCACATCTGCCGGCGGCCGGCGCGGCAGTTGCGGCAGATGCCGCAGACGATGTGGCCTTCGCCGGAGACCCGGTCCCCCACCTTGACGTCCAGGACGTCCTCGCCGGTCTCCACGACCTCGCCGTAGAACTCGTGGCCTGCGATCAGCGGGGCGTTGATAATGCCTTGCGCCCAGGCGTCCCAGGACTGGATGTGCAGGTCGGTGCCGCAGATGCCAGTGGTCATGACGCGGATCTTGACGTCGCCGGGGCCGGTCTCCGGCTCGGGACGGTCAACGAGCTCGAACCCTGCGTGGGCGCCGGCCTTGTAGAGAGCCTTCATGGGCCTTCCTAACTGTGCTTTTTGTGTCCTGCTCCGCGCGTCCTGTTCGCCGTGCGGCACGGGCGTGTGGGTCAACTCACCCCATTAGACCCACCAGAAAGCATTAGCACAACCGAATTTTTCTCAATCGACGAATTAGCAATAGCTGTTGCATAGAATGGCTGGCATGGAAATCCACCAGCTGGAGATGTTGCGCGAACTCGGAGCACTGGGCAGCGTCAAGGCCGTCGCCGAAACCCTCCTGGTGACGCCGTCTGCCGTGTCCCAGCAACTGGCCGCGCTGCAGAAGACCGTGGAGGTGCCGCTGACCCGCAAGGAGGGCCGGAACCTGGTGCTTACGGAGGCCGGCCAGGTGCTGGCGGACGCCGGGGCCGCGGTGGTCAGCGCCATGGCGGATGCGAAGATGGCGATCGGCGCCTACCATGGCTCACCGGTGGCGCCGGTGACGCTCAGCGGTTTCCACAGTGCCGGGCAGGCGTTGTTCGCGCCGCTGGCCCGGCTGCTGGACGGCCCGGGCCAGCCGCGGATCCTGCTCTCCGACGAGGACGTCGCGCAGCAGGACTTCCCGGCCCTGACGGCGCGCTATGACCTGGTCCTGGCCCACCGGATGGATCACAGCCCGCGCTGGCCCGAGGAACGCGTCGCCGTGATCCCGCTCGCCCACGAGCCGCTGGACGTGGCGCTGCCGGCCGGGCACCGGCTGGCAGGGCAGCGCGCGGTGACGGCGGACGACGTCGTGGGCGAACCGTGGGTGACGAGCCGCGCCGGCTACTCCCCCGCCGACGTGCTCTCCGCCGTCGCGGCGGTCTCCAGCCGTGAGCTGAACATTGTGCACCGGATCAACGACTACTCGACCGTGGCGGCGCTCGTGGCGGCCGGCGGTGTGATCGGCCTGCTGCCGCGGCATACTGCGCGGCCTGTGCTGAACCCGGACATTGTGCTGCGGCCGCTGGAGGGCATCAGCACCCGGCGCCGGATCGACCTCCTGGCGCGGCCGGAGAACCTTAAACGCACATCGGTCATGATGGTCTGCGAAGCACTGCAGACCATCATGACCGATTTAGTGGGCGGTTAGGGGCTAGCCCTCGACGCCGAGGCGCTCCAGGATCAGCTCCCGGACGCGGCCGGCGTCGGCCTGGCCGCGGGTGGCCTTCATGACGCCGCCGACGATCGCGCCGATCGCCTGGATCTTGCCGCCGCGGATTTTGTCCGCGACGCCGGCCTGCGCGGCGAGGGCCGCGTCGATGGCTTCGAGCAGCGGGCCGTCGTCGGAGACCACGGCGAGGCCGCGCTTCTCGACGATTTCCGCCGGGGTGCCTTCGCCGGCGAGGACGCCGTCCAGGACCTCGGAGGCCATCTTGTTGTTGATCTTGCCGTCTTCCACCATCTTGTTCAGTTCCACGATGGTGGCCGGGTTGACGCCCAGCTGGCCGGGATCGACGTCGGCGTTCTTGGCGCGGCCGACGATCTCGCCCATCCACCATTTGCGGGCCACGGTGGCGGTGGCGCCGGCGGCGATGGTTTCCTCGATCTCGTCCATGACGCCGGCGTTGACCACGTCGCGGAACTCCAGGTCCGAGTAGCCCCAGTCGGCCTGCAGGCGCTTGCGGCGGGCGGCCGGCGGCTCGGGCAGGGTGGCCCGGAGCTCCTCGACCCATTCGCGGGACGCGGTGATCGGGACCAGGTCAGGTTCCGGGAAGTAGCGGTAGTCGTCGGCGTCGGACTTGGCCCGGCCCGACGTCGTGGTCCGGGTGTCCTCGTGCCAGTGGCGTGTTTCCTGGATGACCGGCTCGCCGGAGTCCAGCACGGCGGCGTGCCGCTGGATCTCGTAGCGGACGGCGTGTTCGACGGCGCGCAGCGAGTTGACGTTCTTGGTCTCCGAGCGGATGCCGAAGCGTTCGCGGCCGTGCGGGCGCAGCGAGACGTTGGCGTCGCACCGGACGTTGCCGCGTTCCATCTTCGCGTCCGAGACCCCGAGGTTCTTGACGATTTCACGGACGGCGGCCACGTAGGCCTTGGCGAGTTCGGGGGCGCGGCTGCCGGCGCCCTCGATCGGCTTGGTGACGATCTCGACGAGCGGCACGCCGGAGCGGTTGTAGTCCACCAGGGAGTAGTCCGCGCCCTGGATGCGGCCGGTGGCGCCGCCCATGTGGGTCAGCTTGCCGGCGTCCTCCTCCATGTGCGCGCGTTCAATTTCGACGCGGAACACGGTGCCGTCGGAGAGCTCGATGTCCAGGTAGCCGTCGTACGCGATGGGCTCGTCGTACTGGGAGGTCTGGAAGTTCTTCGGGGTGTCCGGGTAGAAGTAGTTCTTCCGGGCGAAGCGGCATTTCTCGGCGATCTTGCAGTTCAGCGCCAGGCCGATCTTGATCGAGGACTCGATCGCGGTCTTGTTCACCACCGGCAGCACGCCGGGCATGCCAAGGTCCACCTCGTTGACGTTGGTGTTCGGCTCGTCGCCGAAGACGTTCGGCGCGGAGGAGAACATCTTGGTCTTGGTGTTGAGCTCCACGTGGACCTCGAAACCCAGGACGGGATCGTACTTGTCCATCGCCTCTTCGAAGCTGAGGGTTGCGTCAGTCATTAGTGTGAGCCTCCGTGGCTTGAAACGGCAGAATCAGTGAGCGAGGGGGCCTTGTCCAGCAGCGGGCCGCCCCACTGCGCCTCGAGCAGGGATTCCAGGACCGCGCCGACGCGGTACAGGCGGGCGTCCTGGCGGGCCGGGGCCAGGAGCTGGATGCCCACGGGCAGCCCGTCCTCGTCGGCCAGGCCGCCGGGCAGGGACAGTCCAGGGACGCCTGCCATGTTCGCCGGGATGGTGGCGACGTCGTTGAGGTACATCGCCAGCGGGTCGTTGAGCTTCTCGCCGAGCTTGAACGCCGTGGTCGGTGCCGTCGGGGAAATCAGCACGTCGGCCTTTTCAAACGCGGCGTCGAAGTCGCGCTGGATCAGGGTGCGCACCTTCTGGGCCGAGCCGTAGTAGGCGTCGTAGTAGCCGGCGCTCAGGGCGTAGGTGCCCAGGATGATGCGGCGCTTCACCTCGTCGCCGAAGCCGGCGGCGCGCGTGGCGCCCATGACCCGCTCGATGGTCAGCGGTCCCTGTTCGGGCAGGACCCGCAGGCCGTAGCGGACGCCGTCGAACTTGGCCAGGTTGGAGGAAGCCTCAGACGGCATGATCAGGTAGTAGGCGCCCAGGGCGTACTTGAAGTTGGGGCAGGAGACCTCGACGATCTCGGCGCCCGCGCCCTTGAGCAGCTCGAGCGATTCGTTGAAGCGGTTCTCGACGCCGGCCTGGTAGCCCTCGCCGTGGAGCTCCTTGATGATGCCGATCTTCATGCCCTCGACGTTGCCGGTCCGGGCCGCGGCCACGAGGTCCTCGAGCGGGTCCGGCAGCGAGGTGGAGTCGCGCGGATCGTGGCCGCCAATCACCTGGTGCAGCAGGGCCGAGTCAAGGACGGTGCGCGAGACCGGGCCGATCTGGTCCAGCGAGGAGGCCATGGCGATGGCGCCGTAGCGGGAGACGCCGCCGTAGGTGGGCTTGACGCCGACCGTGCCGGTGACGGCGCCGGGCTGGCGGATGGAGCCGCCGGTGTCCGTGCCGAGGGCCAGCGGGGCTTCGAAGGCTGCGACGGCGGCAGCGGAGCCGCCGCCGGAACCGCCGGGGATGCGGTCCAGGTCCCACGGGTTGTGCGTGGGCCCGTACGCGGAGTGCTCGGTGGAGGAGCCCATGGCGAATTCGTCGAGGTTTGTTTTGCCCAGGATCGGCATCTTGGCGGCGCGCAGGCGCTCGACGACGGTGGCATCGTAGGGGCTGTGCCAGCCTTCGAGGATCTTCGAGCCGGCCGTGGTGGGCTGGCCGATCGTGACGATGAGGTCCTTGACGGCGATCGGGACGCCCGCGAGGACGTGGAGCTCTTCGGCGGCGGCACCGCCGGCGGCGCGGATCGCATCCACTTCGGCGGCGACGGCGAGCGCCTCGTCGGCGTTGACGTGCAGGAAGGCGTGGACCTTGCCGTCAACGGCGGCGATGCGGTCCAGGTACGCCTGGGTGACCTCGACGGCGGTGATCTCGCGGGCGGCCAGCTTCTCGGCGAGCGCGGCGGCGGAGAGGCGGATCAGTTCGTTGTTCTCAGTCATGGTCTTAGTCCTCATCCAGGATTGCCGGGACCTTGAAACGGCCTTCGTACGCGTCGGGGGCACCGGAGAGGGATTGCTCGGCCGTAAACGTGTGGCCCACGACGTCCTCGCGGAACACATTGGTCAGCGGAATCGGGTGGGACGTGGCCGGGACGTCATCACCGGCGGCTTCACTGACGGACTTCACTGAATCCACGATGACGGCGAGTTCGCCGGCCATCCTGTCCAGCTCTTCAGCACTCATCTCGATGTGCGCGAGTTGCGCGAGATGCGCGACGTCGTCGCGGTTGATCGCAGCCATGGATCTCCCCTGCAAGGTATGGATAATTTTCCGTCCCAGTCTACGTGGGTTGAACTGCTGTTACTGTCCGGCGCCGAGAAGGACGACGACAAACAACGCGGGGTCACTTACGGCCTATCCGGAGGTCCGGGATGGGCGGTAAGTGACCCCGCGTTGTTTCGTGCAGGGGCGGGCTGGTCAGCCGATGCCGATGGCTCCGGTGAGCACGCCGACGCCGAGCATCACCAGGGAGATCACGGCCGTGCGCCACAGGACCTTCTTGTGGTGGTCGCCCAGGTCCACCTTGGCGAGGGAGACCAGGAGCAGGATCGCCGGGACCAGGGGGCTCTGGAGGTGGAATGGCTGGCCGGTGATGGAAGCGCGGGCCATGTCGGCTGCGCTGACGCCGTAGTGGGCCGCCGTTTCGCTCAGCACCGGCAGGACGCCGAAGTAGAAGGCGTCGTTGCTCATGAAGAACGTCATCGGGATGCTCAGGACACCGGTGATCACGGCCATCAGCGGGCCCATGTCGGACGGGATGATCTGGACCAGCCATTCCGACATGGCCTTGACCATGCCCGTGCCGTTGAGGACGCCGGTCAGGACCGAGGCGGCCATGACCATGCTGACGACGGCGACAATCGAGGGAGCGTGCGCGATCAGCTGGGCGCTCTGGTCCTTGACCTTGGGAAAGTTGACCAGCAGGGCGACGGCGGAGCCGACCATGAAGACGAACGGGAGCGGAATGACGTTGGCGACGAGCGTCACCATGACCGCGACCGTGAGGGCGAGGTTGAACCAGAACAGCTTGGGACGGAGGGTCTTGCGGTTGGGGTCCAGGGCGGTGTCGGCCATGGCGGAGTCGCGGTCGTCAACGAGGGAGTCGGCGCGCTCCAGCACTGCAACGGAGGATCCTTCCGGCGAGAGGGGCGAGGCTCCTGGGCCCTTGCGGCCGCGGATTCCGGTACCGCCGGCCGAGCTGCCGCCGGCTGCGCCGTCTGCATCGCCGTCGAAGGCTGCAGCTGTATCCGGGACGCCCCAGATCTCGGGGGCGACGGCGCGGAGGCGGTTGCGTTCCTGCAGGCCGAGCAGCCAGGAGAAGACCAGCACGACGATGAGTCCTGCGATGAGGGACGGGACCATGGGCACGAAGACATCGTTGACGTCGATCTTCAGCGCGGAGGCGGCGCGGGCGGTGGGGCCGCCCCAGGGCAGGATGTTCATGGTGCCGTTGGCCAGGCCGGCCACGCAGGTCAGGACCACGGGGCTCATCTTCAGCCGCAGGTAGACCGGCAGCATCGCCGCGGTGGTGAGGATGAAGGTGGTGGAGCCGTCGCCGTCGAGGGAGACCGCGGCCGCGAGGATGGCCGTGCCCAGGACCACCTTGGCGGGATCGTTGCCGAGCTTGCGCAGGATGAACCGGACCAGGGGGTCAAAGAGCCCGACGTCGATCATCAGCCCGAAGTAGATGATCGCGAACATCAGCAGCGCGGCGGTGGAGGTCATGGATTTCATGGAGTCCATGACCATCGGGCCGATGCCGAGGCCCGCGCCGGCGAAAAGCCCGAAGACTGTGGGAACAATGATGAGCGCCAGCACCGGCGTCAACTTCTTCGTCATGATCAGCACCATGAATACCGCGATCATGGCGAATCCTAGTAATACCAGCACGGCCGGCTCCTTCTTCGTTGAATGACACCACTCCGGTGTGATGCGCACTACAGACGTTAGAGTGGCGCCCGTCACGACTGGGCCTTTGGCTCAATTGATTGGCATACTGCTTATTGGATGCATTTTGCGCATTTTGCTCACGTCCGTTCCAACCCCAGGCAGGAGCCCGATGAAGCGCCGCACAGCTCTGCCGGCCTTGCGCTTTTCGACCCAGACACTGTTGCTGCAGCTCGGCGTCGTGGCGCTGGTGGTGCTGCTGAGCAGCGCCGTCCACGCTTGGCTGAGCTACGACCGGCTGGGCCGCGAGGCGGAGAACCAGGCGCTGACCCTGGCCCGGACCGTGGCCTCGGACCCCTCCGTGCGGGCAGAGGTCCAGGCCATCAGCGCCCTTCCCTCCGCTCCCCCGGCCGCCGAGCTGTTGGCCGGTCCGTTGATGGCCGCCGCGGAGGGTGCCCGCACCCGCACCGGGGCCCTGTTCGTGGTCATCACGGACGAGACCGGCATCCGGCTGGCGCACCCGGACGCGGAGCGGCTGGGCGAAAAGGTCAGTACCGACCCCTCGGACGCCCTCGCGGGCCGGGAGGTCACCACGCGGAACACGGGCACGCTGGGCCCGTCCGCCGGCGCCAAGGTCCCGGTCTACGCCCCGGACTCGACGGCGGTGGTGGGCGAGGTGAGCGTGGGCTACTCCACCGAGACGATCAGCCAAAGCCTGGCCCGCGACATCATCCCCATCGCCGTCACGGCCGCCGGCGCGCTGCTGGCCGGCGTGCTCGCCTCCTTCCTGCTGCGGCGGCGGCTGCAGCGGCTGACCCTCGGGCTTGAACCCGAGGAGATCAGCACCCTGGTGCACGATCAGGTGGCCGTGTTGCAGGGCGTCGACGACGGCGTGATCGGCGTTTCCGCCGACGGCAGGGTCAGCGTTTTCAACGCCGCCGCCCAGCGGCTGCTCGGTGTCCCCGACCTCGCAGGCACGGCCTGGGCCGACGCGCCGGTCCCGGAGCAGCTCAAGGCCCTGACCCGGGCCGATGCGGCCGAGGGTGAGGCGGTCGAACTCGTGGCCGGCGGCCGGGTACTGGTGGTGAGCGCCCGCAAGGCCCTGCACGGCCGCGAGGATCTGGGCTGGGTGGTGATGCTGCGGGACCGGACCGAGCTGCAGCAGCTGACCCGCCAGCTCGACGCCGTCGGCACCATGTCCGCGGCATTGCGGGCCCAGCGCCACGAGTTTGCCAACCAGCTGCACACGATCGCCGGTTTCATGAGCATCGGCCAGCCCCAGCAGGCCCAGGACTATCTCGCCAAACTGGCCGGCACCGGGCCGCTGGCGTTCCCCGTGGACCAGGCCGAGCTGCTCCAGGATCCCTACCTGCAGGCCTTCCTCGGTGCCAAGGGCGTCGAGGCGGACGAGCGCGGCGTGAGCCTCCGGCTCGGCCCGGAATCGGTGGTCCGAGGGCACGTTACCGAGCCCCAGGACGTCACCACGGTCTTGGGGAACCTGATCGACAACGCCGTGAACGCCGCCGTCGCCGGTTCCGCGGCCGAGCGCTGGGTGGAAGTCGAAGTGCTGGACGAACCGGGCATCAACGGAGGCGCCGGCACACTTCACATTGTGGTCGCCGATTCCGGCGACGGCCTGGGCGCCGGAATGACCGCCGCCGAGGCGGAGGCGGTCTTCGCGGAAGGCTACACGACCGCGGTCCGGCCGGCGCGCCCTGGCGCCGGGCACGGCCTGGGCCTGGCGCTGTCACGGCAGCTCGCGCGCCGCCGCGGCGGAGACGTGCGGGTGCTCGAAGCCGGCTCCCCCGGCGGCCCGGGTGCCGTTTTCGTCGCCACGCTGCCGGGAACCACCGAACCGGGGCCAACCTTGCCGGGAACCACCGAACCTACAACCACTGAGCTGCGAGCCACCGAAACACGCCGGGAGGACAATGATGTCTGAGGATTTCAGGGTGCTGATTGTCGATGATGATTTCCACGTCGCCAAGCTGCATGCCGCCTATGTGGATTCGGTGGCCGGTTTCCTGGCGCTGCCGCCGGCCGGCTCGGCGTCCCAGGCACTGCAGGCCATCCACAGCCTGCGCCCGGACCTGGTGCTGCTGGACGTCTACCTGCCGGACGCTTCGGGCCTGGACCTGCTGCACCAGCTGGACGTCGATACAGTGATCCTCAGCGCGGCCTCGGACACGGCCTCGCTGCGCCTCGCGTTCCGCCGCGGGGCACTGGGCTACCTGCTCAAGCCGTTCACGGCCGAATCGCTCTCGCAGCAGTTGCGCTCTTATGCACGCTACCGCCGGATCCTGGCCCAGCCGGGGTCCGTCAGCCAGGAGACGGTGGAGCGCGCCAAGCGCGCCCTGATCCCGGGCGACGTCGTCGCCTCCGCGCGTCCGCGCTCCGCCACCGAGGCCGCGGTGCTGGACTCCCTGGTGCCGGGCGAGCAGTATTCGGCCGCCGACGTCGCCGCCCGGGTGGGCGTGTCCCGGGCCACCGCCCAGCGGTATCTGTCCGCGCTGGCGGACGACGGCGCCGTCGACATCCAGCTGCGCTACGGCACTACCGGGCGGCCCGAGCACCGTTACGGAATCCCCGCTCCGGCCGGCCACTAGGCGCCTCGGCACAAACAGCGAGGGCAACCTAGGCGCCGTCGGGCTCCTTCTGTGCCGCCGCCTGCTCCGCCTGCACGGCCCGGTGGATGTTGCCGTGGATCATGCCCGACCCGATGCGCTCGATCACGCCGTCCCGCTCCAGGACCGCCCGGACCGCGGGCTTCAGCCGGGTCAGGCGCAGGTTGACCCCGGACTCCCGGGCGAGGGTGACGATGTCCGCCACCTTTGCCGCCCCCTGCGAGTCGACGAAGTTGATCCCGCCGCAGTCGAGCACGATCCCGGTGAGCCCCGGCGTCGACTGGATGACGTCGCGCAGGCGGTCCTCCAGTGCATCGGCCGTGGCGAAGAACAGGCCGCCGTCGAACCGGATCACGGCAATGCCGGGAACGGTCTCGTCGCCGGGATGCTCGCCGGCGTCACGGAAGACCTGGGTTCCGGGCTCGCGGCCGAGGGCGGGCATCTCCGGGTGGGTGGCCACCCGGACGAGCCAGATGAGCGAGAGGCCGATCCCGATGACGACGCCCGCCAGCACGCCGAAGATAAGGGTCCCTATGATCGCCGCGACCGCAATCCAGAAGTCGAACTTCTGCACGCGCGCCAGCCGCCGCATCTCGGGGACGTTCATCATCCCCATGACGACGGCCTCGATAATCAGCGCCGCCAGGACCGGCTTGGGGAGGATCGAGAACAGCGGCGCCAGGAAGAGCAGCGTGAGCAGCACGGTGATCCCCGAGGTAAGGGAGGCCAGGCCGGTCTTCGCCCCCGAGTGGTCGTTCAGCGAGCTCGCGGACAGGCTCGTCGAGACGGGCATCCCCTTGAAGAGTCCCGAGGCGATGTTGGCCATTGACTGGGCAATGGATTCCTGGTTGATGTCGATCTGGTAGCGGTGTTTGGCCGCGAACGCCCGGGCATCCCCGGCGGTCTGGGAGAAGCCGATCAGGACGAGTGCCACCGCCGCGAGGGCCACGGTGCCGATGTGGTCCCACATCAGCTGGCCGTCCGGGACCTGCAGCGAGGGAAGCCCCCGCGGGACGTCCCCCACAAGGGCCACCCCCTTGGCCCCAAGATCGAACAGCGCCTCCGCCGCCAGTCCCCCCACCACCAGGACCAGGGCGCCGGGGACTCCGGGGGCGATCGCTTTGAGTCCGAAGACCACGGCCAGTGCGATGACGCCAACCACCACGGTCGCCACGTGCGCCTCCCCCAGGGTCCCCAGCCACGACCACAGCTCCTGGATGGGGTTCGAGCCGGTGACCTCGGTCCCGGTGAGCTTGGGGAGCTCCCCGATCACGACGTCGATCGCCGCGCCGAAGAGGAAGCCGGTGACCACGGCCTTGGAGAGGAACTGCGCGATCCAGCCCATCTTGAGGACGGCAAGGAACAGGAACAGGATCCCGGAGGCGAGGGTGATTCCCGCAACGAAGGAGGCGACGTCCTGCTCTCCTGTGATGCCCGCCGCGAGCACGGCGCTGGCGGCCACTGCCGCCAGGCCCGAGCTGGGGCCCATCGAGATCTGCCGGCAGGTGCCGAAGATCGCGTACACGATGGCTCCGGCGGCCGCGGCGTAGAGGCCGTTCTGCAGCGGTATCCCGGCGATGCCGGCGTACCCCAGGTTTTTCGGGACTATCAGGGCCGCGACGGTGACCCCGGCGATCAGATCGCCGCGCAGCCACGAACGGTCGTAGGAGCGGAACTGGCCGATGAGGGGTACCCTGCCGGGCCCCGGCCCGGGCGCCTTGGTCATGCGCCAGTCTTACTCCGAGTCCGGACGTTCCGCCAGAGTCCAGGTGACCCCAGGCAGGTTTCTAGGTGGCGCTCTTCTGGGCGACGAGTTCGATCTCGACGAGCATCCTGGGATCCAGGAACGGCAGCACGTGAACGAGGGAGAGCGTGGGGCGGATGTCGCCGAAGACCTCGCCGTGGGCCCGGCCGGCCTCTTCCCACTGGCCGATATCCGTCAGGTACAGCTTGGACTGCACCACGTCCTCGAAGCCGAAGCCGGCCTCGGCCAGCACTGCGCCGAGCTTCTGCAGGATGTAGCTGGTCTGGGCGTAGAAGTCCTCGCCCACGATTCCGTCCTCGCCGCTGGCGGCGGTCGCGGAGATGTAGAGGGTGTTGTCCACCTGGACAGCCCGGGAATAACCGAGGGTCTGTTCCCAGGTGGAGCCGGTGCCGAAGGTCTTGCGCATGGTGGGCCTTTCGCAGTTTGCCGCAGGGATCGGCACAACTGTAGGGCGCCGGGCGCCCGGCCCGCCAAACCGGGTTGTTTTGTGTCGGCGGGCCTGCGTGGGGCCTCGGCGCCAACTAGTACAGCTAGAGTTCCTGGCGGTAAACGAGCAGTTTGATGTCCGTGCCCGGCACGAGCCAGTCGCGCTCCGGAGCCCGGAGGAAGCCGGTCTTCTGGTAGAGGCCGTGGGCGCTTTCCCAGCTCTCGCCCGTGGTGAGGGCCACGGCGTGGATACCGGGAAGGGCCCTGGCGTGCTCGATGATGGCCTGGACCATGGCCTTGCCGGCACCGCTGCGCTGCACGGAGGGGTCCACCACGAGCATCCTGAACTCGAGCTCGTCGCTGAAGGCGATGTCCGCGTAGGGCTCGCCGGCGACCGCCAGCGTCACGGAGCCGAGGATCCGGCCCTCACGCTCGGCGACCCAGACCGTCGCGGCCGCCGCGCGCTGCCCGACGTTCTGGATCTGCTGCATGTACGGGTGGTCGGCGCTCTCAAAGTAACCCGCCGCCAGGTAGGCGTCCCGGGTGATGCGCGCTATGGCGTCGAAGTCGGCCGGAACGGCGGGGCGAATGAGGATCTGCGAAGGCACCTGTCAATGGTACGGTCGCCCGGCCCGGGCCGTGCCCGGAAAGGCCGTTTCCGTGACTGAACTATCACTAAGGCCAATCTGCCAGGCGTATCACTCCAGCTGGGAGCCGGCCCGGCTGGACGACTTTAGAGCGGGAACTTGCCGGAGAGTTCCAGCGGTCCGGCGCACGTCCATGCGGCCAGGCGCTCGTCGTCGGACGGGCCGCCGGCCAGGGGGCTGGTGAGCCGCGGCCGGCGCACCCAGCAGCCTGCCTCCTCGGCGATCAGGGCCCCGGCGGCGAAGTCGTGTTCGTTGAGCCCGCGCTCACCGAAGGCGTCGTGCGTGCCGTCCGCCACGAGGCACAGGTCCAGTGCGGCGGACCCGAGCCGGCGCATGTCGGCGAAGCCGTCCATCAGGCTGCCGAGGCCTGCGGCCTGTTCCGCCCGGACGCCGGGATCGTAGCTGAAGCCCGTGGCCAGGATCTGGCCGGTCCGTCCGGGGACCGGGCCGAACAGGGCGGTCACCTGGCCGTGCTCCTGGAGCCAGGCGCCCTCGCCGCGGGACGCGTAGTAGGTGCGTCCCAGCGCCGGTGCGCTGACGACGCCGGCCAGCCAGACGCCGTCGGCGTCGGCCACCGCCACGGAGGTGGCGTAGTAGACGATGTTGCGGATGAAATTCGTGGTGCCATCGAGCGGGTCGATGGACCAGCGGTAGCCGCTGGGCTCCGCCGGCAGGACGGTGCCGCCTTCCTCTCCCGTGATGATGTCCCACGGCCGGGCTGCGGTGATGACGTCCCGGACGGCGGCTTCGGCGGCGAGGTCGAAGGCGGTCACCCAGTCTCCTGAGTCGCCTTTGTTGCTGACGTCCAGGGCCGCGGTTTTCCGGGTGGCCAGGACCGCGGCCCCCGCCGCCGCGGCCGACTTGGCCAGTTCGAGCAGCCCCGGAATACCAGGTGCGGGAGAACCCGCGGAGTGCGAACTCATTCGGCCGCCGCAACCCCGGCGCCGGGGGCCCCGCTGTCGTCGGCCGGCGCCTGGACTCTGTCTGGGCTGCCGTCCGCGCTGCTGCCCTGCACGCTCTCTGCTCTGCCGTCTGCCCCGGTGCCGGCCGGCCCGTTCGCCAGCAGGGCGCGGAAGCCGTCCTCATCCAGGACCGGGACGCCGAGCTGTTCGGCCTTGTCCAGTTTGGTGCCGGCGTTCTCGCCCGCCACCACGTAGCTGGTGTTCTTCGACACCGATCCGGCCGCCTTGCCGCCGCGGATCAGGATGGCTTCCTTGGCCTCATCGCGGCTGAAGCCCTCGAGACTCCCGGTCACCACCACGGTCAGCCCCTCCAGTGTCCTGGGCGTCGACTCGTCGCGTTCGTCCGCCATCCGGACGCCGGCGTCCGCCCAGCGGTCCACGATGTCGCGGTGCCAGTCCTCGGCGAACCATTCGGTCAGCGCCTGGGCGATGACCGGGCCCACGCCGTCGACGTGGGCGAGCTCCTCCTCGGAGGCCTGCCGGATGGCGTCCATGCTGCCGAACGCGGTGGCGAGGGCGCGTGAGGCCCGCGGGCCGACGTGCCGGATGGACAACGCCACCAGGATCCGCCACAGCGGCTGGGATTTCGCTTTTTCCAGCTCCCGGAAGAGCTTGTCCGTCGTGGCCGTGGGCTTGGACGGGGTCTTGGTGGTGGCCTTGGTGAAGAAGTAGGGCACCAGCTCGAATTCCCCGGTGCCGACGCCCTTGGAGCGCTTCTCCCGGCGGACACGGACGTCCGCGAGCTGCTCCGGAGTGAGGTCGAACAGGGTCGCCTCGGTGGTCAGCGGCGGCTCTGCGGGCTCGGCCGGCTGGGTCAGTGCGATGGCGGCTTCCCAACCGAGGGCCTCGATGTCGAAGGCGCCGCGGCCGGCAAGGTGGAAGACGCGTTCGCGCAGCTGCGCCGGGCAGGACCGGGAGTTGGGGCAGCGGATGTCCACGTCCCCTTCCTTCCCGGGGGCGAGCGGCGTGCCGCAGGCGGGGCATTCGGTGGGCATGATGAAGTCGCGGACGGGAGGGTCCTGCTGGTCCCGCAGCGCCAGCACCGGGCCCACAATTTCCGGAATCACGTCTCCGGCTTTGCGCAGCACCACGATGTCGCCGATCTTCACGCCCTTGGCCTTGACCACCTCCTGGTTGTGCAGGGTGGCCATTTCCACGGTGGAGCCCGCGACCTTCACCGGTTCCATCACGCCGTACGGGGTGACCCGGCCGGTGCGGCCGACGTTGACGGCGATGTCGAGCAGCTTGGTGTGGACCTCTTCGGGCGGGTACTTGTAGGCCACGGCCCAGCGCGGCACCCGGGTGGTGTAGCCCAGGGCCCGCTGGGTGGCGAAGTCGTCCACCTTGACCACAATGCCGTCGATCTCGTGGGTGAGGCTGTGCCGTTTGTCGCCGTAGCGTTTGATGAATTCCAGCACGTCGGCCAGCCCGGCCAGGACCTCGAAATACGGGCTCGTGGGCAGGCCCCACTCGGCGAGCCTGCGGTAGGTCTCGGACTGGCTGGCAGTGTCGAGACCCTCGCGGGCGCCGATGCCGTGGACGTACATCCGCAGCGGCCGCTTGGCGGTTTCCGCGGGGTCCTTCTGCCGCAGCGAACCTGCGGCGGCGTTGCGGGGGTTGGCCAGCGGCGCCTTGCCGGCCTCGATCAGGGCTTCGTTGAATTCCGCGAAGGCCTGCGAGGGGATGAAGACTTCGCCGCGGACTTCCATCTCCGCCGGGAAGCCGGTACCGCTGAGCTGCTGCGGGATTTCCTTGATGGTCAGGACGTTGTGCGTGATGTCCTCGCCGGTGGTGCCGTCCCCTCGGGTTGCGGCCCGGACCAGGGCCCCGTCGCGGTAGAGCAGGTTGACGGCCAGGCCGTCGATCTTCAGTTCGGTGAGCCACGACGGCGGGTTCCCGCCGTTGCCGAGCTTGGCGACGCCCGCCTCGGCCTTGACCATCCAGGCCTCCAGCTCCTCGAGCGAGAAGACATCCTCCAGGCTGTACATGCGCTGCAGGTGCTGCACGGCGGCAAACGCCGCTGACACCTCTCCGCCGACTTCCTGCGTGGGCGAATCGTTGGCCACCAGTTCCGGATGCATGGCTTCGAGGGTTTCCAGCCGCCGGTAGAGCTCGTCGAACTCGGCGTCGGAGATGATCGGCGCGTCCTGCTGGTAGTAGGCAAAGCGGTGCTTGCGGACCTGTTCCACAAGGTCCTCATACTCCGCGCGGATGTCCCCGGAGGGGACCTGCTCCCCCGCGGGGCCTTGAGGATCCGTGACGTGTCCGGGGCCTGCTTCGGCTGCTTCTTCAGTCCCTGCTGCGGTCTCTGCTGCGGTCTTCCCTGTGCTCACAGACCTATCCTGCCCTAGATCACCGACATTGTCCGGTCAGGGGTCCGGTCCAGGGTCCGGTCAGGGGTCCGGTCCAGGGTCCGGTCAGGGGTCCGCTTCCGCAGCGGGTCTGACGCTGACCGTGAGGTCAGGCGGGCTCGTCCCCGTTTGCAGTCCGGGCGTCGACCACGATCGCCGTGATGTTGTCCCGGCCGCCGCTGCGCAAGGCCGCCTGGATCAGTTCGTCCACGGCCCCCTGGGGGTCGGCCTCGGCCGCGAGGATGCCGGCGATCTTCTCATCGCTGAGTTCGCCATTGAGGCCGTCGGAGCAGACCAGCATCCGGTCGCCGTCTTCAAGGGGAACCAGCCAGAAGTCGGCCTCGGAGTCATCCCCGGTTCCCAGCGCCCGGGTCACAACGTGCCGGCGGGGGTACACGGCGGCCTCGGCCTCGGTGATCTGGCCGGTGTCGAGGAGTTCCTGGACCTCGGAATGGTCCACGCTGATCTGGGCGAGCCGGCCGTGGCTGTACCGGTACGTGCGGGAGTCCCCGATGTTGAGGACAAGCCAGTACGGAACGTCCTCTTGTTCCACCACCACAACACCGGACAGGGTGGTTCCGGCGCGCGATCCGGTGGCGTGACGGATGCCCGCATCGGCCATGAGCAGGTACTCCTGCAGGATGTCCGCCGTCGCATCCCGGCTGCCGGTCTTGAACTGCGGCAGCTCGGCCAGGGTGCGCACGCAGATGCCGCTGGCGACTTCGCCGGCTTCGTGGCCGCCCATGCCGTCCGCCACGGCGAAGACGGGGTCCGTGGCAATGAAGGCGTCCTCGTTCGCCTCGCGGCGCAGTCCCCGGTCCGTGCCGTACCCGCAGCGCAGCCGCGGTCCCTGTTTTCCGTCCGACGGCGGGATGGGGGCGTCTGGCGATGGGTTCATGGCGGTCCTCAATACAGTGGTGCGCGGCTTCACCGGTGCGCGGGGGTTGACGGCGTTCACAACCCGGCCGGATCGCAACTGCCGGTCCGACTATTGCATATGCGCCGCTCAGCTGAGAAGCCCGCCACGGCCTACCGCTGAGAAGCCCGCCACCGGCTACCGCCGGGCTGGTCCGGCGTTCAGTCCAGGACCAGGCCCCGGCCGCTGCCGGGCAGCAGCTGCACCGGGTGGATTTCACCGAACCCGCGGACGTCCTCGGCCGGCCGGGGCACCAGGACGAAGCGTTCGTCCTGCTCCAGCGCGGCCGCCGTCATCGAATCCACCAGCACGGTTCCCGGGTCCGCGAGGGCCGTCAGGCGGGCGGCGAGGTTGACAGTGGGTCCGTAGATGTCGCCGAGGCGGGAGAGGATGCGGCCCCAGACCATGGCCACACGGGCCTGGGGCAGGATCTCGTCGTCAGTGAAAGCGCGGGAGAGCGCCAGGGAAATCTCGGCTCCCGCCGCCGGAGTCTCGGCAATATACAGGACTTCGTCGCCGACGGTCTTGACCAGCCGGCCGCCGCCGACCGAGATGATTTCGGCGCACTTGTTCTCGAAGCGCTGCACCAGCTGGGCGAGCGTCTTCTCGTTCATCCGGCGGGACAGGCTGGTGTAGGAGACAAGGTCGGCGAAGCCAACGGCCCGGGCCAACGGCAGGGGGGCATCGTCCTCATCGCCCTCGCGGCCCTCTTCGCTGGACTGCAGTCCGGCTTCGGCCCGAACGGCCAAGCGCTGCACAGCGGCGTTGAGCTGGCGGCGCCAGGAGTAGGTGAGCATTTCCTCGAGGGGGTCGATCAGGTTCGGCAACTCGCTGACGAGCCGCTTGCGGGCAACGGCGTCAGTCACGCCCTGTTCCTGAACCATGTCCTCCACGAGGGCCTCGATCTGCCACACCACCATCCGGTCGGTCATCTGGCCGATGGCCCGGGTGATGGAGATTGCGGCTTCTTCGGTGAGCTTGCCGTCGCGCACCAGGTCCACGATGGTGGACAGGGCGGCCTGGTCACGCTCGGTGAAGGCGACATCTTCATCCCCGAGGTTCGGAAAACCCAGGGCGCGCCAAAGTTTCCGGGCAGAGAGCAGCGAGAGCCCTGCACCGGCGGCGACTTCACGACGCCGAAGCTTGCGCTCCCCGCCCAGAAGCCGCGCTTCCAGGGCCTTGGCAGCGAGCCGTTCAGCGGACATCGTGCCGGTGGGAGGGGCCACGGGTTCAGCTTCGGCGGCTTCAAGTTCGGGCTCGAGTTCTGGTTTGGCGGGTTCGAATTCTGGTTCGATGAGCGCGCCTGCCTCGGTGCCGAAGGCGGTCCCGGCGTCACTGTCGGCGGCAGCCGAACCGGCGGCATCCTCGGGATCCCGGGGCAAATCCGGGGCAGCGAGATCGATGTCCTGGTGGACGTTCTCAGCGTTCATCTCTTCCACCTTCTTTCGTCTCCCACGGCCAGGCCTCGCCCGGGTTGTAGGTCATGCCATCGGCGCCGGACGCCTCGCCCTGCGGGAGGTCGTCGATGGCGTCCAGCAGGAAATTACGGAATGTCGCGACCTCCGGGACATCGGGGACTACCGTTCCAAGCGGGTACCCGGTCTCCAAGGATATATTCCCGGAGTGCAATAGGCGCTGCAACAAGGATTGCTCAATGGCCACATGGCGGACGGCGGCGAGGGGGACCTGTTCATCGCGCCGCCGTAACATGCCGTAGCGGGCAACTATGCGCTGGCTGGTGAGGATGTAGCGGGTGGCGTGCCACGCAATGACCCGCGGGAGGCAATAGCCCAGCAGCACCCACGCCGCCAGCGCCAGGCACACGGCGACCAGCCAGGGCGTCCACTCTTTCGGGATGAGTGGGATGAGCCGCGCCGGGCCGCCCTTGACAACCCAGGCGCAGGCGTACGCGGCCAAGGCCGACACCACAACGAACATCAGCGCCGGGACAATGAGCATCCTGGGCTGGGGCCGGGTCACCACAATCACTTGCTCTCCCGGCAGGAGCACTCTACGCATAGCCGCTTTCTGCTCCGCCGCTGCCGTTGCCCCGGCCGCCGGTCCCAGCCGGGTTCCACGGCCTCAGGTGCACGACGTCGCCGGCGGTCACCACATGTTCATGGCCCGCGGCATCGACCACCAGGAGTGAGCCGTATTCGTCCAGGCGCGTCGCGTGGCCAATGATCTCGTGGTCGCCCGGGAGTTGGGCCCGAACCTGCTTGCCGAGGGTTGAGAGGAAGTGCTCCACGCGTTTGTGCAGCGACGGGCCGCCGGCCAGGCCGGCGGTGGGGTCGCCGTCGGCGTTGCAGAAACTCCGGTAGAGGGTGGCGAAGCGGGACAGGTAGCTCTTCAGGAGCTCCGTCCGGTCCACTGTGTCCGGATTCTCCAGCAGCACGGAGGTGGCAGTGGGAACGGGGAGTTCGGGCTCCGTCAGCGTGACGTTCAGGCCGGTGCCGAGGATGACCGGCGGCGCGCCGCCGGCGCCGAGCGGGCCGAGCTGGGCCAGGATGCCGGCGATTTTCCGGCCCCGGACCAGGACGTCGTTGGGCCATTTGAGTTCCGCCGGAAGGCCTGCTGTTTCCGTCAGGGCCTCACGCAGGGCGAGGGCGGCCAGGAGGGAGAGCCAGGAGTACCTGTGGGTCGGCAGCGGCCGGCCGGCCCCGTTGACCGGCAGGAGCACCAGGGAGACGGAGACCGCGCTGCGGGCCGGCGCCTCCCACCGGCGGTCCAGCCGGCCGCGCGCGTCGCTCTGGTACTCGGCGGTCAGCACTGACAGGTCCGGCCACGCGCCGGGATCCTCGGTCACCCCGCGGAGTAGATCGGCGTTGGTGGAGCCGGTGGACTCGAGCACCGTCAGGCGCGGAATTCCGTTGGCGGAAAGGAACGCCTCATCGCTGAGGGCGCTCAGGTCCAGGGGCGGACGGTCCGGGGTTTCCTGCGCGGGTTCCATCCTTGAATCCTACCGAGGAAAGCGCACCGGGGCCCCTGCCACCTGCCTCACATGCCTCCGCCGAAACTCCCCGCCTGTGGCCGGGATGTCCGGCGGGTCGGCCGGACACACCGCTGATTGCGGCACCCGGCCCCCAAATGAGGGGAAATTCCGCGGGGCCGACGGCCGCAAAACACCCAGCAAGTTCAGAGGAAGATGTCCGGGACCAGCTCGGCCTCCGGCGCGCCGAGGCTGTACGGGCTGAAGTCCGTCACCCCTGCCGCCGCGAGGACCTGTTCATCGGTGTAGAAGTTGCCGCTCCGGCTGCCGTGGGCGGGGACCGCGTTGCCGCCGGTCAGCACGGCGTGGGCGGCGTCGGCCATGATTTCGGGGCTGCGGGCGCCCTTGACGATCATGTCGCCGCCGGGCATGTTGCGGATTGCCGCGGTGTCGATCAAGGTACACGGCCAGAGCGAGTTCACGGCGACGCCATCGGCCTTGAGCTCCTCGGCCAGCCCCAGCGTGGTCAGGCTCATGCCGTATTTGGCCATGGTGTAGGCCAGGTGCAGGCCGGCCCACTTCGGATCCAGGTTCAGGGGCGGGGAGAGGGTGAGGATGTGCCCGGACCCGGAGGCGCGCAGGGCCGGCAGCGCCAACTTCGAGAGCAGGAACGTCCCGCGCACGTTGATGTCCTGCATGAGGTCGTAGCGCTTCATGTCCACGTCGTCGGTGGTGGAGAGGTCAATCGCCGACGCATTGTTGATGACGACGTCGATCCCGCCAAAGCGGTCCACGGCGGCGCCGACTGCACCGGCGACGTCGGCGTCGTTGCGCACGTCGCCGACCAGCGGCAGGGCCTGGCCGCCGGCGGCCTCGATCTGTTCGGCGGCGGTATAAACCGTGCCCTCCAGCCTGGCGTGGGGCTGTCCGGTCTTAGCCATCAGGACGATGTTGGCGCCGTCCCGGGCTGCGCGGAGCGCGATGGCCAGGCCGATGCCACGGCTTCCCCCGGAGATGAGGACAGTGCGGCCCTGGAGGGAACCGGCGGCCTGGTACGGCCCTGCGGCGGTGCCCGAAGCATCGTTGCTTGAAGTCATGCCCACACTCTAGCCGACCAATGTTACTGACGGGTAACAAAGCGGTGACGGAGCTTCGCGGCGGGAAAATTGTAGGTTCCCTACAGCGGCACCGGCCAATACCGTCACTAGACTTGCCAGCAGAGCCCTGCTTTTGTGGATCCCATCCAAAGGACCCCACGCGACGGGCGCCGTACAACCCTTGCGACAGAGCCGGAGAAACTTGATGAGCCACGATCTGACCACGACTGCGGGAAAGATTGCAGATTTCCGCGACCGCCAGGCCCGTGCCGAACAGCCCTCCGGCCCGGAAGCGATCGCCAAGCAGCACGCGCGCGGCAAGAACACCGCCCGCGAGCGCATCGACCTGTTGCTGGATGCCGGCTCCTTCGTCGAATTCGACGCGCTGGCCGTGCACCGCTCCACCGCGTTCGGCATGGAGAAGAAGAAGCCCCTCGGCGACGGCCTCGTCTCCGGCTACGGCACCGTGGACGGCCGCCCGGTCGCTGTCTACAGCCAGGATTTCTCCGTCTACGGCGGCTCGCTGAGCCAGGTCAACGGCGAAAAGATCGTCAAGGTCCAGGAGTTCGCGCTGCGCAACGGCTGCCCCGTGGTCGGCATCCTCGACGGCGGCGGTGCCCGCATCCAGGAGGGTGTCGCCTCCCTGGCGATGTTCGCGGACATCTTCCGCAACAACGTCCACGCCTCCGGTGTCGTCCCGCAGATCTCGCTGATCATGGGCCCCTCCGCCGGCGGCGCAGCCTACTCCCCCGCCCTGACCGACTACGTCGTCATGGTGGACAAGACCTCGCACATGTTCATTACCGGCCCGGACGTCATCAAGACGGTGACCGGCGAAGACGTGGACATGGAAACCCTCGGAGGCGCGCGGCAGCACAACGCCAACACCGGCACCTCGACTTACCTGGCCTCCGACGAGGCCGACGCCGTCGAATTTGTCCGCGAACTGCTCGACTTCCTGCCCTCCAACAACCTCGCCGAGGCCCCGGTGCTGGAACACCAGCAGGAACTGGAGGTCGACGACGACGACCTCGCCCTGGACGCGCTGATCCCGGACTCGGCCAACCAGCCGTACGACATGCGCAAGGTCATCGAACAGATTGTTGACGACGCCCACTTCCTGGAGATGCAGTCCCTCTATGCCCCGAACGTGATCATCGGCTACGGCCGGGTCGAGGGCCACACGGTGGGCATCGTGGCCAACCAGCCCATGCAGTTCGCCGGCACCCTGGACATTGCGGCCTCGGAAAAGGCCGCCCGCTTCGTCCGTCACTGCGATGCCTTCAACATCCCCATCATCACTCTCGTGGACGTGCCAGGCTTCCTGCCGGGCAAGGACCAGGAGTTCCAGGGCATCATCCGCCGCGGCGCCAAGCTGCTCTACGCGTATGCCGAGGCCACCGTGCCCAAGCTGACCGTGATCACCCGCAAGGCCTACGGCGGGGCCTACATCGTGATGGGCTCCAAGAAGCTCGGTGCGGACCTCAACCTCGCGTGGCCCACCGCCCAGATCGGCGTCATGGGCGCCCAGGGTGCCGTGAACATCCTGTACCGCCGCGAACTCGCCGCGGTGGCGGAGGACGGCGGCGACGTCGAGGCCAAGCGCGCCGAGGTGATCCGCCAGTACGAGGAAGAGCTGCTCAACCCCTACCAGGCCGCCCAGCTCGGCTACGTGGACGCCGTCATCGCACCGTCCGAGACCCGGCTGCAGATCATCAAGGGCCTGCGCGCCCTCCGGGACAAGCGGGCCGCCCTGCCCGCCAAGAAGCACGGGAACATCCCGCTATGATCCCCACCGGCTCCCAGCCCTCGCAAGCTCACGCCGGGCCCCTCGCCGGCGTGGGCCCATCCACCGGCTCCCAGCCCTCGCAAGCTCACGCCGGGCCCCTCGCCGGCGTGGGCCCACCCACCGGCTCCCAGCCCTCGCAAGCTCAGGCCGGGCCCCTAACAGGCCCTGAGACTCCAGACCCACCTCTGCTTGCTGTCGTGAAGGGCGAGCCGACGCCGGAAGAGCTGGCGGCGTTGACCGCCGTCGTACTGTCCCTGGGGCAGACCCAGCAGGCGGCACCGGAAGGCCCCGGCGTGCGGCACTGGGTCCGCCGGCAGCAGCTTCGGCTCGCGCCCAGGCCCGGGCCGCAGGCCTGGCGCCGCAGCCTGGGCTGAGCCGACGCGGTTCAGCGTCCTGGCAGGGCCGGCCCGCAGTCGAAACCTGCACAGGAAAGTTGCGCGTGAAAAAGTTCAGCGACTCTTTCATAACCACGGCGGCCGGGCTAGTCTCGTCGGGTGACTACCGAAACCATCGCCTCAGACAACACTGCCCCCGCGCGCCAGCAGACGGCCATTGACGCCGTCGCCGACGCCTACACGGACACCCTGATCCGGCTTAACCCGAGCTTCGCCACCGAACTCGGCTTGCCCGGGCACGAGACGGAGTACCAGGACTTCTCCCCCGCCGGCCACGAGGAATTTGCGGCCGCCGCCCGCGAGGCACTCGCGGCGCTGGACGGGCTGGCGCCGGTTGACGACGTCGACGCCGTCACGCTCGACGCCATGCGCGAGCGGCTGGGCCTGCAGCTGGAAATCCACGAATCGGGCTGGGCCACGGCCGATCTGAACAACATCGCCTCCCCGTCCCAGGACATCCGCGCGATCTTTGACCTCATGCCGACGGATACCGCCGCGCAGTGGGAGCACATCGCCGGCCGGGCCCACAATGTCACCGCGGCAATCGACGGCTACATCGAGTCGCTGCGTTCGGCGATGCAGGACGGCAAGGTGGCCGCGGCCCGCCAGGTTTCGATCGTGATCGAGCAGGCCACCAAGCACGCCGCGGACGACGGCTTCTTCGCCAAACTGGCCGCCGGCGCCAAAACCGCGGACGGCCCGCTCCCGGCGGAACTGCAGTCCCGGCTCGACACCGGCGCGGCAGCCGCCCGGGTGGCGTACTCCCGGCTCGCAGGTTTCCTCGAGTCCGAGCTCCTGCCCGTTGCCCCGGCCAAGGACGCTGTGGGCCGCGCCCGCTACGCCCTGGCCTCCCGGGACTTCCTCGGCGCCACCGTGGACCTGGAGGAGACCTACGAGTGGGGTGTCCAGGAACTCGACCGCCTCATCGCCGAACAGGAACGGGTGGCCGGCGAAATCCGGCCCGGCGCCACGGTGGAGGAAGCCAAAGAGATCCTCAACAACGATCCCGCCCGCCAGCTGAAGGGCACCGACGCCCTCCAGGCCTGGATGCAGGAACTGTCCGACAAAGCCGTCGCGGAGCTTGCCGGGGTCCACTTCGAGATCCCGGACGTCATGAAAACGCTGGAGTGCCGGATCGCGCCCACCGATGAAGGCGGCATCTACTACACGGGACCCTCGGAGGACTTCAGCCGCCCGGGCCGGATGTGGTGGTCCGTGCCGGCCGGTGAAGACACCTTCACCACCTGGGCCGAAACCACCACCGTGTACCACGAGGGCGTGCCCGGCCACCACCTCCAGGTCGCCACCGCCACCTACCGTCGGGAGCTGCTGAACAAGTGGCGCCGCAGTGTGTGCTGGACCTCGGGCCATGGCGAAGGCTGGGCGCTCTATGCGGAGAAGCTCATGCAGGAGCTAGGCTACCTCAATGATCCGGGCGACCACATGGGCATGCTGGACATGCAGCGCATGCGTGCCGCCCGCGTGGTGTTCGACATCGGCGTGCACCTGGAACTCGAAGTCCCCGAGCGCTGGGGCAGCGGCATCTGGACCTCGGAGAAGGGCTTTGACTTCCTCCGCGCCAACCTGCCGATCAGTGAGGGGCAGCTGAAGTTCGAGTTCACCCGCTACCTGGGCTGGCCGGGACAGGCTCCGTCCTACAAGGTGGGCCAGCGGCTCTGGGAGCAGATCCGGGAAGAGCTGGAGTCCCGCCCCGGCTTCGACCTCAAGGCCTTCCACACGAAGGCCCTGAACATCGGCTCGGTGGGCCTGGACACCCTCAACCGCGCGCTGCTGGGGTAAGCGGGCTTCCCGGGGTCGTCGAGAAGGCCGTTCGCGGCAGTGGCTCCCCGGAGCATTGCCGCGAACTGTCATCTCGCGCGTCACCGGGCGGCCGGGCCGGCCGGTGACGAGACAATCGCCACACCGCTGGCCGGAATAACTTCACAAAAGCCCCTTCCCGCGCGGAAATCCCGGGCATTCCGCGGCGCGGGGCCACCAGTGACGCCGTAACATTTCTCAACATCCGTTCGTCATGCTATTGGCAACGGTCCTAGCGTGTTCCGGTGACCACTCAGACAAGCACCCCCGCACCCGCTGGAAAGACCGGGTTCCAGCTGCCCAAATGGGCCGGCTCGTTCGGCTTCCAGATCATCGCCGCCCTGATTGTCGGCCTGGGCCTTGGCCTGCTGGCCAAGTACACCGGCAGCACCAAGGCCAACCCCAACGCCCTCGGCACCACGCTGCAGACCATCGGCTCGAGCTACGTCTCGCTGCTGCAGACCGCCGTGGTCCCGCTGATCTTCACCGCCGTCGTCAGCTCAATCTCCAACCTGCGCGCCGTTTCCAACGCCGCCCGGCTGGCCTGGAACACGCTGCTCTGGTTCGCGATCACCTCGCTGATCGCGGTGCTGATCGGCATCGGCCTGGGCGTGCTGCTGCAGCCCGGCGCCGGAACCGGCATCAACCAGGAAGCGAAGTACGCCGGCAAGTCCGGCGACTGGTGGGCCTTCCTGACCGGGCTGTTCCCGAAGAACTTCCTGGGCCTCGGCGCGACCACCACCGTCACTGACGGCGTCGCCACCACCGCCGTGAGCTTCAACGTCCTCCAGATCCTGGTGATCGCGATCGCCGTCGGCATCGCCGCGCTGAAAGTGGGCAAGGCGGCCGAACCGTTCCTGGCCCTGAACGCCTCCGCCCTCGCCGTCATACAGAAGGTCCTCTGGTGGATCATCCGGATCGCGCCGCTGGGCACGATCGGCCTGATCGGCAACGCCGTGGCCGTCTACGGCTGGGACACCATCGGCTCGCTGGGCAAGTTCACCGTGGCGATCTACATCGGCCTGGCGCTCGTGCTGTTCGTTGTCTACCCCGTGCTGATCCGCAGCCATGGACTGTCCATCAAGCAGTACTTCTCCGGCGTGTGGCCGGCCGTGCAGCTCGCCTTCGTCTCCCGCTCCTCGATCGGCACCCTGCCGCTGACCCAGCGCGTGACCGAACGGAGCCTGGGTGTTCCCCGCGCCTACGCCTCCTTCGCGGTGCCGCTCGGCGCGACCACCAAGATGGACGGCTGCGCGGCGATCTACCCGGCCGTGGCGGCGATCTTCGTGGCCCAGTTCTTCGGCATCCAGCTCGACTTCACCCAGTACCTGCTGATCGCGCTGGTGTCCGTGCTCGGCTCGGCCGCGACCGCCGGCACCACGGGCGCCGTCGTGATGCTGACGCTGACGCTCTCCACGCTGGGTCTGCCGCTGGCCGGCGTCGGCCTGCTGCTGGCCATCGACCCGATCCTGGACATGGGACGCACCGCCGTCAACGTGGCCGGGCAAGCATTGATCCCGGCGATCGTGGCCAAGCGCCAAGGCATCCTGGACGAAACGCTGTACAACGCGCCGCGGAACGGCGATCCGTTTAGCGACGACATCGACGACGCCGATGGCACCGCCGCCGACCCCTCCGCCGCCGCGGCTCCCGCGGCGGGTCGGGACGAGCGGGAACTGGCTGACGCCAGGGCGTAAGAACAGAACGAGTGTCCACCAGAGAAGTCCCCGGGAATCCCCGGGGGCTTCTCTGGTTAACCGGCTTCGGCTCTAACCGGCCTCGGCCCAGGTCCGCACGGGCCTAACGTCCGCCGATCACACCCTTTTCGGCGGCCTTGGTGACGGCGTCCGCTTCTGCCTGAGTCAGGGTGCCGTCCTTAACGGCCTGGTCCAGACGGGGCTTCAATGCCGCGGCGTGATTGGCCTGTTCCGCGGTACGCATTTCCTCCAGGGCAGCAGTGACCTTGGCTTCATCGATGCCGAGCGACTTCGCCAGGGACGCGGCCAGGGCCTTCTCCATTGCGACGCGGTCCGGCTTCTGCCCTGGGGCCGGCGGGGTGGCCGGCCTGTTGGCTTCGCGGAAAGTCTTCAGGGCGTCGGTGACCTTCGCCTCGTCGACGCCGAGCTTGGCGGCGAGTTCCTTGGCGCGGGCGCCGAACTCCGCACCGCCGTGGCCGCGGTGTCCACCGCGCATGCCGTGCCCGTCGGCGAAGTTGTTCCCGGGAGCACTTGAGCTGGGTGTCGGGGCGGGCGTCGGCGTCGTGGTGGCGGACGCCATCCCGGCCACCCCGAGCCCTGCGCCCACTGCCACGGCCGCCGCCCCGAGGCCTAGCGCGATTTTCGTTGTGCGTGTCATCTGCTATCTCCTGGATCTGCCGCACGGTGACGGCGCTTGAAGCTGATGGTTCGTCCGGGGAAGGCTGCTCCACGAGCACCTCCAGTCTGCACCGGCCCCAGCAGAAATAGCTGTTTCCCAGCTTTCACTTTCCTGTGAATCCGGCAAGGCGCCCAGAGGGCAAGAAGGCGGCAAAATGGCGGCAAAGGTGGATAGGCTCTGGGCATGCTGATCGTCACTTCGAATGACATCCCGGGCCACCGGATCGATGCCGTCTTCGGCGAAGTCATGGGCCTGACCGTCCGTTCCCGGGACATCACGGCCCAGCTCATGGCGGGCTTCCGTTCCCTGGGCGGCGGCGAGGTGCTGGAAATGACGCGGGCCCTCTACGAGAGCCGGCAGGATGTCATGGCCCGGATGGTGGCCGAGGCCGAGCAGCGCGGCGCCAACGCCATCGTCGCCATGCGCTTCGATACGTCGGCGATCGGGCAGAACTGGACGGAGATCTGCGCCTATGGCACCGCCGTTTTTGCCATTCCGCTCTCGCAGCGTGAGCCCGGGGCAACGGGCCAGTCGATCTACCTGACCAATTCCGGCGACGCGGCAGCCCAGCTCAAGCCTTGAGCGCCGACCGTACCTGCCCAACCACCCTTGGAAAATACTTGCCCAGAGTGCAAACATGCACGTAGTGTAAGCGCGTGACCCCATCGCTCTCCCCCTCCGCCGCCCACGCCGCCGCATCCGGCGATGCCGGTGTCCCCTCGCGCCGCGAACTAAATAAGGCCGCTACCCGGCAGGCAATCACGGACGCCGCCATGGACCTGCTCCGCAGGCGGGGACCCGGAAACTTCACGGTGGAGGACATCGCCGACGCCGCCGGGATTTCCCGCCGCACGTTCTTCAACTACTTCGGCAGCACCGAGGCGGCGCTCGCCTCGGTGACGTTCGGCTTCCTGGACACCGCGCTTCAGCAGTTCCGGCTCCGCCCGGCAGGCGAGCCCATCCTGGAATCGGCCCGCGCAGCCCTCGTTGAACTGGCCGATCCCATGACCGTGGCACCGGTGGCCGAGCTCTACAGCCTGGGCCAGACCAACCCCCAGCTCAGCCGCTCCGAGCTGGAAGCCTGGGACCACTGCACCGAACAGATCATCGACGCCGCCCGCGAACGCTTTGCGCTGACGGCGGCCGGCGACGTCGACGAGCTCTACCTCCGCGCCCTCGCAGGCTCCGTCATCTCGTGCGGAAAAGCCGCCATGGATGTCTGGTTTGCCCGCTGCGGCGGCGACCTGACCCCCGAGTCCCTGTCCGTCCTGCGCCAGCTCCTGATCGATTCCATGGGCCTCCTCGGCTCCGGATTCGCGTCCCAATCCCCCGCCACCCCTTCCCCAGATCGGCACTGACATGGCCCTGTTGCTCTACCGTCTCGGCAAGTTCTCCTACCGCCACCGATGGCTCGTCATCTCCCTCTGGCTCACCGTCCTGGTGGCCGTCGGCGGCGCGGCCGCGGCCTTCCACGGCACCATGTCCAACAACTTCCAGATCCCCGGCACTGAAACCCAGCAGATGGCGGACAAGCTGAAGCAGGAGCTGCCCAAGTCCTCCGGCGGCTCGGCCGGCATCGTGTTCGAGTCGCAGAACGGCCAGTTCACGCAGGCCGGCAAGGACGCGGTCTCGGCTGCGCTGACCAAGCTGAAAGCCCTCCCGGAAGTTCAAGGCACCGTGGACCCGTTCGCCACCCAGGCCCAGCTGGACAAGGCCGTCACGGACCTTGCCGCCGGCGAGCAGCAGGCATCCGCAGGACAGGCGCAGCTGGATGCGTCGGCCGCCCGGCTGGCCGCTGGCAAGGCCCAGCTGGCCGCCGCCGAGCAGCAGATGACCGCGGCCGGTATGTCCGCCGAGGCCATCGACGCCCAGCTTGGCCAGCAGAAGGCTGCCCTCGCCGCGGGCCAGGAGAAGCTCGACGCCGGGACCAAGGAACTCGAGGCCGGCGCGGCCAAGCTCGCCCTGGCCAAGCGCCAGCTGGAGGCCTCGCAGGGCATGCGGTTCGTGTCCGAGGACGGCACCGCGGCAATCGCCCAGGTCCAGTTCAAGACCTCGATCAACGGGCTGGCCCCCGCCGTGCGCCAGCAGGTCCAGGACATCGCCCACGAAGTCTCCTCTGCCGGCGTGACCGCCCTGGCCAGCAAGGAAATCACGGAGGACGTTTCCGAGCTGTTCGGCATCTCCGAGATCCTCGGTATCGCCATCGCGGCCCTGGTGCTCATCATCATGCTGGGAACCCTGATCGCCGCCGGGCTCCCCCTGCTGATGGCCCTGGTCGGTGTGGCTGTGGGCGTCGGCGGCACCTTCGCCCTCAGCGGCGCCGTCGACATGAGCTCCATCTCCCCGATGCTGGCGCTCATGCTGGGCCTCGCCGTCGGCATCGACTACTCGCTGTTCATCGTCAACCGTCACCGCGGCCAGCTCCTGGCCGGCATGGACGGCGAGGAATCCGTCGCCCTCGCCACCGGCACCTCCGGCAACGCGGTGCTGTTCGCGGGCCTGACCGTCATCATCGCCCTCGCGGCCCTCGTCATCCCGGGCCTTCCCTTCCTGGCCGTGATGGGCCTGTCCGCCGCCGCGACGGTGGCCGTCGCCGTCGTCGTCGCCCTGACCCTCACCCCCGCCGTGCTGTCCCTGATCGGGCCCCGGCTCATCTCCCGCCGGGTCTGGGCCAAGGCGGAAAAGCACAACGCCGCCCCAGGCCACGAGAGCGCGGACCGTGCCCGCGACGAACGCCGCAGCAAACAGGGCTGGGGCGGACTCGTCACCCGGCACCCGGTCCTGGCACTGCTTGCCGGCGTCCTGCTGCTGGGCATCGTGGCGCTGCCGGCCAGCCAGTTGCGGCTGGCGCTGCCCGACGGCGGGTCCGAGCCCGTTGAATCGCAGGCGTTCAAGGCCTATGACGTCACCGGCCGCAGCTTCGGCGAAGGCATGACAGGCCCGATCGTGGTGGTGGGCGACTTCCCGGCCGGCCTGAGCGCGGAGGAAGCCACAGCCAAGCAGCTCGACGTCGCCGACATCCTCCGCGGCACTGGCAACGTCACCGCCGCTATCCCGGTGGCGCTGAGCGAGGACCGCCGCACCGCGGTGTTCCAGGTCATCCCGAGGGAAGGCCCGGCCAGCGCGAGCACCGTCCAGGTGGTCTCCGAGCTGCGCGCCGAAAAGGACCGCATCAAGGAATCCACCGGGGTCAGCATCGGCCTCACGGGGCAGACCGCCGGCAACGTCGACGTCTCCGCCAAACTCGGCGACGCCCTGCCCCCGTACCTGGCCATCGTCGTCGGGCTGTCGCTGATCCTGCTGTTGCTCGTGTTCCGCTCCATCGTGGTGCCGCTGCTGGCCACGGGCGGGTTCCTGCTCTCGCTCGCGGCCGCCTTCGGAGCCGTCGTCGCGGTCTACCAGTGGGGCTGGCTGGGAACGGTGTTCGGCGTCGAAAACCCGGGCGCCGTGCTGAGCTTCCTGCCCATCATCCTGATCGGCGTGCTGTTCGGGCTGGCCATGGACTACCAGGTGTTCATCACCTCGGGCATGCGTGAGTCCTTCATGCACGGCGAATCGGCCAGGCATGCGGTCCGCACCGGGTTCAGCCACGCCGCGTCCGTGGTCACCGCCGCCGCCATCATCATGGTCAGCGTGTTCGCCGGCTTCATTTTCTCGCACCTGAATATGGTCCGGCCGCTGGGCTTCGCGATGGCCTTCGGTGTCCTGGTGGACGCGTTCGTGGTCCGCATGACGATCGTTCCGGCCGTGATGTACCTGCTCGGCGACAAGGCGTGGTGGCTGCCCCGCTGGCTGGACCGGATCCTGCCGGACGTCGACGTCGAGGGCGCCAAGCTCCGGCCCGCGGCTTCCGCCACAGCCTCAGCGGACAGCGAGCCCGAGCCGGAGGAGATCGGCGCCCGCTGACCCTCATGGCCGGCCGATGAGTCGTCCCAAAGCCGAGGTGCCCTGAAACCGAGTTGCCCTGAAGCCGCCCGCTGATCGTTTCGATCGGCGGGCGGCTTTTTCGTGTGTGCAAGTTTCCCGGCATCTGGGAATGGCGTCACGTTCGTGCTGCAACCCCTGGATTGTGAACCTGTCGGCCACGCTGGCCCGTCGAAATTCCCATGAAATCAACACACTTTCAGTTGCGCCGTTCGTGAGGAGCCTGGCCGCTCAGGCCGCCAGTGAGCCTGCGGGCCGCAAATGCTTGAGCGTCTTCGCGCGGTGCCGCTCGTCGCGGCGCTGGCGGCGGAACTCCGCGCTCGCTTCGCCGGCAGGCGATCCGGGCAGGGGTGGCGCGGTGGAGTAGTAGGTGTGGCCGGTGGGGGTGGTGAGTTCGAGGGTGTGCCTGCTGCGCCTGCCGTTGCCGAGTTCGGCTGCAGGGCTGGGGCGGGCTTTCCAGCCGGGGGTTTCTTTGGTGTGGTTGCAGGCTTCGCAGAGTCCGGCGGCGTTGTCCGTGGTGGTCGGGCCGCCGGTGTGCCAGGGAATGATGTGGTCCAGGTG
>NZ_FUZD01000004.1:232450-319342 GCF_900168135.1 Arthrobacter sp. 49Tsu3.1M3
TGCGGGCCCAGCCGGCGGGGACGGTGCCGTAGCCGGGGAGCCGGGCAGGTTCGGAGTTTCCCTGGAAGAGGGTGCGGTCGGTGATGACGAGCTGGATCTCGACGCCGCTGATCCCGCCGGGGGTGCCGGTGGTGCGTTCGACCAGCGCATCGGCCATCAGCTGCCCGCGGCCCCTCGGGTCCCCGGCGGCGCGCAGGGTATCGGCGTGCCCGCTCAGCGCCTTGTAGACCGCGACGCCGGCGGTCACGGGCAGCAGGGCGCTGAGGTGGCACATGGTGTCGGGGGCCGGGCGGAGGCTGACGTGCCGTTCGGTGGCGGCGTGCGCGGCGCGGTCGGTCACGGAACGGGGGTCCAGCCGGTACGCGGCGGCCCGCGCCGCCGCGACCAGGGACCGGTCACCGGCCCCGGCGAACGTCCCGGTGTCGGCGGCGAGTTCGGCGTCGACGGCGGCCCGGTCGGCGGCGGCCAGGCAGGAGGTTTCGCGCACGAGCAGGGTGGCGCGCCATTCGTTGAGCTGCCCGGTCTGCAGGGCGGTGAGGGTGTGGGGCATTTCGGTCACGAGGGCTTTGGCCAGGCCGAGGAGCCGGCCGCCTCTGGCGGGGGATTCGCGCCGGGCCAGGGCGATCTGCGCGCCGACCCCGGCGCCGAGCTTCTCCGCGGGCACCCCGGCGGCGGCCTGGGCGCGGCGCTGGGACAGATCCAGTGCGACGGCGAGCCAGGCCTGTTCCGCGGCCGCGGCGGATTTGAAATCCTCGAGTATACGAAGCCGGTCAATGATCCCGGCACTATCCGTGGCCGGCGGGAGCGCGGCCAGCCGGAGGGCGGCCGCGGCGAACGACCCGCCGTCGCGGGGCCCTGCCGCCGGTCCGAGAGCCACATCAGGCCCCTGATTGCCGTCCATGAATCCAGTGTTTCAGGGACCCCTGACAATCTAAGCGACAGCCGGAAGGAACCCCGGAATGAACCCCGGAAAGCACGATTGGCCCTGGCTTGGTGCCGCGTTTGTGCGAACGATTCTGTCGTCGCCGGGGGTGGGGAGCTCGACCCTCAGCGTGCGGCCAGCCGGTACACCGACACGTGACTGCGAGATTCCGCGGTGAATTCGCTGAGGTCCCAGTCTGCCCACCTGGACTCCAGCTCAAACCCGGCCATCCGGGCCATGAGATCGAGTTCGCTCGGCCAGATGTATCGGTGTGGTGTCCGTCCGATCCGCGCATCTCGCCCATCCGTCTCTGCCGGAATCCGCTGCCCGGATCATCTACTGATCCGGGCAACTCAGCGGTTGCGGTAGTAGTCCTTCCAGACCAGGCGATGAAGGGGGATCGTTCGCGGCAGCGACCTCAGACCAGGGATGAACGGCAGCAGCGTCAGCAACGCGGTCAGCACCAGCATCGTCACAACGACGAGGGCATCGGCATTGGGCGCGGACTTGAACGGCTCGATTTGGTAGAGGAGCGAGAAGAGCCACAACCATGACTGCCCGGGCGTATCGCCGGTTTCATTCATCACGCCCCACTGATCCCCGGAAAGGTGCTGGCTGGCCGCGAGATCCGGGAAGTAGCCGCCGTCGCCCAAGAACAGGAGACTGCGGGTGTAGTCCATGTTGTAGAAGTTTCCGCCGTTCTGCAGCACCCCGTCCAGGCTGCCCTGGCGCGCCATGTCCAACAGCGCCCCGGTCAGCGCCGGGACCGGACCATAGTCGCCGCCGGCCACCTTGGCCGGGTCATTATCGGGAGCGGCGGCCAGGGCATCGGAATAGGCAGCCGCCCAGCTTGAGCGTTGCTGATCCGTGGCGGCCGTCCACTGCGCCACGGCTTCTGGCGGCGAGGGCAGCGTGGACAGCGGAGTGATCACGAAGTCATTGGCCGTATCCACCGGAAGGCGGACGCCTGAGAGGCTTTGGAAGTCCACGGGGCCGATCTTCTGCGTCGCGTCCGGGGTCGAGTTGTAGGGCGGCCCGTATCCTGCAGTATCGCTTGTCCCGGCAAGCTCCTTGGCTGCGGTGCCAACGAAATCCGAGGGGGCGGCCGTGGCCCACGCCCTGAGGCTGACGCTGGGCTCATCCGGGGACCCGAAGATGGCCGACACACCGAGCACGAGCAGACCAACCGCGACGACGCCGATGATCAGTTCCTTGATGAGGTCATATTCGCGGACGCTGCCTGTCCAGGGCCTGCTGGCGACGTCGTCCGTCTTCCGCCAAGAGATACTGCTGCTCTTCCTGGTCATCGCACGTCACCCCTGGGTCCGGCTGGCTCCGGTGGTTCGGTGGCTTCCGGCCGGCTGTGTAGCAGCTGGGCGTCTGACTCCGCGGCCTCAAGTGGAGGTGCAACGCCGTGGACCCGGACCAGCAGGACGTGCAGGACAACCACGGCGCCCACGGCCAGTGACAGCAGCGTGACGTGCCAGGTGAAGAGCTGACCGACGTTGGCCACATTGAACCAGGCGCCCACTCCGACCGCGTTCAGCGCATCCTTCGCTTCGAAGGCAATCCACTGGGAATCGAAATTCGTCTGAAGCAGATACCCGGTGAAGGCCGCCACGATGGAAACGACAAACGAGATCACGCCGGTAATCCAGGTCAGGACCCTGCCCCCGCGCCAGGCCGCCATCCAGAATTTCAGCCAAAGGTGCACGACCATGAAAATGAGAAGAACTCCACGCTCCACAAATGGGTGCTGTTGACGAAGCTACCCAGCGAAGAAACGTGATACCACTGGGGTCCGTTCAATCCCAGCACGATCCCGGACACGATGATCCACAGCAGGGACGCGACGGCTCCCATGCCGAATACGTAGGCCCAGGACGCCACAAAGACCGGCTGGTCCTCGGGCAACAGCTTGTCCGGCGGAAGCTTCCTCAGGAGCCAACGGCGGACCCTGCCGGTCAAAGTGTGGGCGTCCGCTTCATCGACCGGCGCACCGTGCCCCCGTGCGGCACCGGCGGTCATTTCCGCCGCTTCCCGCCCGGAAATGGAAGGACCAGGGCCAGTACGAACAGGATGATCATCACGACGATCACGATCAAATTTCCGGACTGGATGGTGAAGCCGTCCCAGCCAAAATATGTTCCGTCACCAACCATGCCAACGCTTGCCACCAGCCATCCGGACATGGGCTTCTCGATTCTCTTTACGCTGCCGGTTCAACTCCACCACTGTCACCTATCGGCAAACAGGGTCTTCCGCCCCGGCCAGGCGCCTGTCCCGGCCCCCGGCCTGCACGCGTGCGGTGGATTAGGCTGGAGCCGTGACCCGCCTCATTCTTGCCTCTCAGTCCCCCGCCCGCACCAAGCTGCTCCACAACGCCGGCATCGCCCACGAGGTCCTCGTCTCGGATGTGGATGAGGACGCCGTGCAGGCCCGCTACGGCGTGACGGATCCGCATGACACGGCCCTGCTGCTGGCCCGGGCAAAGGCTGAGGCCGTCGCGTCCCTGCCTGAGGCGGACGGCGCACTCGTGATCGGCTGCGACTCGGTTTTCGAGTTCGACGGCGAGGCCCACGGCAAGCCCTATACGGCCGACGTCGCCCGGGAGCGCATGCTGCGCATGAGCGGCGGGATGGGCGTCCTGCACACCGGCCACTGGCTGGTCGACTGCCGCGACACGGCCGTCGCAGACACTGATACAGACACCGACACAGAAGACGGCGACACCGACGGCGACGACACCGCGCGCGGCACCGGCGCCACCCTGGGCTCGGTGTCCTCGGCCGAGGTGCACTTCATGGAGATGAGCGCCGAGGAAATCGAGACCTACATCGCCACCGGCGAGCCGCTCCAGTGCGCCGGCTCCTTCACGATCGACGGCTACGGCGGGGCGTTCATCCGCAAGGTCGACGGCGATCCCCACACCGTCGTCGGGCTCTCCATCTCCACCCTGCGTGCCCTGCTCGGCCAGGCGAATGTGGGGATCACCGAGCTCTGGACCGGCGGCGCTGTCGACCCTGCGGACGTCCGCGCCGAGTAATGACGGAATGCGTGGCGGAGTGAGCCAATTCGCCGCCCTTTGTGGCAACCCTACAAAGGAAGGGCCGTATACGCGCGGAATCCGCAAGTAATATCGGCGGAACCCTCAAAACCGCGCTAGGCTCCCTGAAGGAAAGAAGGAGACGCCTTGTCAGCAAATTCGGAGCAGTCCGCACCCACCGTGCCGGGATCAACGCAGTCATCTACAGCCGCGGGCATCCGCCGGCTGACCAAGGTGCTGATCGCCAACCGCGGAGAAATTGCGGTGCGCATCATTCGCGCCGCCCGCGATGAAGGCATCGCCTCGGTGGCTGTCTACGCGGACCCCGATCGCGACGCGCTGCACGCCCGGCTCGCGGACGAGGCCTACGCGCTCGGTGGCAACACCGCCGCGGAGTCCTACTTGGTGATGGACAAGATCATCGACGTCGCCCGCCAGTCCGGCGCGGACGCCATTCACCCCGGGTACGGGTTCCTGGCCGAGAACGCCGAGTTCGCCGCCAAGGTGATCGATGCCGGCATTACGTGGATCGGCCCCTCCCCCGAAGCGATCTCTGCCCTGGGCGACAAGGTCCAGGCCCGCCACATTGCCGAGAAGGTCGGCGCCCCGCAGGTCCCCGGCACCGCCGACCCGGTCGAATCCGCCGAGGAAATCCTCGACTTCGTGGACAAGTTCGGCCTGCCCGTCGCCATCAAGGCGGCCTTCGGCGGCGGCGGACGCGGCATCAAGGTGGCCCGCACCCGCGAAGAAATCCCCGAACTCTTCGAATCCGCCGTGCGCGAGGCCACCGCCGCCTTCGGCCGCGGCGAGTGCTTCATTGAGCGCTTCCTGGACGCCCCGCGCCACGTCGAGACCCAGTGCCTGGCCGACGCCCACGGCAACGTCGTGGTGGTCTCCACCCGCGACTGCTCGCTCCAGCGCCGGAACCAGAAACTCGTCGAGGAAGCCCCGGCCCCGTTCCTCACCGAGGACCAGAACCGCCGGCTCTACGAATCCTCCAAGGCCATCCTCAAGGAGGCGGGCTACCTCGGCGCAGGCACCTGCGAATTCCTCGTCGGCCAGGACGGCACCATCTCCTTCCTCGAGGTCAACACCCGGCTTCAGGTGGAGCACTGCGTCTCCGAGGAAGTCACCGGGATCGACCTCGTCCGCGAACAGTTCCGGCTGGCCCGCGGCGAAGAGCTCGGCTACGGCGACCCGGAAGTCCGCGGCCACTCGATCGAATTCCGCATCACCGGCGAGGACCCGGGCCGGAACTTCATGCCCGCCCCCGGCACCATCACGGTACTGAAAAACCCCACCGGTCCCGGTATCCGCGTCGATTCCGGCGTGGAGCAGGGCGATGTCATCAGCGGCAACTTCGACTCCATGCTCTCCAAGCTGATCGTCACCGGAGCCACCCGCGCCCAGGCCCTGCAGCGCTCCCGGCGGGCGCTGGAGGAAATGGTGGTGGAGGGCATCCCCACCGTCATCCCGTTCGACCTCGCGGTGGTTTCCAATCCCGATTTCGCACCGGTCGAGGGCCCCTTCAAGGTCCACACCCGCTGGATCGAGACGGCCTTCGTCAACGACATTCCGGCCTGGACCCCGACCGGCACCGAGGCTGAAGCGGCCGACGCCGGCGACCGCCAGCGCGTCGTCGTCGAGGTCGGCGGCAAGCGCCTGGAAGTCGTGCTGCCGGCGTCGCTCGGCTCGGTCAGCAATGCCGCAGGCGCCAAGCCGGCCAAGGCCAAGAAGCGCTCCCGCGGTGGCGGCGCACCCGCGGCCGCAAGCGGCAACGCCCTGACCTCCCCCATGCAGGGGACCATCGTGAAGGTGGCCGTCGCCGAGGGTGACACGGTCGCCGAGGGCGATCTCGTCGTCGTGCTCGAGGCCATGAAGATGGAACAGCCGCTCACCGCCCACCGCGCCGGGATCGTGATCGGCCTCGCCGCGGCGGCCGGCGAGACCGTGTCCGCGGGTGCCATCATCGCCATGATCGAGGACGGCGCCGCGGAGTAAGCGGCTCACGATACGGCGACGGCGGACGGCCGGCGCCGCTGCCGGCCGCGGGCGCGCCTCTGGCGCGTCCGCGACAGGCCAGTAGAGACTTGGACTGTGAAGCCATTCCTGCTCCTCGCCTCGCGCGCGGAAGACACCGCCGCCGAGGACGAATACCGCGCCTACCTACGCTACTGCGGACTCCAGCCCGAGCAGCTCCACCGCATCCGGATGGAAGAAGCCCCGCTGCCCGCGCTTGAGTTGTCGGACTATTCGGGCGTCATTGTGGGCGGCAGTCCCTTTACTTCCAGCGACCCGGCCGAGCACAAGAGCGCCACCCAGCATCGGGTGGAGCGCGAACTCGCCGGGCTGCTGGACAGGATCGTGGCCGAGGACTTCCCGTTTCTCGGCGCTTGCTACGGCGTCGGCACCCTCGGGCTGCACCAGGGCGCCGTGATCGACCGGACGTACGGTGAAGGGCTTGGCGGCGTCACTATCAAACTGACGGCGGAGGGGCTGCAGGATCCCCTCCTGCGCGGGCTGCCGGAGAGCTTTACGGCGTTCACCGGCCACAAGGAAGCCTGCACCGTCCTGCCCGCCCACGCGGTGCTGCTGGCCAGCTCGGCCGCCTGCCCGGTGCACATGTTCCGGGTCAAGACCAACCTGTACGCCACGCAGTTCCACCCGGAGCTCGATGCCGAAGGGCTCGTCACAAGGATCGATATCTACCGCCATGCCGGCTACTTCCCGCCGGAATCGGCCGAAATGCTCATGGAAGACGCGCGGCAGTTCACTGCGACAGAACCGATGAAGATCCTGCGGAACTTTGTGGAGCGCTACGCCAGCTGAGCCCCCGCCAACGCAGAAGCCCGGTGTGTTCATTGAACACACCGGGCTTCTCCCGTCAGGAATGAGGACCGGAAGTCAGGCTACGTTGTTGGTGTAGTCGAGGTCCCGGGTTTCCTTGCTCACGAACAGGGCGATCAGCGTCAGCACCGCCATGGCGGCAAGGTAGACACCCACCAGCACGGTGCTGCCCCCGGCCAGTTCCCAGAGCCAGACGGCGATGAACGGAGCCACAGCCGCGCCCAGGATGCTGGAGACGTTGTAGCTGATGGCGGAGCCGGTGTAGCGGACATTGCCCGGGAACAACTCCGGCAGGAGCGCACCCATGGGACCGAACGTCAGGCCCATGAGCGAGAAGCCGATGATCAGCAGCGCCATGGCACCGGCGAACCCGGCGCTGAACAGCGGAACGAACAGCAGGCCGAAGGCGAGGATGCCGAAGGTGACAACGATCAGCATCTTGCGGCGGCCGAACTTTTCGGCCAGCGGGCCGGAGACCAGCGTGAAGATACCGAAGAATACGACGCCGGCGATCAGCATCCAGAGGAAGTCGTTCCTGCTGTAGCCCAGGCCCGGGACGAACGCTGCCGCGGCGGCGTCGGTCATCGGCTTGCCGGCCTTTTCGGCGGCGGCCTTCGCGGTGTCCAGGCTGGATGCCCGGGTGCCGTAGGTCAGCGTGAACGTGGTCATCAGGTAGAAGAGCACGTAGGTGGCGAGCATGATGAACGTGCCCAGGATCAGCGGACGCCAGCTGGTCTTGAAGACCCGTGCCAGCGGCAGCTTGGCAACCTCATTGGATTCGATGACCTTGGTGAAGGCCGGGGTTTCGATCAGCTTGAGGCGCACGTAGAGGCCGATGATGACCATGATGGCGCTAAGCAGGAACGGCACCCGCCAGCCCCATTCCATGAAGGCGTCCGGCGTCAGGGTGTAGCTGAAGACCAGGAAGATCACGTTGGCGATGATGAAGCCGATCGGGGCCCCCAGCTGCGGGAACGTGCCGTAAATGGCGCGCTTGTTCGACGGCGCGTTCTCGGTCGCCAGCAGCGCGGCGCCGCTCCATTCGCCGCCGAGGGCCAGGCCCTGTGCGAAGCGCAGGACCACGAGGAGCGCCGGGGCCAGGAAAGCCCAGCCCGGGACGCTCGCCGTCGGCAGGCAGCCGATCAGGAAGGTGGCAACGCCCATGGTCAGCAGGGAGGCCACCAGCGTGCCCTTGCGGCCGAACTTGTCACCGAAGTGGCCGAAGATGACCGAGCCGAGCGGGCGGGCGATGAACGCGACGCCGAACACGGCGAAGGATGCCAGCAGCTGGGTGGTCTCGTTCTGCCCGGGGAAGAAGAGCTTCGGGAAAACGAGCACGGCCGCGGTGGCGTAAACGTAGAAGTCATAGAACTCGACGGTGGTACCGATCAGGCTGGCGACAATCACGCGGCCGCGCGAATTCACCTGCTTGGTGGACCCATGCTCCGCGGAGGTGGCAGTGGATGACATGTAGTAACGCTTTCATGAAGACCGGTCGGATATTTCCCCAAGAGCCCGATGCCCGGGGCCGCCGGCTAGGGATTCGAATACGTCTGATAATAGTTCCCACCGTCCAGTCAATGGACAAATAGTCCGCTATTTGGACTTCGTGTCGTTGTCCCACGTGGTGGCCGTCACACCTATTCTCACACCGTCATAAAAGCCCCGATAGGCAAAAGTCACAGCGCGTTAATAAACCTCGTCCGTGCCGGAAACGCGGCATCCCTACCTTTGAAGGACATCACCCCCCAAGGAGGTCTCCCAAGTGACTGCTGAACGCACCGCCGAAATCGGCACCGCAGAGGTCGGCGCCGCCAGTACCGGCGGCACCCTTACCCTCGACCACCGGCCCGGCCGCTGGATCGCCAACTGGGACGCGGAAAACAAGGAGCAGTGGGAGTCGACCGGCCGCTCGATCGCCCGGCGCAACCTGAACTGGTCCATCTTCGCCGAGTTCCTGGGCTTCGTGGTCTGGCAGCTGTGGTCGATCGTGGTGGTCCAGCTTCCCTCCGCCGGCTTCAAGTTCTCCACCAACGAGATCTTCTGGCTGATCTCCATGCCAAGCCTCGTCGGCGCCACGCTCCGGATCCCCTATACGTTCATGGTTCCCCGCTTCGGCGGCCGCAACTGGACCATCGTCTCCGCCCTGTTGCTGCTGATCCCCACGATCGGCCTGGGGCTGTGCGTCGCCAACCCGGCCACCCCGTTCGGCGTCATGCTGTTCGTGGCCGCGCTGGCCGGCTTCGGCGGCGGCAACTTCGCCAGCTCGATGGCGAACATCACCTTCTTCTACCCCGCACGGGAAAAGGGCTGGGCCCTGGGCCTGAACGCCGCCGGCGGAAACCTCGGTGCCGCCGTCGCACAGCTGGCCGTGCCGATCGCCATCACCCTGCTGGCAGCCGGGACCGTGAACTTGCCCGTCGCAGGGTTCATGTGGGTTCCGCTGATCCTGCTGGCGGCCTTCGGTGCCTGGAAGTACATGAACAACCTCACCAGCGCCAAGGGCGACGTCGCAGGTTCGCTGGCCGCGATCAAAGAGCCGCACCTGTGGATCATGGCGCTGCTCTACATCGGCACCTTCGGCTCCTTCATCGGCTTCGCCGGCGTCTTCCCCAAGCTCATCAAGGACTACTTCCCGGCATTCTCCTCCATCTCCGTCGGCACCGTGGCCCTGTCCCTGGCCTTCCTCGGCCCGCTGGTCGGGTCCCTGGCCCGCCCGTACGGCGGACGCATGGCAGACCGGATGGGCGGGGCCCGCATGACCGTCGCAGCCTTCGCCGCCATGGCCGTCATCACCCTCACCATGCTCTGGACCCTGCCGCTGAAGAACTTCTGGCTCTTCCTCTTCCTGTTCCTGCTCCTCTTCACCGCCAGCGGCTTCGGAAACGGCGCCACCTACCGCATGATCCCTATCATCTTCGCCACCTCCAGCCGGGCCGCCCGCTCCGGGGCCAGCACGCACGCCACCCAGCGGCTCGCGTCCTCGGCCCTCGGCCTGATCTCGGCCATCGGCGCCTACGGCGGATTCATCATCCCCCAGGTCCTCAACGCCTCCAACACCGCCAGCGGCTCCTACACCTCGGCGTTCTACGGATTTGTGGGGGCCTACGTCCTGATGCTGGTGGTCTGCTGGTTCTGCTACATCCGCAACGCCAACCGAAATGCGATGGGACACGTCTAAAATGACCAAAAGCGCCAATACGCACTGCCCTTACTGCGCCCTGCAGTGCGCCATGACGCTCACATCTCCAGCGGCTCTGACCCCGGCTGTCCAGCCGAGGTCAGAGCCCGTAGACGCCGCACCGGCCCCCGCCACCACCCCCACGTCCGCGCCGCTCCTGACGGTCGCCGGGCGGGACTTCCCCACCAACCGCGGCGGCCTGTGCCGCAAGGGCTGGACCTCGGCCTCGCTGCTGGACCACCCGGGCCGCGTCACGGAGCCCCTGCTGAAGGGCGCCGACGGCGTCCATCATCCGGTCAGCTGGGACGAGGCTCTTACGCGGATCGTCTCCGCCGTCAAGCAGGCCCGCCTCGAGCACGGGGCTGACGCCGTCGGCGTGTTTGGCGGCGGCGGCCTCACCAATGAGAAGGCCTACCAGCTGGGCAAGTTCGCCAGGCTGGCCTTGGGCACCTCGCGGATCGACTACAACGGGCGGTTCTGCATGTCCTCGGCCGCCGCGGCCGGCATGCGCGCCTTCGGCCTGGACCGCGGGCTCCCGTTCCCGCTCGCGGATCTCGACACCGCCAGCACCATCCTGATGCTCGGCTCCAACGTTGCCGAGACCATGCCGCCCTTCGTCCAGCACCTCCAGGGGGCGCGCGACGCGGGCGGCCTGATCGTCGTCGACCCCCGGCGCTCCGCCACCGCCGCGTTCACCTCCGACGGCGGCGGGCTGCACCTGCAGCCGCTGCCCGGCACCGACCTCGCCCTGCTCCTGGGCATCTCCCACACGGTGATCCACGAGGGCCTCGCCGACGCGGGCTACATCGCGGACCGGACCACGGGTTATGACGCCGCGGTCCGCAGCGTCGCCAGCTTCTGGCCCGAACGGGTCCAGTCGATCACCGGCGTCCCCGCCGGGCTGATCCGTGAAACCGCCCGGCGGCTGGCCGACGGCGCCGGCAAGGGCGGCAGCTACATCCTCACCGGCCGCGGCGTCGAACAGCACGTGGACGGCACTGACACCGCCACGGCCGCCATCAACCTCTCCCTCCTGCTGGGCCTGCCGGGCTCCGCTCGCAGCGGCTACGGCACGCTCACCGGCCAGGGCAACGGCCAGGGCGGCCGCGAACACGGCCAGAAGGCGGACCAGCTCCCCGGCTACCGGAAGATCACCGATCCCGCCGCCCGCGCCCACATGGCCAGGGTCTGGGGCGTGCCCGAACCCCTGATTCCCGGCCCCGGCCTTCCCGCCGTCGAACTCCTCAAATCCCTGGGACAGCCCGACGGCGTCCGGTGCCTCTTCGTGCACGGCGCCAACGTGGCGGTCTCCGCACCGGACGCGAACGCCGTGATCGCGGGCCTGCGCAGCCTGGACTTCCTGGTGGTGTGCGACTTCTTCCTCTCCGAGACCGCCGCCGAGGCGGACCTCGTCCTGCCGGTGACCCAGTGGGCCGAGGAAGAAGGAACCCTGACCAACCTCGAGGGCCGCGTGCTCCGCCGCCGCCGGGCCCTCACTCCCCCGCCGGGTGTCCGCACCGAGCTGTGGATCATGACCCGGCTGGCCGAAATGCTGCACGCGCAATCCACCTTCAGCGAGGATCCGGAAACGGTGTTCGAGGAGCTCCGGCTCGCGTCCTCCGGAGGCCTGGCCGACTACTCCGGAATCGACTACGCCATGCTGGACCGTGGCGAGGCCGCCTACTGGCCCTACCCCGCCGGAAGCACGGGCACGCCACGGCTCTTCCTGGACGCCTTCGCCCACGCGGGCGGCCGGGCCGTGTTCACGCCGGTGACGCCCCGGCGTCGTTCTTCCTCTGCGGGCTTCGCCTCCGCGGCGGGCCGCCGGGCGGACCAGGGAGCCGACCGGGCCGGCGCCGATCGTCCCGGCACGCCGATGACCCTCATTACCGGCCGCCTGATGGAGCACTACCAGTCCGGCGCGCAGACCCGCCGGGTGGCCACCCTGGCCGAGGCCCAGCCGGAGGCGCGGCTCCAGCTCCATCCCGCCGCGGCCGCCGCCCAGGGCATCTCCGACGGCGACTACGTCTCGATTTCCAACGAACGCGGCGTGGTCAGCTGCCGCGCCGAACTGAGCACGGACATCCGGCCGGAGACGGTGTTCCTGCCGTTCCACTTCCCGGAGCTTGAGAGCGCCAACCGGCTCACCGAGGCGGCCACGGACCCCATTTCCGGGATGCCCGAGTTCAAGACCAGCAAGGTGTGGATCCGCCCGGCAGCTTCCCTGGATGTCCTGGCCGGCACGCACAGCGGCGTTCCAGCCCGCGTTCTTCAAGCAGAGGAGACCTCATGACTGAGCGGATTGTGGTGGTGGGCTTCGGTCCCGTCGCCGCGAGGCTGATCGACGAGCTGCTGCCGGCCGTGCGCAGCGGCACCGCACACCTGACAGTGGTCGGCGAAGAGTCCGAGGCGGCGTACAACCGCGTGCTGGTGGCGGATCTTGGCGTCGGCCGGACGACCCCGGCCGCACTGGCCCTCGCGGACGCGGCGGCACTGGTGGCCGACGGCGTCGATGTCCGGCTGGGCGTCCGCGTCCGCCGCGTGGACCGCGCCCGGCAGCGGGTCTTGTTGAGCGACGGCACCTCCCCCGGCTACGAGCGCCTCGTCTTCGCCACCGGTTCACGGCCCGTCATCCCGAACCTGACCGGGCTCAACCCGGACCCTGCCGCGCCGGTGCTGCCGCCGGGCGTGACCGCCCTGCGCGATCTCCGCGACGCGTCCGTGCTGCACTCTGCCGTGGCCGGCGGCAAGCGCGTGGTGGTCCTGGGCGGCGGCGTGCTGGGCCTGGAGACGGCCCTCGCCGCAGCAGAGGAAGGCGCCACGGTCACCGTGGTGCACAACGGCCCGCATCCTTTGGGCCGGAACATCGACCGCGGCGGCGGCGCCGTGCTCGCGGCGTCCCTGCGGAACTGCGGTGTGCGGGTGGCCGGCAACGCCCGCTCGGTCGGCGTCGAACACAACGCGCCCGACGGCGGCTTCTCCGCTTTGTTGCTCGATGACGGCTCCGCGATCGACGGCGACCTCCTGGTCCTCTCCTGCGGTGTCCGGCCGAGGACCGAACTGGCGGAGGGCTGCGGGCTCTCCACCGGGGCCGGGATCCTGGTGGACCACAAGCTCCGCGCCCACCACGAGCCCCACATCTTCGCCATCGGCGACTGCGCCGAGGTCCGCTGCCCCGACCCCGAGTGCGTTCAGTGCCGGACCGCGCGCGGGCCCTCCGGGCTGGTCGGCCCGGGCTGGCGGCAGGCCGAATGGCTCGCCGATTACCTGACCCTGCTGGCGTCCGGGGCCGACGCGGAGGCCGAAGCTTTGCCGTCCCTGCCGGCGGAACTGCCGGGCGTGATTGTGCTCAAGGCCCGCGGCATGAACATGGCCGTGGCCGGGGACGTGTCCGCCGACCCGTGGGACGAGGAAGCCTTGACCGCCGGGGCCGTAAACGGCAGGGCGAGGCTGCAGATCGCCCAGTGGGCCGATCCCGAGCACGGCCGCTACGTGAAAATGACCACTCGCGCCGGCGTGCTGGAAGGACTGGTAGCCGTGGGCATGCCGCGCACCTCTGCCGAGCTGGTGCAGCTCTTCGAACGCGGCGCCGAACTTCCCGCCGACCGGTCGCTGCTGCTGCGCCTGGACGGCCCGGACCAGGTCGCTTCCGCAGGTTCCGCCGACCCCGCCCGGACGGTCTGCCGGTGCGCCGGTGTCAGCGGCACGGCCATTGCCGCTGCCGTGTCCGAGGGCTGCGGAACGGTGCCGGAGGTATCGGCATCCACCCGCGCCGGCACCGGCTGCGGCGGCTGCCACGAGGACATCAAGGGCATCATCGAGTCCCACTTTCAGGGGGCGGCTGCCTGAGGCGTGAAGGACAGCGTCAATCCCTGAACGCGCTCGGGTCCGTCAGGGAGGCAACCCTAGCCTTGCAGGACGGAGGCCGGAGATCCCGGAGTGGCGTCCTGAACCGCTGGTGTCGCTCTCTCCATCAGAGGTGCGGCGGTCAGGTCGGACTCAGAAGATCGTGGTCCAGTCGTCCTTCATGCTCACCAGTGTCCAACCGAGCTCCTTTGCTTTCGCCAGGGACTTCTCCGCGGCTGTCGTGTAGGCGTATTCGCGGTCGCCGTCGTCGTGGTTGAGCAGCAGCGCAAACTTTGAGGACGCAAGCATCTCGATGTCGACGTCGGCGTTCCCGCCGGCAAACACCGGCAGCCGCCCGGTCTGGGCGTAGATATGCGCCGGCTTCCCGGGTCCTAGTGCCAGCCCGCCGAGCATCCGGCCGGTCCGCACGATGGCACCATTGGTGTACTCGTAGTCCGATGCTGACCCGATGACGTGCTCCTTAGGAATTCCCCAGGTCTCCTCGGAAACACCCGCATGAAGTCCCGGCCCCCGCCGGAGCACACGTAAACCCGGAAGCCGTGGGCCTTGAGGTAATCGAAGAGCTCGAGCATGGGCCGGTAGACCAACGCCGTGTAGCCAAGACTGAATCTGGGCTGTTTGACAGTGTCCACCCAGTCCCGCACTTCAGAGTCGAAGGCCGCCGGGGTCGTGCCCGCCCACGAGTGCGCCACAGCACCCTCCAACGAGGCCACAACCTCGGGGTCCTGTCACCAGCCCGGCGAAGAACTCCTCGTCGTGCTCCACGATCGCCTTGTAGGGCTGCTGGCTCGCCAGCGTCGGATCGGCTTTGACGGCCGCTGACCACGCGCGCAGGAGGAAGTCGAACTGCGGTGGCGCCGGCTTCTAGACCCACAACGTTCCGTCGTTATCGAACGTCGCAATCCGGTCTTCGACAGCAACGAAGTCGAGACCTTCTGACGTCGCTCTGTTTACGAAGTCCAGCACCTCGGGCCTTGGCGGCGCCCTCATTCCAACTTGCCAGGATGCTCTCACTCATTCAAAAACTCCTATCCATTGGAAGCTCCAGTACGGTCCTTCAGTACCTGCCCCGGGCCAGATTGGTCAGTGCGCTCGGTTACTCCTCACAACTTTTGCCCGCCATCGTTCGGGAGTGCCGCTCAGGGATATTGCAGCACCCGATGGGTTTCTCGCGCGGGGTAGCGCCTTCGGCAGCGACTCCGCCTGGCCAGGACCACGCACCGGGGCGGCCGCGTTGCCCCGGTGCAGCCCCGGCACGTGAGGGTCTTACTGTGCAGCGTTGTCGAAGTTCTTCTGCCACTGGGCATGCTCGCGGCCGGCCTCCAGCCGGCGGTTCGCAGTCCACCGGGGCAGATACGCGGGCGCAGGCAACTCATGGGAAGGCCTGGACTTGGGTGTGAGCTCAGGCCGGGTCCGCCCAGGCTGGGGTCTGGGGCGGGTCTGGACCGGCTTGACCACAGGCCGGGTCTGGACGGGCTTCCGGGGGTACCTCGACCGTGTGTCGGCGGGGTGGTGCCTCTTCCAGGCAACAAACGCCCAGATGAAGAGTCCTGTCAGGGTGAGTTGCCAGTAAGTGACCAGTATCCCGATGACGACCAAGATGAGAAATAGGGCGGGGATCCACATGGCGACATTATGCCTACGCAACACGCCAAGAGGTAGAGGCCTTACTCCCGTGGTTTAAGCACGGCGGCCCTGAAGGAAGACCCGCGCCCGGGCCGCCACGTCGTTCTGTCGGCGGCAAAACGCCGCGACGAGCGAGGCGGCTGCAGACTCTACCCGGGAACTGCACCTTGGTACAGGGTGAACTGGTTGGCCTGCTCCGAGAAAGCGTGGCCGACAATCGGCCCGTCGACCGAGCCGGTACGGATCCACATCGCGGCTTCGACAAAGCTATATGGATTGGTCCCGTAGGGTGGGTAGCCCCAAGGCATCTCGTAGTTGTCGAAGACGTTCGTGAGGTACCAGATCCCGAAGTTGCTGGTCAGTTGTGCCTGAGTGGCGATGTTGCGCCCGCTCACCGGTGATTTCCAGGTCTTCAACGCCTTCCACTCCGCGTTGTTCCCCACGTGGAAGGTAAGGCTGCCGTCCGGTGTGCCGTTGGGCGTCCCAAACGAGTTGCGGCCGATCTCCAGAATCGGTTGGAGGGGAGCAGATCCGTTTGGTGCGCCGTACCACTGGCGCCAGGTGAAGACGGTGCCATCGTTGAATGTCAGTGCCCCCCAGGTATACGCCGTCGTCCATGGCTCCTGCCCGGAGTTGTAGTTCCCCCACTGGTGCTCAAACCAGATCGTGCCCGTGAGATGGCGGGTCTTACCGCCGATGGTGACGGTGCCCTTGCTCTTCGAAATCGGACCGGTGTAATAGTAGGACAGCGAGTACAGCGTGGCCGGATCCAGATTCTGTCCGTTCCAGGGGATGTTCTGGTTCTCAAAGCCGGCAAGCCCGACCGGCATGTAGCCGTACGGTGACTGGGCCGTGTTCTCCATGTCCATGGCGACGGGTGAGTTCCCGTTGTTTGCGGCAACACCCGTGAACTGGAAGCGCCACGTGTCCGGCTCGGCACGGTACACCGTCGTGAATTCCACGTTCTCGCCCTTGGCGGCGTACTGGAAGTCGTCCGGCGAGGTCGAGTCCGGCGGCCGTGTGGCCTGCAATGAGCCAACCGCAGTCGGCTGGTGCGCCCAGATTAACTCCTGCTTGGCGAAGTCCCCGAACGAGAAGCTGACGCCTTGCTGCCACAGCGAGGGCCCCCCGGGAGCACTCGGGTTGTTCGTGATGTTGTAGAAAATGCCGAACTCTTCCCCGGTGTCGTCATCGGTGAAGAAACCGGTCCAGTAGTGCCACTCCTGGACCTGGCCGCTGTCGAAGATTCCGCCCGTGTGCCATTTGTGGTCCTGCGGCAAGTGGTACAGGGCATGGCCGGAGACTTCCTGGAACGGGCCAGAATCTCCGGGGGCGGCCGCGCTTGCCGGAGGAGCGACACGGGCCCCCAACAGACCCGCCGTGGCGGCCATAGCCAAACCCGATCCCAAGACCCTACGACGGTCGATTCCTGGTCCTGACGCGAGGGCGACGTCCGCACTTCCACCATCGCCCTCGATCACCGGGCGCTGTTTCTGCTCTCTACTCTCATACATGCCTAAACCTCCTGCTGACCCCCACTTGCCTTCGTAGTCCTCAATCCTGCCTGTTGTGGCCGGGTCCGGTACGGCCACGTTCGCAACCGTCACGTTTAAGGTTCGCCCCGACCGCCATCAATCCAGTAACACCTGCGGCGGCGCGCGGGCCGGTGCTTCGCGATTCACGTCGACCTCGGCTACGCCACGCTTCCACATGGCAACCTCCCGAGAAACCGTCAGCTCGAAGTATGCTCGGATCCCCCTAATCCAGCATTACCGCGGATGATATTGCAGGGCAAGACCCGCAAATTCCGAGTCGACCAGCTCAGCACAGATCAGGCGTCTCCGACCCATTCCCGCCGACTCCAGTGGCACGCGTTTGGCCGTATCCCGGACGTCCTGGGCGCCTGCAGGACCTCCCGCCTCGTTTCAACTGTAAGTCGAGTTGGACAGGACCTGGTACATCCGAGGCAGCCCGGACTTCAGGGCACTCAGCATCGCCCTGAGCGCCGAAGCGGGCCTTTCTCCCCTTGGCACGGCCGGTAGGCGGGGCTGCAATGAACGTAGGTTCCGTTCAGCCGCAGGAGGCATCCCATGAACGTCCCGGTCATTTTGGCGCTCGGCGCAATCATTGTGTTCGCCGTCGTGATGGGTGTCGTCATGTCCCGCGAAAAGGATCCGCAGCGGCGGGCGGCGGCGCTGACGCGCACCGGAGCAGCCGTCATGGCGGCCTTCACCGTCATCGGGGGAATCTTCATCGGCGGGTTCGCGATGCAGGACCCGGGCGGAACAACCGGTACGCTGCTGACGCTCGCCTGGGTGGTGCCCATGCTCATCCTCGCGGTCTCGGCCTGGTTCTGGCCGGCGGCAACCGCTCCCCTGCTGCTCGCCCTCGCCTCGGCCTTCATTGCCGCGTGCGTGTGGCTCGCCTTCGACCCCGCCGCCCTGAGCTCCTTCCTCAATGACAACGGCCCCGTCATCGCCGTCAGCGTGCTCGCGCTGGCGTTCCCGGCCGCCATCCTCGGCCTGAAAGTCACCGCACTGGCCGGCTGGCTGCTGGTGGGCCTGGGGGTCCTGCCGCTGTTGATCACGATCATCGGAAGGTCGGGCGCGGTCGGGTCGCTGATCGCGGCCAGCCTGGTTCCCCTGGCCTGCGGGATCGCCTATCTGCTGTCCGCCCGGATGGCCCGTGCCGGTTCGACGTCGGGAACTATCCACCCGGCGGCGGCCTAACGCGGCCGCGCCGCCGCCAAACCCGGCCGCGTAACGCAAATCGGGCCGCGGGCAAACGGCGGGTAGCATCGGGGCCATGAGCGCCGACGACGACGACATCACCGAAGAACTGCTGGCCGACGCCGGGAAGCTGACCGGGCTGAGCCTGGAACTGCTGGGGCTCGACCCCCACCCGGACGACATGACGGCCGAGCAGCGGCTCCAGTTTGATCCCGAGGACCTGGCCGAGATGGCAGCCGTTTCCCCGGAAGACCGGCGCAAAGCAGTGGGCCAGACCCGCCTGCTGGCCGGACTCCTGTGGAACTCGTCGAGCATCGTCATCGATCAGCTGTTCCGCGATCTTGGAACGCTCAGCCGGCTGGATCTAGTCACGCCCGCCGACATTGCCGGGACCTCGGTCCTGTCCTCGCTGCCGCCACAGTTCGCCGCCGGCTACGACGCGAATTTCACCCAGAAATTCATCGTGGTCGCAGCCGACGTCACCGCGTGCCTGGTCAGGGGCTGGACCGCCCCCGGCTGCCTCGCGGCGGAGCTCGCCGTCAGATGCCTGCTCGACCAGGCGGAAATCACCGAGGACATCTACGAACTCGACCTTCCGGAGGACTGGCGGCCCGCCGTTGAGGAAGTCCTGCTGGAGGACGCCGAAAGTGACGCGCTGTACGCCGACGACGCCGGCCCCAACGACGGAGGCCCCGATGCCGACGGCGGGAAGCTGGGTTTCGAGCATTGGTTCCGGCCCTTTGCCCCCGGCGACACGGTTCCGCCCTACGCCTACTCCTGAGCCCTGCGACTGGGCTCTACTTCTGGGCTCTACGACTGGGCGGGCGGCTCGGCGAACCGGGCCAGGAAGTCCTCCGTAAAGCGCCGGACGCCGTCCCACTCGGTGTACACGTAGTCACGGGAGGTGTCCGTGTCCGGGGAGCCCTTGTCGCTGGCGATCTTCTTCATGACGTGCTTCTTGATGAACCCGTAGTGGGTATAGAGCACAGCGCCGGCGAACAACCCGATGTGCGCGGGCCGCCACCCGGTGTCCTGCTCAAACTTCTCCACGTAGCCCTCCGCGGTCTGCTCGTCTCCGTGGGCGGCCATGCTCACCGAAACCAGAGCCGACGGCAAGCGTTCGAGCTCAGCGCGGTTCTTCTTGACGAAGTCTGCGACGTATCCCTCGTGCTTCCCCACGTGCACCGAGGCCGCCACGATCACGCCGTCATAGCCGCCCGGGAAAGGGCCTGGGGAATGCTTGAGGTCCGCCGTCTCCGCCTGGTGACCGTTCGCCCGGACCACGTCGGCGATGTACTCCACGATATGGGCGGTTTGTCCTTCGACGGTCCCGTAGGGGATATAGATTTTGGCCATGTTCCAGTGTGGGCGCGGCGCCGGTCGGCGCCGTAGGGTCCAAGGCCCCCGCACGGCGGTGCACCCGACTGCCGAAAACGAAAAATCCCTGCCCGGATTCCCGGCCAGGGATTCTTCGCTCCGCGGAAGCGCACTAGTAACCGGATGGCTGGTCGAACCGCTGGCCGGCGGGGTTGGAGGGCAGAATTGTCATCACCAACAGCGCCAGGCCGCCGAGGAACGGCACCAGGACCAGCAGGATCAGCCAGGCGCTCAGGTTCACGTCATGCAGGCGCCGCGCCAGCAGCGCCAGGGACGGAACGATCGTCCCGAGCCCCCAAATGACAGCAAGGATCAAGCCGACAATGGCACCGGGTCCCGTCACGGCGGCTCCGGAAGCATTAGTCGTCGTGCCGGTGCTCGTGATGATGTTGATGACTATCCCGACGATGAGGGACACCAGTGCCCACCACCAGTACTCGCTGCGGCTGGCCCGGCCGGAGAAGATGGCGTATTTCTTGAAAAATCGCTGGACGGCCTGCTGGAGGGTAGCCCCATAGAGCGGCGCCCAAAGCGGAGTCTCTCCGGTCTGGGGTGAAAATGCATTCGGTTGCTGCGGATAACTCATGTAGCCCCCTTGAATGAGTGCGAATGACGAGATTCATCCTAGGGCCGCCGGAGCACAGGAATGCCTGTTGGGCGGCGAGAATTTACACTGCGTTCACCCGCGCATGTGTGCCGCGCAGAAGCGTAGACCCGGACCAGAGGACGCAGTACGTCAGGCGCCGGCCATCCGTCGCGCTTAATCTCCCGGCTCGAACACCGCGGTTCCCATCATCAGGATGCCGCGCCGGGGTATCCAGAAGTCCCCCAACCTGTCCTGGACCGGCAAGGCAGCGGGTTCCCCCAAATCACGTCCGTTGAGCACCGCCCGGCTGTCTGCGACGAACCACATGCGCCGGGGGTGGACGGCAAATCGTTGGCCGTTGGGGGCGAGGCCAGTCAGGCCCAGGTGGCCCGCCCCCAGGAGCGGGCCGGCAACGGCACCCATGGCGCGCAGGAACGCCCGGCTGCGCCACAGCCGGTCCGGAACGGCGCCGGACACCACCGACATGAATCTGGTGATCGTCGTGGAGCGCAGCGTGAGCTGCCAGTGCAGCGCAGCGCCGCCGCCGACGTCGACCGTGAAAGCGTGGCTGCCGCTCCACGTGAGGGAAATGCGGGAGGTCGACGCCGAATCGAGGGCGGCGCCGAAGTACCGGGGGCAGGAGAGTCCTGGCGCCACGGTACCCTGCATCGACCACGCTCCGGCGGGGTCGCGGACCCAGACCGAGGTGTACCCCGGCCCGATCGACGACGCGGCGAAGCGCCGCAATGCCAATACGTAGCCTGAACTGAACGGAACCCCGGTGACGCCGAACCCGGTGAAGGTTTCTTCTTCCCCCACGGCGCCCTCCGCGACGCCGTGCGCGCTAGGGCGCGCGGCGGCCCGCTCGGCGGCTTCAACCAGCGCTTGGGGACTCTGCATGGCATCAGCCTCCGGATTGCGGCGGGCCCACTACATAACTCTATGGGCGAGATCTACATGTGGACGTGGAGCCGCCGGGCTGCTTCGGAGATGGAGCCGCTCAGGGACGGGTACACAGTGAAGGTGCTGGCGACGTCGTCGACGTGCAGTTTCTGGGTGACGGCGAGGGAGATCGCGAAGATGAGCTCGGATGCGTTCGGGCCCACCACCACCCCGCCGATCACGGTGCCGGAGCCCTTGCGGGCGAAGATCTTGACGAAGCCGTCGCGGTGGTTGCGCATCTTGGCGCGGGCGTTGCTGCGCAGGGACAGTTTGATAACGTCGGCCTGGTACTTGCCCGAATCAATCTCGGCCTCGGAGACGCCCACGTTCGCAATCTCGGGCGAGGTGAAGATATTGGATGCAACCTGGTGCAGCTTAAGGGGCATGACGCTGTCGCCCAGGAAGTGCGCGATCGCGATCCGGCCCTGCATCGCGGCCACGGAGGCCAGGGCCAGCACCCCGGTGCAGTCGCCCGCGGCGTAGATGTTCGGCGCAGTGGTGCGCGAGACGCCGTCGACCTTGATGTGGCCGCTCTCGGTCAGCGCGACGCCGGCTTCCTCCAGGCCGATGCCGGCCGTGTTGGGGATGGAGCCGACGCAGACCAGGCAGTGGCTGCCGGTCACTTTCGAACCGTCGCCGAGGGTGACCACGACGCCGTCGTCCGTGCGCTCGACGGTCTCGGCGCGGGCGCGGGAGAGGACCTTGAGCCCGCGGCGTTCGAAGACGCCCTCGAGGACCTCGGCGGCGTCGGTGTCCGAGCCCGGCAGCACGCGGTCGCGGCTGGAGATCAGGGTGACCTTGGAACCCAGGCCGTTGTAGGCCGAGGCGAATTCCGCGCCCGTGACGCCGGAACCCACCACGATCAGCTCTTCGGGGAGCACGTCCATGTTGTAGATCTGGGCCCAGTTGAGGATGCGCTCACCGTCCGGGCGTGCCGTGGGCAGCTCGCGCGGGTGTGCCCCTACCGCCAGCAGGATGGTGTCTGCTTCCACTGTCTCGGTGCCGTTGGCGGTGAGGACCTCAATGGTGTGGTTGTCCAGCAGCCTGCCGGAGCCGATCAGGATGCGGACGTTCTGGTGTTCCAGCCCGACCTGGATGTCCTCCGACTGCTTCCGCGCCAGCCGCAGCAGGCGGTCGTTGATGTGCTTGAGGTCCGCGCGCATCGTCGGGCTGCAGTCGCCGCCGTCGAGGTCGAATTTGACCCCGAGCTCACCGGCCTCGCCGACGCGGGTCATCAGGTCTGCCGTCGCGATCAGGGTTTTGGACGGAACGACGTCGGTCAGCACCGCGGAGCCGCCGAGACCGGCACGTTCGATGATGGTGACCTGCGCCCCCAGCGATGCGGCGACCATGGCGGCTTCGTAGCCGCCAGGCCCTCCGCCGAGAATTGCGATGCGGGGTGAGCTGAAGTCAGGATGCGTAGTCACAATCCACCATTGTCCACCATCCGAACCGGAGCCCCAAGAATCCGGGCCATGCGCGTCCATTCGTGCATGCTGGGCAGCAGGCCCGGCGCACGATAACTTGTACCAGTGAGCTATACAGAATTCCTGAATGCAGACCCCTTCGACGCCGCCCGCGACGCCGCCGCCTACATCGCCGAAGAGACGGGCGTCGACTCCCATGACGTCGCGCTGGTCCTCGGCTCGGGCTGGGGTGACGCCGCCGAGCTCATCGGCGAGACCACCGCCACCTTGTCCGCCGCCGAAATCCCCGGCTTTTCCGCACCGTCCGTGGTGGGGCACGTGGGCACCATCCGTTCGGTCCTGACCAAAGAGGGCAAGCGGGCCCTCGTCCTGGGCGCCCGCACGCACTACTACGAGGGCAAGGGCGTCCGCGCCGTGGTTCACGGCGTGCGCACCGCCGCCGCTGCCGGCTGCAAGACTCTTGTGCTGACCAACGGGTGCGGCGGGCTCAACGAGAACTGGACGCCCGGCACGCCGGTGCTCATCAGCGACCACATCAACCTCACCGCCACCTCACCGCTGGAAGGGGCAACGTTCGTGGACCTGACGGACCTCTACTCCTCCCGGATCCGCGGGCTGGCCCGCGAGGTGGACCCGTCGCTGGACGAGGGCGTCTACGCCCAGTTCACCGGCCCGCACTATGAGACGCCCGCCGAGGTGCAGTACGCCAAGCGGATCGGCGCCGACCTGGTGGGCATGTCCACGGCACTTGAGGCGATCGCCGGCCGTCACGCCGGCATGGAGGTCTTCGGCATCTCGCTGGTGACCAACCTCGCCGCCGGGATCAGCCCCGTGCCGCTCAGCCACGGGGAAGTCCTCGAGGCCGGCGAGGCCGCCGGCCCGCGGATTTCCAAGCTGCTGGCAGACATCATCGCCAAGCTATGATCTTGGCTCTGAACTAGGCCCCGCCAGAGGTCCTGGACTACCCCGCCGCTGCTATTCCGCGGCCAGGTAGTCCAGGACCTTTGTCTTGTCCGCCGGGAACCGCCGCTCCATCGAGTCCGCGATCCCGGCGATGCTCTGGCGCGCCAGCGCCTGCCGCCAGGCGAGCTCGGCCTGGCGCATGGTCTGGGAAATCAGGCACGTCCGCGCGAAGTTCTCCTGCCGGTCCGGTTCTGGAACATTTCCGAGGATCGCCTCGCACCGGAAAGCCGGGTCCTGGCCCTCCAGCGCCAGCACGATGTCCAGCACGGTGATGTTTTCGGGCCGGCGCGCCAAGAGGAAGCCGCCGCGGGGACCCGACACCGAGTCCAGGACGCCGGCCCGGACCAGCGACTGAAACTGCTTGTTGAGATACGCCGCCGGGAGTTTGTAGAACTCGGCCAGCCGCGCACTGTTCACCGGCTCACCGGGCGGTGTCCAGGCCATGTTGACGCAACTGTGCACGGCCCATTCGACACCACGGCCCATCTTCATATTCCAGACGCTACGTGTCCGGAAATTTGGGTGTCAAGGTCCCGCGAAAGGCCTCGAGATGGAACTGAAACCCGAACTCTCGATTGTCTGGGCAGGAATCGCCCACGATTGGCGATAGTTTGGTTCCATGACGTCTTCTGATGCCGAACTCGCCCGCCTCCTGAGCGATGCCCGCGACTGGGCAAGCCAGGACCCGGACCCCGCCACCGCCGCCGCCCTCTCCGAACTGGTCCGCCTCACCGACGGGGGCGCCGCCGCGGCCCGCCAGGAACTGGCCGACAGCTTCAGCGGCACCCTGCAGTTCGGCACCGCGGGACTGCGGGCAGCCCTCGGCCCGGGTCCGAACCGGATGAACCGCGTGGTGGTCCGGCGCGCCGCCGCCGGCTTTACCGCCTTCCTCACCAACGCGGTCGAGCAGGCCTCCCCCGGCACCCGGCCGCGCGCCGTCGTCGGCTATGACGCCCGTTACAACTCCGACATTTTCGCCGAGGAAACAGCGGCGATCCTCACCGCGGCCGGGGTTGAGACCTTCCTGATGCCGGCCGCGCTGCCCACCCCGCTGCTCGCCTACGCGGTGCGGGCACTGGACTGCGACGGCGGCGTCATGGTCACCGCCAGCCACAACCCGCCGCAGGACAACGGCTACAAGGTGTACCTCGGCCGTCACGCGGTGGAGGAAAGCGGCCGCGGCGCCCAGATCGTGGCACCCTACGACGCCCTGATCGCGGCGAAGATCGACGTCGTCGGCGCCCTGGACTCCATCGTTCTGGCCGCGGACGGGTGGACCGTGCTGGCGCCCTCGATCGCGGCCGACTACCAGCGCGCCGTCGCGGCCCTGGCGGTACCGGAACACTTCCCGGCCCGCGGGCTGAAGATCGTCCTGACCCCCATGCACGGTGTGGGCGGGGAAACGGCCGTCGCGGTGCTGAACGCCGCCGGATTCGACGACGTCACGCTCGTCACCGAACAGGCGCAGCCGGACCCGGACTTCCCCACGGTGAACTTCCCCAACCCGGAAGAGCCCGGGGCGCTGGATCTGGCCCTCGAGGCGGCGACGCGCGAGGACGCCGACATCGTGATAGCCAACGACCCTGACGCCGACCGGGCAGCCGTGGCAGCGAAGGACCCTGATACCGGCGCGTGGCGCATGCTGCGCGGGGACGAGGTAGGCGCCCTGCTCGGTGCCCACGTCGTGGCCCGGCAGGCCGCCAGTGGCGAAGCACCGGCCGGTGTGTTCGCCAACTCAATCGTGTCCTCCCGGCTGCTGGCGCGGATCGCGGCCGCGGCAGGCTACGCGCACGAGGAAACCCTGACCGGTTTCAAGTGGATTGCCCGGGTGCCGGGGCTGGTCTACGGCTACGAGGAGGCGCTGGGCTACTGCGTTGCTCCGTCGCTGGTGCGCGACAAGGACGGCATTTCGGCCGCGGTCCTCATCGCCGAACTCGCGGCGGCCGCAAAGGCCGAGGGCAAGACGATCTTTGACACCCTGGACGAGCTCTACCTGGTGCACGGGCTGCACGCGAGCGACCAGCTCAGCATCCGGGTGGCGGACCTCGGCCTGCTGGACGCGATGATGAACCGGCTGCGCGTGAGCCCGCCGGAATCGTTCGGCGGCTCCGCCGTCGAGGCCGTCACGGACCTTGCCGAGGGCAGCGAACTCCTCCCGCCCACCGAGGGCCTGCTGTACCTGACCCGGGACCTCAGCCGCGTGATCATCCGTCCCAGCGGCACGGAACCGAAGCTCAAGTGCTACCTGGAAGTCATCCGCAGTGTCGGCTCGGCCGCCGAGCTTCCGGCTGCCCGGGACGAGGCCCGCACGGCCCTGGACGGCGTCCTTGCCGACGTCCGCGAGGCACTGGGCCTCTAGAGCTGCACTTCAATGTACCCGCCCACAATCCGGGTACCGAAGGTGGCGAGGCGGAGTTCCGGGCTGCCGAGGCATTCCCCGGTGGCGAGGTCGTAGACCTCCTTGTGCAACGGCGATGCCACCGTGGGCCTGTCCCCGCGGGATCCGGTGATGCCGCGGGCCATGACGTTCGCCCCGGTGGCCGGGTCCTCCTGCGCGACGGCGAAAACCTCACCGGCCAGGGTGCGGAACAGGGCCACCTGGCGGCCCGCAATCAGTGCCGCCTCGCCCCAGGCCGGTTCCAGGTCCGCCACGGCGCACACCCGGTGCCAGCCGGCTGCGGCTCCGGTAATTTGGTCCTCAACGTCGTGTACGGCGGTTTCAAGTACGGCGGTCATCCCGGCCCCTCTCTGATACATCCCTTACGGGCTCAACCGCTGCTGCGGCCACATATTCAAGCTAGGCCCGCGGTGTTTCATCCGGACGCGCCGGTTGTGTCCGGCGCGTAAAAGAGAGCTCACACGGCGGGAAATGCATTCGTGATGCAGAAGTTAAGATCACGAAACATAAGGGAAACTGAAGCGAAATTCCGGTTGCCTAGTCTGGGACGACAAGCTGCAGAGCACCGTCTGCGGCCCATGCGAAAGGCCCACCGTGACCGGACACCCCTCAAGCCACCCGAACCAGGGCGCCACCAGCGCCGGCCCGCGCCGTATTGTGGTGGCCGGCGGCGGCCCCGCAGCGCACCGCTTCGCCGATGCCATGCACGCCCGCGGCCTCGATGGCTGGCACGTTACCGTCCTCACCGAAGAAGCCCACCTCCCCTATGACCGCGTCGCGCTGAGCAAGGCACTCACCGACAGCAACGTCGACCTCACCCTGGGCAGCGCTTCCATGTGGGACCACACGGCCCTGAACCTCAAGACCGGCGAGCGCGTCACCAGTATCGACGCCGCCGGCAAGACCGTCCGGACCGCGGCGGGAACCGTCTATCCCTATGACGAGCTGGTGGTCGCGACGGGCTCGGACGCTGCCCGCCTGCCCATCCCGGGCGCCGAACTCACCCATGTGTACCGCACCCTTGAGGACGTCTGGTCCATCAACAAGGCCATCACGGACCTCACCGCGAAGCTGGGCCGGAAGGTCAACGCGGTCACCATCGGCGGCGGTCTGCTGGGCCTGGAATCAGCCGCCGGCACCGAACAGCTCGGCGCCACCCCGATCGTCATCAACGGCTCGCCGTGGCTCATGAACACCCAGCTGGACGAAGGTGCCGGGCAGGCGCTCGGCCGGCTGATCGAGGCCAAGGGCTTCACCGTCCACGGCGGGGTGTTCCCCTCCGAGGTCCTCTCCGACGACGACGGCCAGGTCACCGGCGTCCTCATGGCCGACGGCCGGATCATCGCCGCCGACATCGTGATCGTCGCGATCGGCGTGCGGCCCCGGGACGAACTGTTCCGGGCCGCGGAGGGCGCACCGCAGCAGTTCCAGCTCGGCCAGCGCGGCGGCGTCGTCATTTCCGACGACTGCTCCACCGAGGTTCCCGGCATCTGGGCGATCGGCGAGGTCGCCAACTTCGGCGGCATGTGCCTGGGCCTCGTGGCCCCGGCCAACACGATGGCAGAAATCGTCGCGGACCGGCTGCACGGCGGCGACGCAACCTTCCCCGGCTTCGACACCGCCACCAAGCTCAAGCTCTCCGGCGTCGACGTCGCCAGCTTCGGCGACGCGTTCGCCCGCACGGAACACGCCCTCGAAATCGTCTACGCCGACCCCGCCCGCGGCGTCTACCAGAAGATCGTCACCACCGACGACGCCAAGACCCTGCTCGGCGGCATCTTCGTCGGCGACGCCTCGCCTTACACCTCCCTGCGCCCCATGCTGGGCCGCGAACTGGCCGCCGAACCCGGTGCCTACCTCACCGCGGCCGGCGGCGGCGACGCCCCGGAGACCGAACTGCCGGACGACGCCATCCTGTGTTCCTGCAACAACGTCTCGGCCGGAACCATCCGTGACACCGTCAACGGCTGCGGCGCCTGCGACGGCAACGCGCCCGTCCGGGAACTCGGCGAGCTCAAGGGCTGCACCCGCGCCGGCACCAGCTGCGGTTCCTGCGTGCCGATGCTCAAGAAACTGCTCGAAACCGAACTGACCAAGTCCGGCGTCGAGGTCTCCAAGGCCCTGTGCGAACACATCGAGCTGTCCCGCCAGGAACTCTTCGACGCCATCCGGGTCCTGGAGCTGACCTCCTTCGAGGAGATCATGGCCAAATACGGCACCGGCGCCGGCTGCGATATCTGCAAGCCGACCATCGCCAACATCCTCGCCAGCCAGAACAGCGCCTACGTCCTGGACGCCGGCCGCGGCACCCTGCAGGACACCAACGACCGCGCCCTGGCCAACATGCAGAAGGACGGCACCTACTCGGTGGTCCCGCGGATCGCCGGCGGCGAGATCACCCCGAAGAAACTCGGCGTGATCGCCGCGGTCGCCGAGCAGTACGGCCTCTACACCAAGATCACCGGCGGGCAGCGGATCGACATGTTCGGTGCCCGGCTGGAGCAGCTGCCCGAAATCTGGAAGGTGCTGGTCGATGCCGGCTTCGAATCCGGCCAGGCCTACGGCAAGAGCCTGCGCACGGTGAAGTCCTGCGTCGGCTCCACCTGGTGCCGCTTCGGGGTCCAGGACTCCGTGGCCATGGCCATCCAGCTTGAGCTGCGCTACCGCGGCCTCCGCAGCCCGCACAAGCTGAAGATGGGCGTCTCCGGCTGCGCCCGCGAATGTGCGGAGGCCCGGGGCAAGGACGTCGGCGTCATCGCCACCGCCGACGGCTGGAACCTGTACGTCGGCGGCAACGGCGGCGCCACCCCGGCGCACGCCCAGCTGCTGGCCAAGGACCTGGACGACGAAACCCTGATCAGGTACATCGACCGCTACTTCATGTACTACATCCGCACAGCCGACCGGCTGCAGCGGACGGCGCGCTGGCAGGAAGAGCTCGAGGGCGGCATCAAGCACGTCGAGGACGTGGTGGTGCACGATACCCTGGGCATCGCCGCGGACCTCGAAGCCGCCATGGCCAAGCACGTTGACACCTACGTCGACGAATGGGCCGACACCCTGAAGGATCCCGAGCGCCTCCGCCGCTTCCGCTCCTTCGTCAACGCCCCGGACCAGAAAGACGATTCGATCACCTTCGTCTCCGACGAGCGCGGCCAGATGCGCCCCGCGACAGCAGAGGAGAAGGCGCTGGCCGGTCAGCAGCCGGTCCTGATCGGGGCTTCCATTCCGGTCCGAGCCGCCACCCCGGGACTGCCTGACGAGAACGAGGTATAGCCATGCAGCTCACCATTGACCTCACCGGACGCGAAGTCCTGGTCACGGGCGCGGACCATGCCGCACGGCAGGCCGTGCGTCGCTATGAGGCGGCCGGCGCCATCGTGTTCCGCCTCAGCACCCCGCAGGGCGCCGGCATTGACGGCCCGCTGCCCGAGCGCCCGTTCCTGGTGGCGGCAGTCGACGACGGCCAGCCGGGCTGGGAGGCCCTCCTGGGCCGGTGCCGCGCCACCGGCATCCCGGTCGCGGCCGAGCCCCCGGCCGGCCCTGCGGGCCACGTCACGCTGGTCGGCGGCGGCCCCGGGACCACCGAACTGCTGACGGTCGCCGCCGTCGCCGCCCTGCGCGATGCCGACGTCGTCTTCTACGACCGGCTCGCCCCCTACCAGGACCTGCCCTCCCTGACCTCGGCAGAGCTCGTGGATGTGGGCAAGAAGCCCGGCCACCACAAGGTCAGCCAGGCCGACATCGAAAAGCTCATGGTGGAAAGCGCACTGGCCGGCAACAACGTGGTCCGCCTCAAGGGCGGAGACCCCTATGTGTTCGGCCGCGGCGGCGAGGAAGTCGCGTCGTGTGTCGCGGCCGGGGTTCCGGTCCGCGTCATCTCCGGAGTCACCAGCGCCATCTCGGTTCCGGCCGCCGCCGGCATCCCGGTCACGCACCGCGAAGTCAGCCACATGTTCACCGTGGTCTCCGGCCATGCCCCGCTGACCGAGAACGAACTGACGCACCTCGCCGGTCTCGGCGGAACCATTGTGGTCCTGATGGGCATCGGCACCCTGCACCACCTGGCGGCCGGACTCCGCCGGGCCGGGATGCGGTCCGACATGCCGATGGCGGTCGTCGAACGTGGCTACCGCCCCGGCCAGCGCACCACGATCGCCGAGCTTGGCACCATCACCTCCGCAGCCGCGGGCTGCAGCAACCCCGCTGTCCTGGTGATCGGGGACGTTGTCCGGGTGGCCGAAGCCAACCGGGGCTGTGCCGGTGCCACGGCAGAGCTCGACCGGCTGGCCGCATCACTGATGGAGGCGTGAGGATTCCCATGAGCGGATTGAACGCCGTCGCCTCAGCCCTCCCGGAGCCCGGCGCACCCCTGTCCCCCTTGAACCCCGCCCTGAACACCGCACTGCACGCCGGCGCACCCGCGCCGGAACCCGCCGAGGACGCGACCGACCGGGACCTTCCCCTGGACGGCTTCCGGATCGGCGTCACCTCGCACCGCCGTTCGCAGGACCTCATCGAGGCCCTGGAACGCCGCGGTGCCGAGGTGCTTCACGCCCCGGCCCTGAAGATCGCCCCGGTCCGGGAGGACGAGAGCCTGATCGAGGACACCCGGGCGATCATCGCCGCCCGGCCCGATCTTTGCATCGCCACCACTGCCTACGGCATGCGCCGCTGGTGCGAGGCCGCGGACACGTTTGGCATTGGCGACCAGCTGCTGGAGACCCTCTCCGCCACCCGGATGTTCGTCCGCGGGCCCAAAGCCCGCGGCGCCGTGCGCGCCGCCGGGCTCGCCGACGTCGGAATCAGCAGCGACGAAACCACGTCAACGCTCGTGGACATGCTCCTGGCCGAGGGCGTGCGCGGCAAGACAGTCGCGGTACAGCTGCACGGCTACACCGATGTCCGCCAGCTCGAGCGCCTGCGCATGTCCGGCGCCACCGTCCTGACGGTCACCCCGTACCGCTGGGTCAAGCCCGACGGCGCCGACCGGCTGCCCAAGCTGATCGAAGCCGCGTGCAGCGGCAACCTCGATGTCCTGACGTTCACCAGCGCGCCCGCCGTGGACGCCATGTGGAGCACGGCGCACGAGATGGGCGTCTACAAACAGCTCGTGGAGAGCCTGAAGACCACCGTGGCGACCGCAGTCGTCGGGCCTATCACCGCGCAGCCGCTGCTCGATGCCGGGCTGCACCCGCTGATCCCGGAACGGTTCCGGATGGGCGCCCTGATCCGGCTGGTCTGCGAGCACCTGGCGCTCAACCACGTCCGCCGGCTCGACACCGTTTCCGGCAGGGTGGAGCTGCGCGGCCGCTCGCTGCGCATCAACGGCGAACCGGTCGAGATGGCGCCCGCACCGCTGCTGCTGCTGCGCGCGCTCATCGGCGCCGGCGGGGCTGTGCTCTCCCGCGAGGCGCTCTCGGACCTGCTGGAGCTGCGCGGTTCCGTGCATGCCCTGGACATGACCGTCAGCCGGCTGCGGTCCGCGCTGCCGGACACCCGGCTGGTGGAAACCGTGGTCAAACGCGGCTACCGGATCCGGGTGTAACGGAGCCGTCCGGGCTCTCGCCCCGGAGGGTTCGCGGCGGGGTGTGACCCACGGCATTACCGGCCGGTAAATACTGGCGAACGGGCAGGGCAGAAGCGGCAACACCCGGGAAACACCCCGGAAAAATCGGACGCCTACGCTGGGGTTCATCAAGCACACCGGCCACACGATGGCCACCCAGCGAAAGGGCCAGCACATGTCCGCTCCGGCAATGTCTCCCATCTCCACTTCCGCCCCGGCAGGCGCTTCGGCTGCCGCCACCACGGCCGCCCGGCCCAGGATCGTCATCGCCGGCGCCGGGCGGGCCGCCCAGGCGCTCGTCCGGCAGCTCACCCGGACCCCGTTCGCCGGCGCCATCACGGTCCTCAGCAACCGGGACGACGCCCCCGAGGAATTGCTGGAGCTCGCCGTCCTGCCCCAGGTATCCGTCCGCTTCGGCCAGCCGGCCAGCTATATCGACGCGGAAAACCGCCGCGTGACCACCGCCGACGGCATGGAGTTCGACTACGACGAGCTCGTCATCGCCACCGGTTCCGCTCCCGCCGAGGCGCCGGTGGAAGGTGCCGCCCGCTGCCTGAGCTATTCCACGATCGACGACGCCGCCGGGCTGGGCGAGGCCGTCAAGGACGTCACCCGGGTCCTGGGCCGCCGCCCCCTGGGCATCCTGGTCGGCACGGGTTCGGCCGCCGGCCAGGCCGAGGCCGTGCTCCGGTCCCGCGGCGTCCGCCCGGTCCGCACCACCGTCCGTCCCGCCGCCGTCGTTCCCGCCGCCGCCGGGTCCGCCCTGCCGGCGTCGGGCATCGTGTTCGAGGACGGCTCCAGCATGAACGGTGACCTCGTGATCCTCGCCGAGGAGCGCATCGCCCGCGACGAACTGGCGGGCACGGCCGGGCTCGCCACCGCCGCCGGCGGCGGGATCGTCATCGGCCAGGACTTCCGCACCTCCGTGCCGGGCATCTGGGCGATCGGTGACGCGGCAGCCTACGACGGCGTCCGGCTCGGGCTGCTCGTGGCCTCCGGCTCCGCGGCGTCGGTGTGCGCTTCCCAGCTGCTCCAGGCCACCATGCGCCGGCCCCTGGCGGCCGCCGCCTGACCGAGCCGGGGAGGCCCGGCCGGGGGCATCCGGCGGCCACATTCCTATGGCAAGATGGTTCCCTGATAAGCCGCGCACCACGCGGCGCCGCCAGGGCCCGCAGGCCCACAAGGCCCGGGAAGGGACCGCCGCGTCCCAGGCCCGCCACGAAAGGGACCACCATGAGCCACGAAGCCGCCACCGGGGGGACGCCCAACATCGCCTCCTACATCGACCACACCCTGCTCAAGCCGGAGGCCAGCGAGGCGGAGATCCTCAAGGTCTGCGCCGAGGCGGCGGAGTACCACTTCAAGTCGGTCTGCGTGAACCCGGTCTGGGTCAAGACCGTCAAGAAAGCGCTCAAGGGCTCCGGCGTCCTGACGTGCTCCGTGGTGGGATTCCCGCTGGGCGCCACGCCGAGCGACGTCAAGGCCTTCGAGGCCCGCGGCGCGGTCCTGGACGGTGCCGAAGAAGTGGACATGGTCATCAACATCGCCGCGGCCCGTGCCAATGACAAGGGCGCGCTGGTGGACGATATTGCCGCCGTCGCGGCCGCCGTGCACGAGGGTGGAGCCATCCTGAAGGTCATCATCGAAACGGCGCTGCTGGGCGATGACCAGAAGGTCCTCGCCTGCGAGGCCGCGGTGGAAGCCGGGGCGGACTTCGTGAAGACCTCCACGGGCTTCAACGGCGGTGGCGCCACTGCCGAGGACGTCGCTCTCATGCGCCGCACCGTCGGCCCGGACCTGGGGGTCAAGGCTTCCGGCGGAGTGCGTTCCCTGGCCGATGCTCAGGCTATGATTGCTGCAGGTGCAACACGTATTGGCGCCAGCTCCGGTATCGCGATCGTCAAGGGTGAACAGGGTTCGTCCGCGTACTGACCGTGCCGGCACCCGCCCACAGTTTTTGAGCCCCCCGGGGCCGAGGAGGAACGAATGTCCAGCAACACCACCCCGCAGACCGAGAACAGCCTCGGCTCGACCATCGTCATCTTTGCCGCGATGATGGTCCTGTTCCTCGGTGCGATCTTCTCGCTGTCCTTCCTGACGCTGGAAAACACCTGGCCGATGGCCGTCTGCCTGATTCTCTTCGCCGCAGCGTTCTGGATCCCGCAGACCCTGCTGGGCCGCTCGGATTCGGCCGGCGAAAACTAGGCCACTCCTGACCCTTAATTGACTGACGCTCCGGTTCATCCGGAGCTTCAGTCATTTAACCGGCCGCAGTCCTAGCCGGGCACCAGCGCGAACAGGCCTTTGACCAGCCCCGTGCCAAGGGCCAGGGCCGCGGGGAAGTGCGCTTTGGCCACCGTCAGGCCGGCGCCAAACATCCCCACCATGGCGTAGCCGCTCACCGGGATCAGGACGAACCATTCCCGCCGCGATCCCGCCCGGCCCAGCAGCGGGATGGAGAACGCCCCGTTGGCCCTCCAGATGTTCTTCAGCAGCGGCAGTTTCCGCAGGACCTTGGGCGGCTTGATCACAAGTGGCCAGAGCAGCGGCACTCCCCCGGTGGTGATCATGTCCCCCACAATGTGCACCACCACCCCGGTGAGCATCGAAACCGGCAGCCAGGTCCACTGGTGCGGCGCGAACCACGTCACGAGACCTGCCATGAGCAGCCCGACGATCCAGTTACTGATCCAGCCGAATTTCGGGAAGAGTTTCAGTGCCTTGGCGGCGATGTTGATCATGAACATGCACAGCAGGCCGGCCCCGACGGACAGCAGCCCCCACTGGGTCTGCACTTGCCACTGCCCGGCGATCGTGGCCAGCAGCACGAAGAACGCCGCGCCCAGCACCGAATGTGTGCCCTGCCGGTGGCCCCCGCTGGCGTTCTCAATGCCGCGCGCCACCAGGTTGGACAGCGGCGGCAGCGCGTGCGCCACCGTGCTGGCGCGGTGGTCCCAGTCGCAGACCAGTGCGGTCCCCGCCGTCGCCATCGCGCCGATCACGATTCCGGTGGGATCCAGGGGGTACCAGCCCAGCGCATACGGGCCGGTCGAGGCAATGGCTACCCACGCCGCGGCTCCCGACGCGGCGTGATGTCCTCCCATCATTCTTTTATTTCACCGCCGGTGTGGCAGAGACAGGGGCGTCGGAGAAGATGTTGCGGATCACTCCGTTGGCCCACTCCAGGATCTCGGCGTCCTGCAGGTCCCGGCCGCCGATCCTGGCCGTCTTGGGCTTCGGGACGAGCACGGCATCCAGGGCCGGCTTCGCCTGCGCGCCCGGGTACATCCGGGTCAGGCGCATGAGCTTGGACTCGGGAAGCTGCGCCGGGGAGAACTTGATGAAGTTGCCCTGCAGCGCGACGTCGGACAATCCGGCCTCGCGGGCGCCCACCCGGAACCGGGCGACCTCGATCAGGTTGGTGGCCGGCAGCGGCAGCTCGCCGTAACGGTCCACGAGTTCCGCGAGGACCTCCTCGATCGCCTCGTAGGTGATGGCGCTGGCGAGTTTGCGGTAAGCCTCCAGGCGCAGCCGTTCGCCCGGCACATAGTCGTGCGGCAGGTGCGCGTTGACCGGCAGCTCGATCTTCATTTCGGCGGCCTTCTCCTCCGCCTCGCCCCGATATTCGGCCACGGCCTCGCCGACCAGTCGGATGTAGAGGTCGAAGCCGACGCCCTGGATGTGGCCGGACTGCTCGCCGCCGAGCAGGTTGCCGGCGCCGCGGATCTCCAGGTCCTTCATGGCCAGCTGCATGCCGGCGCCGAGCTCATTGTGCGTCGCGACGGCCTTGAGCCGTTCCAGCGCCACCTCGCCCAGCGGCTTTTCCGAGGGGTAGAGGAAGTAAGCGTAGGCGCGTTCACGGCCGCGGCCCACACGTCCGCGCAGCTGGTGCAGCTGGGAGAGGCCGTACTTGTCCGCGCCGTCCACGATCAGGGTGTTGGCGTTGGAGATGTCCAGGCCGGTCTCGATGATCGTGGTGCAGACCAGGACGTCAAAGCGCTTCTCCCAGAAGTCCACGATGATCTGTTCCAGCCGGCTCTCGGACATCTGCCCGTGCGCCACCTCCACCCGGGCCTCCGGGACCAGTTCGCGGATTTTCGCCGCGGTGCGGTCGATCGTGGACACCCGGTTGTGGACGAAGAACACCTGGCCTTCGCGCATCAGCTCACGGCGGATCGCGGCGGACGTCTGCTTGTCCGTGTACGGGCCCACGTACGTCAGCACGGGGTGCCGTTCCTCCGGCGGGGTGGCCAGGGTGGAAGTTTCGCGGATGCCGGTCAGGGACATTTCCAGCGTGCGCGGAATCGGGGTGGCGCTCATGGCCAGGACGTCGACGTTGGTGCGCATCTTCTTCAGCGCTTCCTTGTGTTCGACGCCGAAGCGCTGCTCCTCGTCCACGATCACCAGGCCGAGGTCCTTGAAGCCAAAGTCCTTGGACAGCAGCCGGTGCGTGCCGATCACGACGTCCACGGAACCGGCTTTGACGCCGTCGGCGGTTTCCTTGGCCTCCTTGCCGGTCTGGAAGCGGGACAGCGGCTTGACGACGAGGGGGAAGCCGGAAAACCGTTCGGTGAACGTCTCGTAGTGCTGCTGGGCGAGCAGCGTGGTGGGCACCAGCACGGCGACCTGTTTGCCGTCCTGGACCGCCTTGAACGCGGCCCGGACAGCGATCTCGGTCTTGCCGTAGCCGACGTCGCCGGAGATCAGCCGGTCCATCGGGATCTCCCGCTCCATGTCGGCCTTGACCTCGTTGATGGTGGTCAGCTGGTCCGGGGTCTCCACGTACGGGAAGGCCTCCTCCAGTTCCCGCTGCCACGGGGTGTCCGGGCCGAAGGCGTAGCCGCGGGAGGCCATCCGGGCCGAGTACAGCCGGATCAGCTCGCCGGCGATCTCCTTGACCGCCTTGCGCGCCTTGGACTTGGTGCTGGCCCAGTCCGCGCCGCCCATCTTGCTCAGCGCCGGGGTGTCGCCGCCGACGTACCGGGTGACCTGGTCCAGTTGGTCGGTGGGCACGAAGAGCCGGTCGCCCGGGGCCCCGCGTTTGGACGGGGCGTACTCCAGGACCAGGTATTCGCGCACGCCCTCGCCGCCACCGGCGACCTTGCGCTGGATCAGTTCGACGAACCGGCCGATGCCGTGCTGTTCGTGCACCACGGAGTCCCCGGCCACGAGCTGCAGCGGATCCACGGCATTCCGCCGCTTGGACGGCATCCGGCGCATGTCCTTCGTGGAACCGGCAGAGGTCCGGCCCAGCAGGTCAGCCTCGGTCAGGAGCGCCAGCTTGAGCGGGTCCAGGACAAACCCGCGCCCGACGGCGGCGGTGGTCACCTCGATCAGCCCGGCCTGCGGATCGGCCTCGAGCGTGTCCACCCGCGCGCACGGGATGTCGTTGTCGTGGAAGAGTTCGGCGAGGCGCTGCGCCGGGCCCGGGCCCTCGGTGACCACGACGATCCGCCACTGGTCCCGGACGCGGGAGCCGATGAAGTCCATCATTTCCGCCACGTCGCCCTGGTAGCCGCGGGGTTCGCGGGCGTGCAGGTTCAGCACGTCGACGTCGGGCAGCAACTCCTCGTCGCTGGCCAGCGACGTGATGGACCACCAGGAGACGCCGTGCTCGAGGGCGGCGGTGCGGGTTTCGGTCAGCGAACGGAAGCTGGCCGAGTGCAGCGCAACGGAGGCCGCGGAGCTTAAGTCGAGCGGTGCCGTGCCGCCGTCGGACGCCGTGGACCAGGCGGCCTCGAGGAATTCCTCGTTCGTGGCGGCGAGGTCGTGGGCCCGGGTGCGGACCTTCTCCGGCTCGATCACTACCGCGATGGACCCGGCCGGTAACTGGTCCAGGAACGGCACCATGGCGTCCACCAGCACGGGGGCCAGCGATTCCATGCCCTCGACGGCGATGCCCCCGGCGATTTTCTCCAGCATGTCCGCGGCGGCCGGGAGCTGGGACTTCAGGGTGGCGGCGCGGGACATGACGGAGGGTGTGATCAGGATTTCGCGGCACGGCGGGGCATGGAGTTCGGTGGGATGGTGCAGGCCGGGCGCGGTCAGCGAGCGCTGGTCGGCGACGGCGAACCAGCGCATCTGGTCCACCTCGTCACCAAAGAACTCGACCCGGATGGGGTGGTCCTCGGTGGGCGGGAAGACGTCCAGCATGCCGCCGCGGACGGCGAACTCGCCGCGGCGGGTCACCATGTCCACCCGGGCGTAGGCGGCATCGGCCAGGCTCTTGACGACACCGCTGAAGGGGGCCTCCTGGCCGACCTTCAGGGTCACCGGCACCAGTTCGCCCAGGCCTGCGACGATCGGCTGCACGACGGCGCGGACGGGGGCCACCACCACACGCAGCGCACCGGCGGTGGACGATTCGGGGTGCGCGAGCCGGCGCAGCACGGACAGCCGCCGGCCCACGGTGTCCGAGCGCGGGGAGAGCCGCTCATGCGGCAGCGTCTCCCAGCTGGGGAACTCCGCGACGGCGTCAGCCGGCAGGAAGGCGCGCAGGGCCTCGGTCAGGTCCTCGGCCTCGCGTCCGGTCGCGGTGACGGCCAGGACCACGGGCACTCCCCGGCCAGCCCCGGCAGAGCCGGGTTCGGCCGTGCCGGCTTCGGCAGGGCCAGCTTCGTTCCCCGCCAGGGTCGCGAGTCCGTCCGCCATTTCCGCGAGCAGCGTGGACCGCATTCCGGCCGGGGCGCTGATCTGGTAATCCTCGCTGCGGGCGGCGAACCCGCGGGCGGCCTCGGCCTGGATACGGGCGTAGTTCCGGTCTTCGGCGAGGACACGGCGCAAACCGGTGAGAGAGGGGCCGTTGAGGCTCATAGCTGTTGCTCCTGATGGGATCACGGGGTGCAGGCAACACGAATAGCCGAAATTCGCGAGAATCCCGGGCCCTCCAAGCCTACCGCGGAGCCTCGGGGCCCGCCGACGGGTCCGGGCGGCGGGACCTGCCCGGGGCGCCGCCGACGGGGCTAGGCTGGCTTGAGGAGCGGGCGGCCCATCCAACGCGGGCCGCGCACCGAATGGCTTGGTAGGCCACCCGCCAACTGCTGGCTGACAAGGAGTCACCATGAACGGCACAACCGCAACCCCCGAACCCGCTGGAACTCCTGCTCCAGCCCCGCAGGGAGCCACCGCAAAGGCCGCGTCCCCTAAGACCGTGCTCGTTACAGGGGCCACCGGCTACATCGGCGGCCGGCTTGTCCCCCGGCTCCTGGAAGCTGGACACAGGGTCAAAGTCGTGGTCCGCACCCCGGCCAAGATCGCCGGCGTGCCCTGGCTGGACGATGTGGAGGTGATCCACAGCAGCCTCGACGACGGCGATGCCCTGCAGGCGGCGCTCGACGGCGTCGACGTCCTGTACTACCTGGTCCATTCCATGGCGGCCGGGGCCGGCTTCGAGGCCAAGGAAAAGACGATGGCCGGGACGGCCGCCCGGGCCGCAGCCGCCGCCGGAGTGGACAGGATCGTCTACCTCGGCGGCCTGCACCCGGCCGGGGCCGAACTGTCCACCCACATGCGCTCCCGCGAAGCGGTGGGGAAGGTGTTCCTGGACAGCCCGGTGGACGCAGTGGTCTTCCAGGCCGGCGTCGTGATCGGCTCGGGCTCGGCGTCGTTCGAAATGATCCGGCATTTGTCCGAGACGCTGCCGCTGATGCCCGCCCCGAGCTGGGTGCGCAACAAGATCGAGGCGATCGCGGTCCGTGACGTCCTGTACTACCTCGTGGCCGCGGCGTCGCTGGAAGGACCCATCAACCGGACCTTCGACATCGGCTGCCGCCAGGTGCTCAGTTACGCCGGAATGATGCAGGAATACGCCGCCGAGGCAGGCCTGCCGCACCGGGTGGTCCTGGCGCTGCCGGTGCCGGCCCCCAAACTGGCCGGTCTGTGGGTGGCGCTGACCACCCCGATCCCGCTCTCCATGTCCCTGCCACTCGTCGAATCGCTCCAGCACGACGCCGTCGCCGCCGAGCACGACATCGATGCGTACATCCCCGCGCCGGAGGACGGCCTCACCCCCTACCGGCGGGCCGTGGCCCTCGCCCTGGGCAAGGAACGCGACGGCCAGGTGGAGACCACGTGGGCCAGCGCCGGCGTCGACGCCGATCCCCTGCCGAGCGACCCGGACTGGTCCGGCCACGCCGTGTACGTGGACGAGCGCAGCTTCCAAAGCGACGTGGACCCCAAATATGTGTGGACCGTCATCGAAGGAATCGGCGGCCGGAACGGCTGGTACTCCCTGCCGCTGGCCTGGCAGGTGCGCGGCTGGCTGGACAAGCTCACCGGCGGGGCGGGGCTGCTGCGCGGCCGCCGGCACCCGCACCTGCTGGCCGAGGGCGAGGTGGTGGACTGGTGGCGGGTCGAGCGGATCGACCGTGGCCGGCTGCTGCGGCTGCGGGCCGAAATGCGCGCCCCGGGCCGGGCCTGGCTCGAACTTTCCGTGGAGCCGGAGGGGACGGGCAGCCGCTACCGCCAGCGCGCCATCTTCTTTCCCAAGGGCCTCAGCGGCCGCCTCTACTGGCTCGCGGTGCTGCCGTTCCACAGCGTCATTTTTCCCGCCATGTCGCGGAATATCACCGCCGCCGCCCGGGATCTGGAAAACCTCGAATCGGAGCCAGCCCGGCACACCACGTAGGATGTTGGAGCCCGAAACGTCCACTTCCACATCACGGAGGACCCCCTATGGCCCTGAGTGCATCCACCACCGTTCCGCACAGCGTCGACCGCGTTACCGCGGTTTTCGTCAATGAAGACTTCCTGCGCCACACGAGCGAGCTCGTCGGCGGCACCCTGGAATCCTTCGCCATCGACGGTGACACCGCCGGCGCTTTCAACACCACCACCGTGCGGACCATCCCCACCACCCGGATGCCCGACATTGCCCGGAAATTTGTTGGCGAAAGCCTGAAGGTGACGCAGCTGGAGGCCTGGGAGGCCCCCGCCGCCGACGGCTCCCGGCAGAGCAAGATCTCCCTGAAGGTCTCCGGCGCCCCGCTGGACGTGAACGCTGTCCAGCGTCTCGTGTCCGACGGCGGCAACACCCGGATCGAGCTCGAGGGCGACGTGACCTCCTCGGTGCCGTTCCTCGGCGGCAAGATCGCCGACGCCGCAGAACCGATGGTCGGCAAGGCCCTGAACCTGCAGTCCCAGCAGGCCCAGGCCTGGCTCGAAAGCCACTGACCCCGTGGAACTGCCCGCGGTCCTCGCCGTCGTCCTGATCGTCGCCGGCGTCTGGTCCCTGGTTGTCTGGCCGCAGTTCCTGCGCCGGGTCATGAAGGATCCGCGTGCCCGCGACGCCAACGGGAAGGCCACGCGCTTCCTGACCGTCCATGTGGTCCTGGTCAGCATCTCCATGCTGCTGGGGGCCGCGACGGCGGCGATTGGCGTGGCCGGGCTGCTTAGCTAGTACCCGGCACACCGGCCGTCATATGCCCGCCGGTGTGCCGGATTTCCTGCGCTCGTTGCCTGCCGGCGGATAGAATCGGCAAAAAAGTGGACAGATGAAAGGGGACGCCAAGTGCTACCCCGTCGTGCGGCCATGTGGGGGCTGGGGGCTTATGTGCTCATTCTTGGCCTCATTGCGCTCTGGCCCGTTCCCGTGGACCAGGGCGCCTCCGATCTGCTGTTGCGGTCGCTGCGGAAGCTGCACCGCTGGGGTGTCCCCGAATGGTTCGACTATCGGGTGCTGGAACTGGCCGCCAACATGGTCCTGTTCATTCCGTTGGGTGCCTTCGTGGCCCGGATCCTGGGTGCCCGGCTGTGGTGGGGCGGGGCCGCCGTCGGCTTCCTGGTCTCGGTCCTGATTGAGCTCGCCCAGCTTTTCTTCCTCCCGGCGCGCTTTCCCTCCGTCTCCGATGTCGCCGCGAACACTTTCGGCGCCATGATCGGCGCCCTTGCGGCCTTGGTGCTCATGACACTCTCCGCTGCTGTGCGATTCCGCGGTCCACCGCGTACTCTGTGAACAGGCCCGACGGGAGGACAACGAGAGTATGCGGATTTCGGTTATCGGTTGCGGTTATTTGGGCGCTGTTCATGCTGCTTGCATGGCCAAGCTGGGCCACGACGTTGTAGGCATCGACGTCGACGAACACAAAGTGGCGCAACTGTCAGCAGGCCACGCCCCGTTCTATGAACCTGTTTTGGACGATCTGCTGTCCGAGCTGGAAGAATCCGGGCTTCTGCGATTCACCACCGACATGGCCGCCGCCCGCGGCTCCGAGGTCCACTTCATCTGTGTCGGAACCCCTCAAAAACGCGGCGAAAACGGCGCCGATCTGCGCTACGTTGACGCCGCAGTCACGGCTCTGGCCGCCCATCTCTCCCCCGGCGACGTCGTGGCCGGGAAATCCACCGTGCCTGTAGGTACGGCCGTACGGCTGGCCGAGGTGCTGGCCGAAACAGAGCCCGGCGCGATGCTGGTCTGGAACCCGGAGTTCCTTCGCGAAGGCCACGCCGTAACGGACACCCTGAACCCGGACCGGTTTGTCTACGGGACACCGGACGGAAGCGAAGACCACCCAGCGGTGGCTGTCCTGGACCAGGTCTACGAGACCCCGCTCTCGCGCGGGACACCCCGGCTGGTCACGGACTACGCTACGGCCGAACTCGTCAAGACTGCCGCCAACTCCTTCCTGGCCACCAAGATTTCCTTCATCAACGCCATGGCCGAGGTCTGTGAGGCCACGGGGGCCGATGTCACCCGGCTGGCCGACGCGATCGGGCTGGACGAGCGGATCGGCCGGAAATTCCTGAATGCCGGCATCGGTTTCGGCGGCGGCTGCCTGCCCAAGGACATCCGTGCGTTTATGGCCCGCGCGGGCGAGCTGGGCGCCGACCAGGCGTTGACTTTCCTGCGGGAGGTTGACGCCATCAACATGAGGCGCCGGACCCGGGTCGTCGAACTCACGCGGGAGCTCTGCGGCGGCACCTTGATGGGACAGCGGATCGCCGTCCTGGGCGCGGCCTTCAAGCCCGAAAGCGACGACGTCCGGGACTCCCCCGCGCTGAGCGCTGCCGCGCAGCTGCAGTTGCAGGGCGCTGTGGTGACGGTGACCGACCCCCAGGCCCTGCCCAATGCCGCCAAGCGTTTCCCGGAACTCCAGCTGGAGCCGGACCTTGAGACGACGCTGCAGAAGGCCGATGCCGTGCTGCTGCTGACCGAATGGCAGGCCTACCGGGAACTGGATCCGCACGCGGCCAAGGCGCTCGTGTCCGCGCCGCGCATCCTGGACGGCCGCAATGTCCTGGACCCTGCCAAGTGGCGGGCCGCCGGCTGGACTTACAAGGGGCTGGGCCGTCCCTAGGGCGCGGCCGTCAGCCTGCCAGCGGCCTGGCCGAGGGCGTCCTCCGCGGCCACCCATGAGAGCATGGCGCACTTGACCCGGGCGGCGTAACGGGACACGCCCTCAAACGCGGCGGCGTCGCCCAGCACCTCCGGGTCGGCCGGCACCTTGCCGCGCGAGCGCAGCACCTCGCGGAAGCTGTCTATGACCGTGCGGAGTTCCTCGACGCTCATGCCCTCGGCGAGCTCGGTCAGCACGGATGCCGAGGCCATCGAGATTGAGCAGCCGTCGCCGTCCCAGCGCAGCTCACTGACCTTCCCGCCTGCCACGGACACCCGGACCGTGATTTCGTCGCCGCAGGTCGGATTCAGCTGGTGGGACTGGCCGCTGCTGGCGTCCATGGGTGCGGCCGCGGCGGCCAGGCCGCTGCCGTGCCGGGCCTTGGCGTGTTCCAGGATGATCTGCTGGTAGAGCTGGTCAAGACTCATGGATGTCCGTCCTAGGCTTGGAAGTAGGCACGGACATCGGCGGCCGCGTTTAGGAACGCGTCCACATCGTCCGTGGTGTTGTAAAGATACGTGCTGGCGCGCGTCGTCGCCGCCAGCCCGAGCCTCCGGTGCAGCGGCTGGGCGCAGTGGTGGCCGACCCGCACGGCGATGCCCCGGCTGTCCAGGAACTGGCCGACGTCGTGCGCGTGGACGCCGGCGACGTCGAACGCCGCCAGGCCAATGCGTTCCAGTCCCGCCGCGGGGCCCAGCACCCGGAGTCCGGGGATGGATTCCAGACCGCGCACGAGGCGCTGGCCGAGTTCGGCCTCCCAGGCGTGAATGCGGTCCATCCCGGTTTCGCTGAGGTAGTTCACCGCCGCGGCCAGTGCGACCGCCTGCGAAATGCGCTGGGTGCCGGCCTCGAAGCGTTGCGGGCTCGGCAGGAATCCGGCCCGTTCCATCGTGACGGTGGTGATCATGGACCCGCCCGTCAGGAACGGCGGCATCGCGTTGAGCAGTTCCGAGCGGCCATAGAGGGCGCCGATTCCGGTGGGGCCGAGCATTTTGTGGCCGGAGAACACCGCGAAGTCGACGTCGAGCGCCTTGACGTCCAGAGGCAGGTGCGGCGCGGACTGGCAGGCGTCGAGCACCACGAGGGCCCCCGCGGACCGGGCCAGGGCCACCAGGGCGGCTACCGGGTTGATGGTGCCCAGGACATTGGACGCGTGGGTGAACGCCAGGACGCGGGTGCGCGGGCCGATGATGCCGGCGGCGGCCTCCAGGTCCAGGGCGCCGGCGTCGTTGATCGGGATGAACTTCACGACGGCGCCTGTCCGGGCCGCCAGCTCCTGCCAGGGGATCAGGTTGGCATGGTGTTCCATCTCCGTGACGACGAGTTCGTCGCCCGGGGCCAGGGCGAACCGGGCCGCTTCGGGTCCGGCGCCGGGCAGGGAAGCGTTGAGGAAAGAATAGGTGAGCAGGTTCAGGCCCTCCGTGGCGTTGGAGGTCCAGATCAGCTCATCCCACTCGGCCCCGACAAAGTCGGCGACCGTTTCCCGGGCGTTTTCGAATGCCTCGGTGGCCTCGACGGCGAGGTGGTGCGCCCCGCGGTGGACCGCGGAGTTCCGCTGCTCATAGAATTCCTGCTCGGCCTCGAGCACGCTCAGCGGGTTCTGCGAAGTGGCCCCTGAGTCCAGGTAGACGAGCGGGAAGCCGTTGACGTGCTGTTGCAGGATCGGGAAATCGTTGCGGATCCTCAGGACCTCCTCGTTTCCCAGGGCGGCGGCAGAGCGGCGGAGGTGGGCTGGGGTGGCAACCATGGCGGGGGACTCCTGGATCGGCGTTCGCTGCGGCGTGCCCCGTGCCGCCCGGAAAGCAAGCGGCGCGAAATACGTCACACAGATTAAACCTAATTATCCCACGTTCCCGCAGCCCTCCTGCGCGGCCACCGCGCGGACCCGCACACCGCGGAACTCGACGGGAGGTCCGGCGTCGTAATTCTTCAGCAGGGTCAGCCATGCTCCGCCGTAGCGGGTGTCGTCGGCAGCGACATTCGCGCCGTCTCCATCCCCGTCCCGGCGGACGCTGATGTGCCACGGTCCCAGGGACACCACGAACTTCATCCACTCCCCGGGCCGCGGCGCCGGGCTGCCGGACCCCGCGAGCCGGACCGGGGCTGGGGTCCCGGCGTCGTGCCGGTAGAGGGTCATGGTGCCGTCCGCGGTGACGTCCAGGGAATAGCCGGACAGTTTCGAGGCGGACCCCGGACGATAGGGCGCATCGGAGTCCTGGCCAAAGGACACCCCCGCGCCCGGGCCGGCCGGCGGGAGCCCGGCCGGCCAGCGCAGCTCGAACTCGAACTCCCGGTCCGGGGAATCGACCGCCCCGGCTATGGAGCCCAGCACGTAGCCGGACTTGTCCGGGCCGGAGATGCTGACGGCCCCGTCGGCAAATGCCGGTTGCGCATCCCAGACGGCGTCGGCGGCCCACGGCAGGTCGCCGGTTGCACGGAGTCCGGCCGCGAAGCCGTCTGCCACCAGCGGTTCCTCCTGATGCAGGACGTAGCGGATGTTGGCGCAAATGAAGCCGCGCACGCCCAAGTCCAGCAGGCGGGCGTGCTCGCTGCGCCGGTGCAGCTCCCAAGCGAGGACCGGCTTGCCGGAGGCGACCATCTGGCGGATCATCGCCTCCGGCGCGGTGTGGTGGACGCCAAGCAGGTCCGTCCGCCCGATGAGTCCGGGCACCTTGTCCTTGTCCCGCGCTACGAAGTAGCCGAAGGTGGTGTAGCCCTTGGCCGCGGCGAGCTCGTGTCCCCGCGAGGCAGCCGGCTGCTTCCACACCACATGGTCCCGGGCCGCGGGATAGGCCTCCAGCAGGGCCAGGATTTCGTCGGCGTTGGTCCCGGGTTTGTCCTCGAGGAAGATCACGTGGCTGGCGGCGAAGGCGTCCAGGACGTCTGTGAGGAGCGCGATGGGTTCCAGCGGGGTGGCCGGGCCGAGCCATGCCCGGGCGTCGTTGCGCAGCGGCTCCAGCGCCGCGTAGGGCGCCCGGGCGATGGTCAGGTCGATGCCGGTCAGCCGCTGGGTGTTTAGATCGTGGTGGCAGACCAGCACGCCGTCCTGCGTGGCGGAAACCGACACCTCGATCGCCTTCAGCCCCGCGGCCGCCGCACCCTGGTAGGCACGCATCGTGTGCTCCGGCCAGTTGTCCCCGGAGCCCCGGTGCGCGACGAAGAACGACGGCGCTGCCAGCAGGTTGGCGACCGTGAAGGGTCCCTTATCCCCGGGGGCTGCGACGGCGCCCGCTGTGACGAACTCCTTGGCTGCGGCCGCCGCCGTGACGCTTGCGGGCCGCGGCCGGGCAATGGCCCCCGCCGCGGGGGTTCCGGGGCAGGACGAGCAGCCGGCCACGCCCAGCACAGCCCCAGCGGCGGCGAACCCCAAGAACTGCCGCCGGGCGATCATGGCGATCCTCTGCCCGGCACGTTCGCGGGGGCGGCTGGGGCCTTCGCAGGGGCGGCGGCCTTCGCGGCGGCCTGTTTGGCGGCGAACGCTTGGGCGGGTGCTTTGGCGGGCGCGGAATCACCGCGCCGCGCCTCGTCGGCCGCGATGACCACCATGGCCAGGACCGTCCAGATGACGATGCCGCCGGCGGACCGCGTTGCCAGGGAGCTGTACGTCTGCGGTATGACAAGCGCCATGATCCCGGCCAGGGTCAGGCCGGGGTATCCGCTCCTCATGCCGCGGAACACCAGCACGGCCATGGCCCCGAAGTAGAGCACGGCGAACAGGAGGCCGAAGTCGATGCCGTACATCAGGATCGGATTCTCGAAGCTCGTTTGCAGCCCGGCCTGGACCGCCACACGGTAGCTGGAACCGATCCCCTGGCCGGCCACGGTATATTCGTTCCAGCGGCTCAGGAAGTACTCCAGGGCAAGGCCGCGCGCCTCGCTGGACCCGGTGTCGTCGGCCACCCGCGCTGCCACCCCGGCCACCAGCGGGGACGTCATGATGGCAGTGCCCACTCCCGTCATGACCAGGAGCATGGCGGCCTTGACCCAGACAGGCCTCCGGGTAAAGAGCACCACCACTATGGTTGCCACGGCCAGGGCCACGAGTCCCACACGGGATTGCGAAATCAGCACCGCCACGGCCATGAGTCCCAACAGCCCGGCCTGCAGCCACTGGCGTGTCAGGCCTGCCACCAGCGGCGCCGCAACACTGACAACGAGGGACAGGGCGAGCGGCTGGTCCAGCGTCCCCATCCAGCGCCCGGAGTCCCTGGCGAACCAGTACTGGGTCTTGAACCCCGACTCGTAAAACAGGACGCTGCCCGTCAGCCACTGTGCGACAGCCACGGCACAGGCGAGCGCCACGAGGGCCAAGAGCACGGAACGCAGCATCTGCACGAGTCCCCCGCCGCGAACGGCTTCGGCGAGCAGCAGCAGGAAGAACAGCACCGGCACCACTATCTGGTCCACCAACAGCACCATTCCGCCGCCGTTGCCGGAGGTCGACGTGGCCAGGAACGCCGCCCCGATGACCAAGACAAGGACCAGGAACAGCAGGAAATGTCGGCCCACGACCATCCTGATGCTGGCCGGATCGTGGAACAGGCGCACCAGGAAAATGGAGAGCACCAGCCAGGTTGCGGGATGGACGGACAGGGGGCCGGAGGAAACGCCGGTGAGCGTCGCGGATCCTATCGCCGGCACCAGCAACCACAGGCCCAGGACCGCAGCCAATGGCACCCTGGCGCGCTGACGGAAGAGGAAGGCTGCCGCGAGACACACCCCGGCCCAGGCCGCCAGCTGCATTTAGGCCACCCGGCCGGGATTCAGGATCCGGCTGGGAACCACGACGCCGTCCATGTTCACCTCCGGCTGGCAGAGTGCTTGACCGGCGCCGGTTCCGCGGGCACCACCGGGGCCGTCACCTTGGCGCGTTGGCCCTTGCGGAGCTTCGTCCGAGGCTGCTTGCGCCCTTCGGACAAGCGCAACGGAAGGGCGTTCAGCACTGCCCCCGCCACCGTGGCTTTGACTAGTTCCAGATTCCGCAAGGACGCGCCCAGCAGTTCGCGTGTCACGTTCTGGTATCTGACCACCAGCACCGTTGAGTCCGCCTGCACCGCCAGCAAGGCGGCGTCGCTGAACGGCTGCATGGCCGGCGCGTCGAGGATGACGCGGCTGTAGCTGCCCCGCATATCGCCCAGCGCTGCCGTCATGGCCTGGCTTGCCAAGAGTTCGGTGGGGTTCTCGGGAACCGCGCCCGCGGCCACAATATGGAGGCGGTCACTCGCCGTTTTCTGGATGACACCGGACAGTCCCGACCGGCCGGCGAGGACTGCGGCCAGACCCATGGAGTTGCCGAGTTTGAGTTCTGAAGCCAGCCGGGGACGGCGCAGGTCCGTCTCCACTAGCAGGACCTTCTCCCCCGCCTCTGCCCAGGTCCGGGCCAGCATGAGTGCCACGGTGGTCTTGCCCTCCCCTGCCCGTGCCGAGGTAATGAGCACGACGCCGGATGCCGGCAGCACGGGAATATGGTCCATGTTGGTGCGGAGCCGGCGCGCCGCCTCATCGAGCAGCGAGGCCGCGCGGTGTTCTAGGACGCCGGAGAACTTGCGCGCCTCCGCACTGGCGGGAATGCGGGCCAGCAGCGGCAGCCCGGACGCGTCTTCGACCTCTTCGGGGGTCCGCAGCGTGTGATCCGTCATCCGGCGGGCGACGGCGATGGCGATGCCGGCGCCCAGGCCAAGCAGCGCGCCAAGGCCAAGGTTCAAGGAAAGCCGGGGGGAAACAGGTTCCGTCTCGTCGGTGGGTCCGGCCACCACATTCAGGACGGTCTTCCCGCCGCCGCTCTGGGTCCGGCCGGCTTCGACGTCATCCAGCGCCGAGTTGAGGCCGGAGACGATCTGGCGTGCGATCGCGAGGGATTTGGCCTGGTCCGGCAGGCTGACGACCACCGTCAACATCAGGGTCTCCTGATCCGCCGAGGCGCTGATGCTCTGCGCGATGTCCGCTGCCGACAGGCCGGTAGAACTGGTGTCGACGAGGTTTTCCACAAACTTGTCGCTCTTGACCAGGCTCGCGTAGGAGGCGATGCGTCCCCGCGACAGTTCGAGGGACTGCAGGGCCGACTGTCCGGTTGCCGGCGGTGACACCACGTAAAACTTGACGGTGCTTTGATACACCGGCGTTGCCCTCTCTGTCACGCCCCAGGCAACCGCGACGCCCGCCAGCACGCACACAAGCACTATCAGCCAGCCCCGCGCAATCGCGCGTCCGTACTCAGACAGTTCCAAGCGAACCCCCATGCGGCCACCACGCCGTGCCTGCAGCGGCACGGTCCTTCATGGTCCCTGACGCACCATTATTGACTGCGACCGTGCCGTGCGGAAGCTTTTTGGTTCTGTGACTTTGGGGCCGGTCCCGGCGCTCACGCCTCCCGATGCCACCGCGAGGTCAGCGCTGCCGGCGGACGGCCGTGCCTTCGGGCTTGAATCCTAGCCAAATTCCGGCACCGGCCGTAGTCTTTCTCTAAGCTAGGGCGGGCCGTCAGGTCCGGCAACAGTTTTTGGGTTTCTTTTGGGTGTCAGGGCCGGGAATCACGTCGTGGCCTCAGGCCCTGGCAGCAGGTCTCAGCAGCAGGTCTCAGTGGCGGGGTTCGAGCAACGGGCCCCGGGGCCACGCCCGGTGGCCGGACCGGCGTTCATGCGTCAGCAGCGGCCCCGGTCCCGTTCGGGGTTGCCTTCAGCCGCGGTACCGGATCGAGGGGGCACGATGAAGACTGACGGGGAGCAATTCTCGGTACTGGTGGCGCACCCCAGCGCAGATCTCTACGGCTCCGACCGGGTGCTGCTGGAAACGATTGAGGGGCTGCACCGCAGCGGTGCGCGCGTCCTGGTGGCATTGCCGTCGTCGGGGCCGCTCGTGGCGGAACTCAAGCGCCGGGGCGCCGCGGTCATTCTGTCGCCCACCCCGGTGCTGCGCAAGAGCCTGCTCACTCCAGCGGGCCTGACGAAGCTCGCGGCCACGTCCGTGCATGGGTTGCTTCGGAGCATAGGGGTGATCCGGGGCGCGCGGCCCGACGTCATTCTGGCGAACACCGTCACTGTCCCGCTGTGGACGGCCGCGGGACGGCTGACGGGGGTCCCGGTGGTCACCCACGTCCATGAGGCGGAGGCCAACGCGCCGCGGGCCCTCCGCGCGGCCCTGGCCCTGCCGCTCCTGCTCTCCCGCGGCATCCTGACGAACAGCCAGTTCAGTTCGGACACCCTGGCCTCTGCGCTGCCGGCGCTCCAGGCCCGCTCACGAGTGCTTTACAACGGTGTCCCCGGGCCTGCCGAGCCGGTCCCGCCCCGGCCGGATCTCCAAGGGGGACTCCGTATCCTGTACGTCGGGCGGTTGTCCCACCGCAAGGGCGTGGACGTGGCCATCGACGCCCTGCTGCGGCTCCGCAGCGACGGCGTGCCGGCCCGCCTGTCCGTGGTCGGGGCGGTCTTCCCCGGCTACGAGGACTACGAGGCCGGCCTCCGCAACCAGGTGCAAGCCCACGGTGCCGAAGACCACGTCACGTTCCACGGATTCCAGAACGTGGTCTGGCCGTTCCTTGCCGACGCCGACGTCGTCGTGGTGCCCTCCCGGCTCGACGAGCCGTTCGGCAACACGGCCGTCGAGGCTGTGCTGGCTTCCCGGCCTGTCATCGTCAGCAACACCTCGGGCCTGCGGGAGGCCGCAGCCGGTTACCGTTCGGCGCAGTTCGTCGAACCCGGTGATCCCGCTGAGCTCGCAGATGCACTCGCCCGCGTCGCCGGCCGGTGGCAGCACTACCAGTCCAGCGCCAGGCTCGACGCCGCCGAAGCGGGCAGCAGGCACAGTCCTGAACGCTACGGGACCCTCATGACCGGGTATCTGGCGCAGGCTGCGGGCAGACTGCTGTGACCGGCAGCCCTGCCCCCGATGCAGCCACAGTACCGGCCGAGCGTCCCCAAACGGCTCGAGGCGTCCGGTGGAGCTTCGGCGCAGTGCTGGCCCGGCAGGGATTCCAGATGCTTTGCGCCGTGGTTCTGGCCCGGATCCTGGGGCCGCAGAGCTACGGAGTCATCGCGGCCGCCACCGTGTACATCAGCCTGGTGGCTCTGCTGCTGGACCAGGGCCTCTCCGCGGCGCTCGTCCAGCGGCCGGACGTTACGCGCCGCATGGCTGGCGCCACCGCCACGCTGAACATCCTCGTGGCGGTCCTGCTCGCCGTGGCGACATGGTTCGCCGCTCCCTGGATCGCCCAGTTCTTCGGCGTAGCCGAGCTTGAGCCGATCCTGCGGCTGCTGGCTCTGGCTATCCCGGTCAAAGCCCTGGCCATCGCGCCGCGGGCCATGCTGTCCCGGAACCTGGCACTCCACAAGGTCGGCGCGGCGGACATTGCGGCGGCCGCCGCGGGCAGCGCGGCCGGGATCGGCGCGGCGCTTGCCGGTGCCGGCCCGTGGTCCATGGTGTATCAGGTGGTCGCCACCGACCTCGTCTGCAGCTCGTTGTTGCTGGCAGCCGGCCCGGGCCCTGTCCCCAATTTTGCCTTCCGGACCGTGGCGCCCCTGTTCCGGTTCAGCTTCAGCATCTTTGCCACCGACTGCCTGGCCTACTTCTCGCGGAACCTGGACAACATCCTGGTGGGCCGGGTGCTCGGCGTCGCCGCCCTCTCCCTGTACGGGATGGCCTACCGCATCCTCGTCATCCCGGTCCAGTTGATTGGCCAGACCGTCAACCGGGTCATGTTTCCGGCATTTTCCCGCGCGGCCGGCAGCCCGGAGAAGGTGGCCGCCAGCCTTGTGTCCGCGACCCGGCTGCTGGCGATCTCCGCGGTCCCGCTGATGGTCTTCGTGGCCTGCGCCGCACCCGAGCTTGTGGGCCTGGTCCTGGGCCCCGAGTGGCTGCCCGCAGCCGGGCTCGTCAGCGTGCTCGCCATCGGGGGCGCACGCGAAACCGTCTTCTATGTCACCCCCTCCCTGATGAAGGGCCTGGGGCAGAGCGGGGTGATAGTCAGGTACGAGATCCTGGCCGCCGTCGTGCAGGTGGGCGGTATCGTGGTCGGCCTCCAGTTCGGTGTCCTGGGTGTCGCCGTCGGATACTCCGCTGCCGGCTTCGTGCTCACCCCCGTGATCCTGCGCATCCAGTCCCGGTTGACGGGCGTGACGGCGATGACGCAGCTGGCGGCCATCTTCCCGGCAGTCCACGCCGCTGCATGGGGGGCGGCCGGATACTGGGCGTTGTCCCTGGCCTCCGTGCACGGCCCGTGGCACCTGTTCGGCGGGTTGGCGCTCTATGCAGCCCTCGCCCTCGCCGCGCTGCGGGTTTTCCACCGGCGCATGCTCTCCGGCTATGTCGAGCAGGCGCGGGCACTCATTGGACGGCCTGCCCCACGGCAAGTCCCCACGACAACGAGAGGTCAGAATGACTGACATCACTCATCCCAGCGTCCGCCCCTCCGGCGGCGAACCCGCCGTCGGGATCCCGGCGGGCGGCCTCGTCATTGCGGTGCTGACCTACCGCCGGCCGGAGGACATCGCCCTGGCGCTGCCCCGGCTGGCGGCCCAGGCCGGACCCGGGCAGGGAAGTCCCGGGAAGGAATATCGAGTCGGGTCCGGGGCTCCGCGGACGGACCTGCCCACGGACCTCCCGACTACAGTGCTGGTGATAGACAACGACCCCGAGGCGAGCGCCCGCCCCATCGTGGAAGGGCTCGCCGGCACGCTCCGGCCGGGGCTGGTCCGGTACGTCCACGAGCCGAAGCCCGGCATCGCGGCGGCGCGGAACCGAGCCCTGCGCGAGGCGGCGTCGAGTGCGCTGCTGGTCTTCATCGACGACGACGAAGTACCGTCGGAGCGGTGGCTGGAGCAGCTCGTGGACCTGCAGCGCTCCAGCGGCGCCGCCGCCGTTGTTGGTCCGGTTATCAGCGAATACGAATACGAGCCGGAGCCCTGGATCGAAGCCGGAGGGTTCTTCAACCGCCGCAGGCTCGCCACCGGAACCCGGCTGGACGTGGCTGCGACCAACAACCTGCTCCTGGACCTGCAGCAGGTCCGGGCGCTGCGGCTCGGGTTTGATGAACGCTTCGGCCTCAGCGGCGGCTCGGACACGCTCTTCACCCGGCAACTGGTCCAGCGCGGCGGATCCATGCTGTGGTGCGACGAGGCCATGGTGGTGGACCGCGTTCCGTCCTCACGGCTCACCCGCAGCTGGGTTTTGCGCCGCGCCCTTCGCAGCGGCAACTCCGCGGCCCGTGTCGGCTTGGAACTTGCCGCAGGCCCGACCGCCCGGCTGCGCGCCAGAGGCGTGTCCCTCGGTTCCGGCTCAGTCCGGCTGGCCGGCGGAACCGCGCGCCTGGCGGCGGGCCTCATCAGCGGCTCGGTGCAGCAGCAGGCGCGGGGAATGCGGACCGCCGCCCGGGGCCTGGGCATGGCGTCCGGAGCCTTCGGCTATGTCTACAGCGAGTACCGCAGAAAATAATTTCACGGCCGTTTCACTGTCTCCGGGGACACTGGTCCGGAAGGCCGGATTCACGGGGATTTTTGTGGCGTGTCGCAAGCGACGCGCCCGGGCGTGATCAAGTTGGAATGTCGCGGGGGTCGGTGATACCAATTTGCAACATCGCGGGGACCTCGACTAGCGTGTCTGCACAGAAGCCGGGGTCGGGGAACACCTCCCGGGAAGTCAGCCGCGAGCGCGACGGGTCCGCCCGTGCCTCGCCCGGGCCTAGTCACCTAGGCCTCAAGAACACAATTGGCGCTGACGCAGCACCAAGCACCATACCGGCGCGGTCTCCACGCCGCCGGCAGACAGGCCCGAGCGGGCCTCCCGCCAGTTCCGCTATGTCCCTGCGATTCCCCGTGCCCGGAGAGCAAGACAAAAGAGGTTTGACACTATGGCCATTGGCACGAAGAAAGTCCAGCGCAAGAACGCCCGCGCAACGTATGCCGCGGGCGCTGCGGCAGTGACAATCACTGCCCTCGCCCTGTCCGCGGCACCGGCTGTCCAGGCTGCGCCAGCAATGGCGCCCGCAGCGCTGACGGTTGGGTCCTACAAACCGAGTGCGTCGACCACCGGCGTCCCCGCCGGAACGGTGCTGAAGCCCTACAACACCTCGGGCGCGGACCTCATCATCACCACGGATGGCACGGTCCTGAACGGCCTGGACATTTACGGCGACATCAAGGTCCGGGCCAAGAACGTAGTTATCAAGAACAGCCGGCTGCACGGCGGCAAGGCGATCCCGAAGGCCAACACCGGCGTCGTCGACGCCAACAGCGCCGCCGTTGTCAACCTTGTGGTCCAGGACAGCACGATTGTCCCGGACAAGCCGTCCTACTACCGCGACGGCATCGTCGGCCACGACTACACCGCGCGGCGGAACCACATCCAGGGCACCAACGACGGTCTGGGCATCTTCAACCGCCCGGGTGGTCCCGTGACTGCGAACGTGACGGCCGAAGCCAACTACATCCACGGGCTGACCTACTGGTCCTACGATCCCGCCCACAGCGACGGCACGCACAACGACGGCATCCAGGTCCAGGGCGGCCAGAACATCCGCATCGCCGGCAACAACGTCGTGGCCAACTCCACTCCCGGCGCCGGCAGCGCGCCGAGCCCGCGCGGCACGCACGCGGGCACGGGCATCATGCTGCAACAGAACGTTGCCAAGCTCGCCAACGTCGTGGTCGACATGAACTGGGTGGATGACGGCCAGTCCTCCATCAACATCGACAACGGCAAATACTCGAACATCACGGTCACGCTCTCGAACAACAAGCTCGGCCGCAACCAGTTCGATTTCGGCAGTGGCTCGAAGTACCCCGTCCGGGTTGTCAGCCGCGCCGCAAGCACCGTGGCGGGCCTGACCACCAGCAACCACTGGGCCGACACCCAGGGGCTGCTGGTGGAAGGCAAGACCGGCGGCATCCGCTACAACTACTAACAGCCATCTGCCGGGGCGCAGGACGGGCCGGGTCCAGAATGGATCCGGCCCGTCCTGCGCCCAACGTGTGCGTCATTTGGCCTTCAGGCTCACCGCCAGGGACGTACTGGCATTGCCGAACGAATCGGCGGCCACCACCTTGTATTCATGGGTGGTGCCGGGCGGCACCGAGTCGAGTTGCGTCATCGTGGGCCGATACCAGAACCGGGACGAGACCGTCCGGGTATTGATGACGGTCCCGTCCCGGTACAGCTTGTAGGTAAGCCTTGAGGTGTCACGGTCCCAGTTCGCCTGCCAGCTGATGTTGATCGTGCCGGGCGACGTCGATGACAGCACCGGATTCGTGGACGCGGCCGCGGACCTGGGGCCTTCCTTGTTCGGGGCGATGCTGCTGACGGCAAAGCGTGCCAGCCCCTGCTGCCCGCGCAGGTTGACGCTAAGGAATTCGCCGCCCATCACCACGTACTGATCGTTTCCGGCAACGGTCCACGGGCCCTGGTTCTGGCCCGTGGCCGTCCCGGTGTCCATGTCCGGGAACCACACCAGCAGCGTCGGCATGGGCTGGCCGACGAAGCTCGGAAACCGGGCACTGGGCCGGGTCAGGGTCCCGGTCGCCGCCTTGCTGTAGGCGAGCGCCCGGTGCCAGGACCGGGGATCGGATTCCGGGAAGCCATCGATCTTCCCGCAGTCATGCGAGTGCCCCGCCTTGTAGACAGCCGTGCTGCTGGCAAAGGTGCTGTAAGAGTCGCCACGGCAGTCATCGATCCACTTGATGGCGAGGTTGGACCAGTTCGCGGCAAAGGATCCCTCAAGGTTCCCGGTGCCTCCGCTGTCAACCAGGATAAATGCCGTCCCGTACCAGCTTGTCCCGTCGCTCGAGAGCGAGGTGATGGCCGCGTACGTGCCGGCGTTGCGCACGACATTGTTGGCCGGCGTGGGCAGGTTCTTTCCGCCGATTGCATCCACGGCGCCCAGGCCAAAGCCCGGCTCACTGCTGCCGTTGAGCGTAGTGAAGGACCCGCCGACCACCACCTTGCTGCGGTCAGGGGCGAGGGCCAGGGCGTTGACCTGTCCGCCTCCGGCCGCGGGCTTCCATGCCAGCAGGCTGCCGTCGGAAGCGCGGACCGCCGCCAACCTCGATCTCGCGGCGGAGCCCACTGCGGTGAACGTGCCGCCCACAAAGACCGTGTCCGGCGTGGCCGCGATCGCCCGGACCGACCCCGACATCGGCGGCGCCCAGCCGGGAATGACGGCCCCGGTCCCCGGGTCGAGGGCCACAACCTTCCGCACTGCCTGGCCGTTGGCCTGGGTGAAGTCGCCGCCCACATAGAGCCGTTTGTGGTCCGGGGAAGCCGTCACCGCCAGGGCCTGGGCGTTGAGGGACGCCGTAAAACCGGTGATGAGCTTACCCGTGCTCAGGCTGAACGCCAGGATGTTTTTCCGGGGCGTCGTTTGGGTTCCGGCCGGGGCGCCGGCGGGACGGGCAGTATTGAATTTCCCCACCGCGAACACCCGGTCTCCGATGACAGCCTGCTGCCACACCACCCCGTCAACCTGGACCGTCGGCAGCGAATCCGCCGTCACCGTAACAGGGCTCGACGGCAGGCTCGGGTCGGCCGGCGCTGAGTCCGCGGTGGCGCCCGGGACGGCCGCAAGGGCCAGGGCTGTGACCAGCGCAGCACTGGCCCCGGCCCTCCAGGCCCGGGCAGCGGGCGGCAAACCGGGCCGCCATCGACGGAAACGGGGACCGTTCCGGGGCGATATTCCATGGGGATGAAGCGCAGTCGCGCCCCCAGACTTCCAGGACATCAGGGTCCTCCATAGCTCAGCATCGTCTTTCTATGAGTAACTTTCAGTGACTTGCCCGGTTGCGGCTGCCTGTTCCCGGCATTTCTGCTTTTGCGTCCCAACCGCCCCGTCAGATGGGCCGCACATCGAGGTTGTCGAACCCTGCCAGCACCGGCGCGTTGGTCGCGGAACTGGAGAGGTAGGACAGCAGCCCCACGGCTCCCTCGCCCTGCAGGCCCGCAGCAGAGTCGGCGGCCGTAACACTCCACGGTTCCGGCTCCGCTGTTCCCGTTCGCCAGGTTTTCGCCCGGAGCGTGGTGGGCGAGGCTCCGGCGACTTCGACCCTCAGCTGCAGCTCCTGTCCGGCCGCGAGCGTGATTCCGGGAATGAATTGCCCGAGCATGGTCTCCGCGCCGCCGGCGAGCCGGGTCAGCTGGAGGGTGGTGGCTCCGTTGGCCGCCACCTTGATCTTGCCGCGGTATTCGGCCGTGCCCACACGCCGTCCGACCACACCGAGGTAGGAGCCTCCGCCGTTGCCGATCTTGTCCAGCGACACCGTCACGAGCGAGTTGCTGGCGGCAGTCAGGACCGACGGCAGGAATGCTGAGGGGCCCCGGCCTGCGGCCAGGTTCATGGTTCCTTGCCCTCCGCCGACCGAGAAGAACGACGCCGAGCCGTTCAGCGACCATGCTCCGCCGGTGTCCGCTGTTCCCCAGCCTGAGGCCAGCGTCCGGCCAAAGGCATCCTGCGCCAGGACCCCGCCGGAGCTGACCGTCACATCGTGGTTGGTGGTGCCGGTGGCCCCGCTGTTGTCCGTCACGCTCAGTGTCACGGTGTAGGTGCCGGCGGCCGCGTAGCTGTGCGACGCCGTGACGCCGGTGCCGGTGCCACCGTCGCCGAAGGCCCACGAGTAGCCCGTAATAGTGCCGTCGAGGTCCGAGGACGCGGAGGCGTCGACGCTCACCGTCAGCCCGGTGGTGCCGATTGTGAAGGCGGCCGTCGGCGGCGTGCCGGTGGAGCCCGCGATGGTGATGCTGCGGCTGTCTCCAGTGACGGTGTTGCCCAGCGGATCCCGCACGGCGATCCTGTAGCTGTGCGCACCGGCCGTCAGTCCGGCGTCGTCGAACACCAGGGCCGGGCGCTGCCAGAACGTGGACTGCGCGGTGACGGTGTGCACAGGGACGGGGTTTCCGTCGCGCAAAACGGAGTAACTCAGGTTCGAGTTGTCGCGGTCCCAATTGGCCTGCCACTGCACCCGGACCTGCCTGGCGCCGGGGCTGGACAGGGTCGGTACAAAGGCGGCGCCGGTAACGCGAGGGCCCTGCAGGTTCGGCGCCGCATCCCTGCGCGCAAACCGGGCCAGGCCCTGTTGCGGCTGCTGGTTGACGTTGCGGAACTCCCCCACCATCGCTACATACGTGTCGTTGCCGGTCACGGCCCAGGGGCCCTGGCTTTGGCCGCTGGCAGTTCCGGTGTCCATGTCCGGGAACCAGTTCAACAGCGACGGCGCGGGCTGCCCGGTGAAGGACGGGTAGCCGAGCGGATCCCGCACCAGGGTCCCCGTGGCGCCCTTGCCGAAGGCGACCGCACGGTGCCAGACCCGCGGGGTGACCTCAGGGAAGCCGCCCAGGTTGCCGCAGTAGTGCGGGTGCCCGGCGACATACACCGCGGTGTCAGTGGCGAAGGCACCATAGGAATCGCCGTGGCAGTCCTCCACCCACTTGATCCGTCCGTCGGACCAGTTGGCCGCGAAAGCTCCCTCCAGGTTGCCGCCCGTGCCGAAAATGTAGCCGGTGCCGTAGAAGGCTGTGCCGTCTGTGGACAGCGACAACACTGCCGAATCCGTTCCGGCGTCGCGGACCACGTCGTTGGCCTGCAGGGGCAGGTTGGCGCCGTTGAGCGCGTCCACCATGCCGAGTCCGTACCCCGGTCGGTTCGAGCTGTTCAGGGTGGTGAACGCGCCGCCGACCACCACGCGGGATCCCTCGGGAGAGAGGGCCAGGGCGTTGACCCTGCCGCTCGCGGCCACCGGCGCCCACGGCAACAGCGCACCGTCCGCGGCGCTGACGGCCGCGAGCCGGGAGCGGGACGCGGTTCCGACGCCCGTGAAGGTGCCTCCCATCCACACGGCCCCGCCCGATGCCGTGATGGCCCGGACTGTGGCGTTCATCCTCGGCGCAAACGAACCGATCAGGGCTCCTGTCACGGGGTCCAGGGCGGCGGCCCGCAAGCGCTGCACGCCGTTGACGGACGTGAAATCCCCGCCGATATACAGCCGGGATCCGTCCGGCGACGGCGCGACGGCGAGCGCCTGGGCATTCAGGACGGGCGCGAAGCCGGTGATGAGCCGTCCCGTGGTGATGTCAAAGGCCAGGATGTTGGCCCGGGCGCTCAACTGCGTGCCTGGGGCGGCTCCGGAGGGGCGGGCGTTGCTGAACTTGCCGACCACATAGACAGTGTTGCCGATCACGGCCGATTGCCACGCCACGCCGTCGTGCTGGGCGGTGGGGAGGCTGTCCGCCGTGACCGTCACGGGGGTCCTCGGGTCGTTCGGGTCAAGCGGAGCGGAATCGGTGACGCCGACGGGCGCCCACACGAGCACCGAGGCGACGAAGAGGGCCAGCGCAGCGGCCACGGCACCAGCCAGGGCAGCGGCGCGGCGGACGGGCCGACGTGTGGAGGAGCGGGAACGCCCTAGGGCGCCCGGGCCGCCGGCGCCGGGCTCCGCTGTGGTTGTTGATCCGGTTCCGGTCTCGGCTTCTGTTCGCCATGTCATGGCATGATCCCTTCATCTTCGATTACGGGTATCCCTCCTCAGCCCGGGCCGCCCCGCGATTAAGTCCTCAGTTAAGCCGCACATCGAAATCGTCAAACTTGGCCTGCAGCGGCGCGTTGCCCACTGTGCTCCACAGAAACGACATCAGCCCGACCGACCCAGTGCCTTGAGGGAGGCTGAGCCATCGCCGGCGGTCAGAAGCCAAGTTGCCGGTTCGGTGGCCCCGTCCCGCCAGACCTTCTCCTGGAGAGCAGCCGGCGCGGCGCCGGTCACGGTCATCCGCAGCCGGAGCTGGTCCCCGGCGGCCACCGTCAGGCCGGGAACCGTGATGATCTGCAGGGTGGTTTCCGTGCCGCCCACCAGCTTTGTCAGGTACAGGCTCGCGCTCCCGGACGAGGAGATCTTGAGTTTGGCCCGGTACTCGTCCGGGCCCGCCTGCCGCCCGATGATGCCGAGGAACATGCCGCCGCCGCTGGCGACCTTGTCCGTCGAGGCCTTGACCCTGACATCTGTGGCCTGGGCTGTGACCCCGGACAGATAGGCCAGGCGCTGGACGCCTGCCGCTCCCAGCGTCATGGCACCCACCCCCGAGCCCACGGGATAGTTGCCCGCACCGCCAGCGACCGTCCAGGCCCCTCCGGTGTCCGCCGCGCCCCAGCCCGAAGCAACCCGTTGACAGTGGTGAAGTCACCGCCGACGTAGATCCGCGAGCCGTCCGGCGATGCGGCGATGCTGGACGCCTGCGCGTTCAACGCGGGGGCAAACGGAAGCAGCTCTCCGGTGGTGAGGTTGTAGGCCAGGATATTGCGGCGGACAACGGTGTTGGTCCCTGCCGACGAGCCCGCCGGCCGGGCGGTGCCGGAGCTCCCGGCCACGTAGACGGTGTTGCCGACCACCACGTGCTGCCAGACGACGCCGTCGATCTGGACAGTCGGGAGCCCATCCGCCGTCACCGTGGCCGGGTTGGCGGGTTCGGCCGGCTCCGGCGGGGCGCTCCCCGCCGCCGCCGGGGCCACGGCCGCCAGCCCCAGGGAGAGTGCGAGTGCCGAAGCCACGAGGGCCGCCACGACCTTTTGCAGCGGCCGTCGCGGAGCCGGGCCGGGGCCCTGCGCCCGTCCCTGCAGCGTCTTCAGCATCGTCATGGCCTCCCCCAGGTCCCTAGGCCTACGGAATCTTCACGGCGAAGGTGTCAAAGCGCAACACCACCGGGAAGTTTGTGGACGATCCCGAGAGGTAGCCGACCAGTCCTGCGCCACCGGCCACTTGGAGACCTGCCGTCGAGTCGCTCGCGTTCAGCTGCCACGCTGCCGGTTCGGCTGCTGATGCCCGCCAGACCTTCGCGCTGAGCGCCGTCGGTGCCGTGCCGGTCAGGCTGAGCCGGATGATCACGGGATCGTTGGCGGCCATGGTCAAACCGGCAATGGCCAGCGGCCCGGCAATCGTCGTCTCGGCGTTGTTGATGACACGCGTGAGGTACAGGGACACGGCGCCGTTGCTTCCGACCTTGATCTTGGCCCGGTAGTCGTTGTTGTTCGCCCGCCGGCCCAGCAGCGAGGCGAACATGCCGCCGCCGTCGGCGATCTTGTCCGCGGAGACCATGACAGTTCCGTCGAAGGCTGCGGTGGACACCGCGTTCAGGAACCCGCTCCGGCTGGCTCCGGCGGCCCCAAGGGTCACGGCACCGGAACCGTTGTTCACGGCGAAGTTGGTGTTGCCTCCCGATAGCGTCCAGGCTCCCCCGGTTTCCGCCGTCCCGAACCCTCCTGTGACGGTGCGCCCGAAAGTATCCGCGGCGACCACAGTGTCGGACGCCGGGGCCGTGACGGTGACCGCTTGGCTCACGGTGCCGGTGGCGCCGTCGTCGTCGGTCACCGTCAGGGTCACGGTGTAGCTCCCGCCGGTGGCGTACGTGTGCGACGCCGTCGGCCCGGTCCCGGTGCTTGCGTCACCGAAGTCCCAGGCGTAGCCGGCGATGGTCCCGTCCGAATCCGAGGACCCGGAGCCGCTGAAGGACACGGCAAGGTTGCTGGCGGCCGGGGTGAACGCCGCCGTCGGTGCCACGTTTGCCGGCGGGGCCACCACGGTCACGGAATGGACGACGTCTGCGGTGTTTCCGGTGTTGTCCGTCACCGTCAGCCGGACTGTGTAGGTGCCGCCTGCCGCATACGTGTGCTGCGCCGTGACGCCGGTGCCGGTGCCGCCGTCGCCGAAGTCCCAGGCGTAAGCGGCGATGGGTCCGTTGGCGTCGGAGGACGTGATACCGTCCACCGATGCCGTGAGTCCCCCGGCCGTTGACGTGAACGCGGCAACCGGAGGCGCGGGAGGGGCGTTGACGGTGCGGCCCGAGGCCACGAAGTGCGCCTGCACCCGGGACAGCGGGAGGACCGATGGGTAGATGGCGACGTCGTCAATCTGGCCGTTCAGGTAGCGGCTCGTAGGTCGGCTGGGCCAGCTGGTCAGGTTGTCGCCGCCGATGCGCCAGAAACCGTCGATCGGCCACGCGGATGTGGTGTCGGTGCGATTGGCCGCCAGGACGCCGTCGAGGAACAGTTGCATCCCGTTAGGACCAAGGGTAGCCACAACGTGGTGCCACTGGTTGTCGTTGAACGTTTTGGTGGTGTTGACGGTGAACCGGGCACCGGTTCCGCTGCCGCCGGTCGGGCGGACTCCGAAGAAAAGCCGCCCGGTGTTGTCCATGTACACATTGCGGTCGAAGTCCGCCGACACGCCCGTCTGCGAATTGCCGTAGCCGATGATCTCGCCACCCTGCTTGGTGCCGGTCCGGAACCAGGCCTCGGTGCTGAACACCTGCGGCCTGATAGAGAGCGTCGGGCTGCTGGCCACGGAATCGGTGGTCGCGTTGAAGGTGGCGGCGGTGTCCGAGTCTCCCGTGACCGCGCCGGCGGCACCGAAGCTGACGCCGGGCCGGATGATCAGGTCGTCCTTGCCCGCGAGGTCCACGCCGGTGGCCCCGCCGGTTTCGCCGAGGCGCCAGTAGTTGCCGGGCTTGTCGGCCAGCACCTGCTGTGCGTAGCTCCCCGGTGCTGTGACCGAGCCCGGAACCGTGATGGTGACGGTCTCGCTGCGGGCCTCGTTGCCGAAGGCATCCCGGGCGAAGATGCGGTAACCGTAGCTCTGCCCGGCGGTCAGGCCGGTGTCCAGGAACGTCAGGCCGGTCCGCCTCCAGAAGGTGGAGGCCTGGCTGACGGTGGAGATGACGGCGCCGTTGCGGCGCACCTCATAGGTGAGGTTCTCGTTGTCCTGGTCCCAGTTGGCCTGCCAACGGACCCGCACCGTACCGGCGGCCGGGCTGGAGAGTGTCGGGTTGAAGTTCACGCCGCTCAGCCGTGGCCCGCGCAGGTTCGGCGAGAGGCCGGTGCGCGGGAACCGGGTCAGTCCCTGCTGGGGCTGGTTGTTGATGGTGGTGAATTCGCCGGCCATCACGATGTAGTCGGCGTTGCCGGCCACCGTCCAAGCGCCCTGGTCCTGGCCCGTGAAGGTGCCGGCGTCCAGGATCGGGAACCAGTTCAGCAGCGACGGGGCCGGGGTCCCGGCGAAGTTAGTGTAGCCGTGATTTTCGGCGGTCACCGTGCCCGTGGCCGCCTTGCTGAAGGCGATGCCGCGGTTGAACTGCCAGGGTTCGGCCTGCGGGAAGGCTCCGATGTTACCGCAGAAGTGCGCGTGGCCGGCGAGGTAGATCGCATCCCCCAGGGGCTGGATCGAATACGTGTCGCCGTGGCAGTCCTCGAGCCAGGTGGTGGAGTCGTCCGCCCATTTGACGGAGAACATTCCCTCCAGCGTGCTGCTGCGGCCAAAGGTGTAGCCGGCGCCGTAGACGTTGACGCCGTCGGTGGCAAGCGTGGTGATGGCGCCGGTGGTGCCGCCGTTGCGGGCGATGCTGTTCATCTGGAAGGGCTGCAGGGCGCCAAGGGACGTGTCCACCTTGGCCACGCCGTAGCCGGGGTTGCTGGAGCCGTTGATGGACGTGAAGGCACCGCCCACCACCATGCTGGCGCCGTCCGGGGACAGCGCCAGGGCGTTGACCCGGCCGCCCAGGGCGACCGGGTTCCAGGGCAGGAGCGCGGCGTTGGAGGCGCTCACCGCGGCGAGCTTGTCACGGGTGACGGAGCCGACGGCGTTGAACAGGCCGCCGAGGTACACTGTGGTGGAAGTTGCCACGATCGAGCGGACCGACGCGGACATGCGGGGCAGGAAGCTGGTGATGAGGGCCCCGGTGGTGGGGTTCAAGGCTACGGCCCGCCACACGGTGGAGCCGTTGTAGCTGGTAAACGCGCCGCCGACGTACAGGCGGGATCCGTCGGGGGACGCTGCCAGCGCCGTCACCTCGCCGTTGAAGCTCGGCGTGAAGGTGGCCAGCAGTTCACCGGTGGTGAGGTTGTAGGCCAGGATGTTGTTCCGGGTGACGGTTCCGGTGCCTGCGGTGGCGCCGGCCGGCCGTGCCTCGGTGAAATTGCCGCCGACGAACACCGTGTTGCCGATGATCGCCTGAGCCCAGGCGACGCCGTTGATCTGGGCCGTGGGCAGGCCGTCGGCGGAGACGGTCACCGGGGTGGCCGGGCTGGCGGGATCCGCGGGGGCGGTATCCGCCGCGGCGGGCTGGCTGCCGACCAGCCCCAGGGACAGTGCGACGGCGGCGGCCAGCAGCAGCGCCAGCAGCTTTCGCGCGCCCTTCAGTACAGTGGTGCAGGCAGTGGTGTGGGCGGGCATAGTTGTAGCCGGTGCCGTCGTCGGTGCCCGGCCGGCGGGCGGCCGCGGCCCTCTCCCCCGAGCGCTCCCCAGCGTTGCGTTCCTGAGCATTTTTGTCCCCTTAGTTCAGTTGATGACTGGCCGCGCTGGCACCCAGCAAGGCCACATCCTCGGCCGAAAAGAGGCCTCGAATGCAGTGATCGTTTTGGTTATCTCCCACGTTCGTACTCATGAGGCTCTGGGCTTGGCTGCCAGGGATGATCGGGAAGTGCCGGGGCACCGGTCCGATCTGGCGCACCGGAATACCGGCGCGCAGGGCCACCCACTTCAGCCAGATATCATCCGCCCGCGGGCACGAGTCCAGGAAGCCTTCCCCGCGCAGCCGCAGCTCCTCGAGCATCGCCGGAGGGTAGATGACGCCGGATACACCGGTGGCGAAGTTCGCCGGCCGTACGGCGCTGTCACGGGCTCTCGCCCAGCTCGCGTAGCCGGCCACCTGGTCTTCCTCGACCCCCATGATGCTGACCCAGTGCGCGCTCACGGCGCCGGGGTGGCGCTCGCCGGCGTCCACCAGCAGAGCCAGCCATTTGGGCGGGTAGACAATGTCGTCGTCGGCCGTCACGAGCGGCACGGTGTGCCGTGGCGTGGACATGACGTAGGGGTAGTACTTGGTGTGCGGTCCGTAGTTCCGCTGTCCGTAGGTGGACGGGCCGTCATCGGATGCGGCCCTGATTTCCAGGCCGCGGCGTTCGAGGCGCCGCAGCGACGCCGGGCACGCCGCGACGTCGTCGGGCGTATCAAGCCACAGCACGAGCCGTTGCGGCCGCAACGTGCCGCGGGCTATCGATTCGATCCCGATCGACACCGTGCCGATCCGGTCGCCGTGGGTGGTCAGGGACACCACGACGCCGGCGGATCCGGTGACGGGCCCGCGGGCCGCCAGGTTGCGGACCCGCAGGTACGCCACAGCACAGGTGGCCCGCAGCCGTTTGCCCAGCTTGCGCGCCCGCCGGACCGCGCGGCGGGGAGCGGAGACCGGGCGCCGGCCCGATGCCGGCGTCATGGTTTGTTCCCGGCCGGGGCACGGCCGGCGAACGTCGCAATGGGCGTCTCGGCTTCCAGGTTGAAGTGGATCTTCACGGTGTCCCGTGCGTCGAGCGGCACGGCGAAGATGAACACCCCGACGCCGGTGGCACCGGGCGCGACGCTGGCCGGGAAGGCCACCGGGTCCGGCCCGCTGAGCTGGCTCGCCGGGGCATCGTCCTTGCCGTAGCTGACGTCCACGAGCGCCCGATCAAGCCCGAGCGGCGCCGCGGTAGTGTTGACCACGCTGACCTTGAACCGCACAGCGGGTCCGGCCACTTCACCGATGCCGGTTGCCACGCCCTGGACCGCCGTCATGTCCGTGATGGTCGCCGACACGCCACCTTTGACGGCCTTCTTGGCAGTCAGCTCCACCGGGGCGGCGGTGGGCTGCGCGATCGCCGCGAGCTCCTGGTCGGACTTGCCCTTGCGGTCAACGGGGGCCGGGTTGACCTCCGGCAGCCCGGACGGTTTCGCCGCCGACCGTGCGCCGGTGGCGGCCGGGTCCAGCGTTGCGGAGCTGGCACCCGGGTCCGGCGTCCCGGAGCCCGTCTGGGCGGCATTGGGGCTGGCCGGGTCAGGGCTGGGGGTGCCAGGCTGGGCGGAGGCGCCGGCCGTGCTGTCCGGCTGGGCTTCCTGAGCGTTCCCGGCGGTGTGGTTAAGCCCCGAAGCCCATGCGACGCCGCCAACAGCCAGGAGCGCGGAGACTCCGAGCGACGTCGCCACCAGGCGGGTGCGGTGACTGGGCTTCCGGCGCTTGTCCGCGGGGGTGTTGGGCTGCATGGTCATCGCGGGCCTCCCTGCGTGACGGGCTGTTCGGCCGGACGGGTTAGCGGCTGGGAGGCCGAGAGTTCACGGAACCACTTCACTGACGCCAAGACCAGGAACCCGGCAGTGGCAGCGAAGATCAGCGTGTAGACGGTGAGGAACACCGGCAGAACGCCGTAGCTGAGGAAGGACAGGCAGAGGACGCCGTAGTCCATCGGGACCACCAGCAGCGAACGGATCCAGGACCGGCCGCCGGGGTCCGCCACGGATACCCGTCCGCTCTGGCGCCGGAGTTGTTCGGTCAGGATCATGCCGAAGAACAGGACCGCGGACACGATCGCCGCGCCCAGGGGTACCAGGAGCCACCACCGGTCCACGGCGCCAAAGCGGTAGAGTCCGACGGCGAGCCCCAGCGGCATCGTGGAGGTCTTGACGGCGTCGACCATGTGGTCCAGCCACTCCCCCGCGGGCGAACCGCCGCCCCACATCCTGGCCACCTGGCCGTCGGCCGAATCACAGGCGTAGCCTGCCACAAGGCACAGCGCCACCGCGATGCCCAGCGCACCGGAGGGCGGGAAGATTATCAGCAGCGCGATCCCGGCGAAGGTAAACGCCGCACTGACGGCGGTCACCGCGTTCGGGCTCAGCCCTGCCCGCATAGCGGCCGCAGCCAGGAGCCGTCCCAGCCGGCGGTTGATGTAGCGCGAATACGCCGGTGCGCTGCGCGCGGCGGCTTTCTGGCCTGCTGCCAGGGCCCTCACGGTGTCCCAATAGCCTGCGGCGGCACGTTCGCCGTGCGGATCGACGGCGGTCATTGTCCGGCTCCCAGGCTCTGCTGGGCCGAGGCCGGGGGCAAGGCCGACGGCCGCCGGTAGGCGCCGCGGGCCGAAGGCACGCGCAGGCGGGCGAGGTCGTGGCAGAGCTCCTCATAGCCGTCGGTAACGAGGTCCCAGTTGTAGCGGTGCGCGATCAGCCGGGCTTGCTCTCCCCGCGCGGCCACATTGGAGTCGGGACCCTCGGCGTCCGCGACTAGGCCGGCGACATCCTGCGGGTCCGAAAAATACCGGCCGGAGTGTTCCAAGACTTCACGGTTGAAGCTGACGTCGAACGCGTTGGTCGCCGTTCCGGAGCCGATGGCCCGCAGGAGCGAGGGGTTTGTTCCGCCAACCGAGTGGCCGTGCCAGTACACGAGTGCGTTGGCGTACAGCTGGTCGAGCAGATCCTGGTCCCAGATCCCGCCGACGAAGCGGACCCGGGCGTCGGCGAGGGCGTGGACGGCGTTTGTGTAGCGGTTCGAGTACGGGGCCGAACCCACGACGATTAGCGGCAGCCGCGACCCGCTCCGGACGAACCCGTCCACAATCATGTGGACGTGGTTCTCCGGCTCGAAGCGGGCCACCACCAGGTGGTAGCCCTGCGGCGCGAGGTCCAGCTGCCCGAGCTTGTCCGCGTTGCCTTCGGCCAGCAGCGGTGCGCCGTACGCGAGGTAGACAGTGTCGGCGTCGAATTTTTGCCGGTAGTAGGCCTGGATCCCGACGGCATCGGCGATCAGCGCGTCCGAGAGCTTGACGGCGAGCCGTTCCACGCCCCGGTAGTAGTTCTGGCCGCCTTTGCCCCACTTGGCGCGTTTCCACTCCAGCCCGTCGACGTGGGTGGCCACCGGAATGCCCGCCGCCCGGAAGGCCGGCAGGTATGGCGCGTTGGCGGCGTTGAAGAGGATTGCCGCGTCCGGCCGGTGTCGGAGCAGGTGGGCGACCGAGAGACCGGTATGGCTCAGCGTCTCCAGGGACCGTTTGCGCATCGCCGGGAGGTGGACCAGTTCCATGCCCAGGTGCTCGGAGAGCTTGTCCGTGCCGTCCCCGGCGTCGCGGCAGTAGACGGTGATGCGGTGGCCGCGTTGCACCAGGCGCTGGCCGATTTCCTCGATCGCGGTTTCAAAGCCGCCGTAGCGGGCCGGGACGCCACGCGTCCCCACCATGGCGACGTGCAGGCCGCTCACAGCCTGGCTCCTTGCCTGAGGTGCGACGGCGAGGCGGACTGGTTGATTAGTTCCAGGGCCGTGCGCAGGGCCGAACTGGAGGTGTGGACGGTGTACGGGAAGTAGATGACCTCGACGCCGACGGCGCCAAAGGCCGCCTGCAGCCGGTCGCCTTGCGGCGTGCCCTTCCAGTCGGCGCCCTTGAAGAAAACATTGAAACGCAGGTCTTCCCAGACCTGAAGCTTGTCCGGGACGACTTCTGCGAAGACCTTGTCCACGTAGCCGATGCTGCCGACGATTTCCATCCTCTCGGCGAGGGGGACCAACGGCAACCTGCCCTTGACCTCTTCGAGGATTTCGTCGGCCACTACCCCAGCGATCAGGTAGTCGCATTGGCTCCTGGCGTGCTTGAGGATGTTCAGATGCCCGATGTGGAAGAGATCAAAAGCTCCCGGGGCATATCCAATTCTAAGTCCCATCGTGTTTTTGCTGCCTTCCCGTTTGGCGCCGGCCCAGTACCGGCGATTGTGTGCGTTTAGTAGGCCCCTACCGGGTGGAGAATGACTCTGAGCGTTCGCCACAGGATCATGATGTCGCCGGTCAGCGACCAGTTCTCCACGTAGTAGAGGTCCCAACGGACGCTCTCGTCCCAGCCCAAGTTGGACCGGCCGTTGATTTGCCACAGCCCCGTGATGCCCGGCTTGATCAGGAGCCGCCGGCTCACATCGCCCTCGTAGCCCGCGACTTCACCGGGCAGCTGGGGCCGCGGCCCCACCAGGCTCATGTCGCCCTTCAGGACGTTCCAGAACTGCGGCAGCTCGTCCAGCGAGTACTTCCTGAGCCAGCGTCCGCAGGGGGTGATCCGGGGATCGTGCTTGAGCTTGAAGAGCAACCCCGCCCCCTCGTTGAGGTCCAGCAGCGCCGCCAGGTCTTGTTCCGCGGTGGTGACCATGGAGCGGAATTTGACCATCTTGAACCGCTCGCCGTTGAGTCCAACCCGTTCCTGGCGGAAGAACACCGGCCCCTTGCTGTCGCGGACGATGATCCAGGCCAGGGCGCAAAGCAGGGGTGAGAGGACCAGTAGGGCCGCGGCGGAAGCCACGATGTCAACGAGGCGCTTGAGCGTGTGCTTGTAGCCGGTGAACCGCGGCAGTTCCACGTGCATGAGGGGCAGGCCCTCGACGGGCCGCCAGTGGATCCGGGGCCCGGCGACGTCGGTCAGGCTCGAGGCCAGGACCAGGCCGGCCCGGGTGCCCTCCAGGGCCCATCCCAGCTGCCGGATGGACCGGGTGCCGCCCCGGAGCGGCCCGGCCACCACGACGGCGTTCGCCCCTGTTTCGGCGACCTTCCCCGCAACCGAGTCGACGTCGCACAGGACCGGGACCCGCTCGGCGGAGATTTGCAGGTGGCTTTCGGTGTAGCCGGCCGGCAAAGCGGCCCCCACGACTTCGTAGGCGGCCCCGGACACTTTGCCGAACTGCCGGATCACGTACTCGACGTCCGCGGGTTCCCCCACGACGATCACCTTGGAAAGGTAGTGGCCAAAGAGCCTCTGCCGGTTCAGCCAGGCCCGCCATTGCCAGCGATTGAACAGCAGCAGCAGGGCACCGGCCGGAAGCGCGAGGGCAAAGTGGCCGCGGACCACATCGATGCCCAGGAGGATGACCGTGATCGCGATCCCGCCGAAGACGCCCAGGGTCGCGTCCAGGACCCGTTTGTATTCCTCGGAGCCGATTCCCAGGACCGTCTCTTCGCGGGTGCGGTGCACTTCGAGCGCCAAGACCCAGACCAGGAGGATGGCAACGCTCACGGCCAGGTACGAACCGCCCGCCCCGCCCTGGGTCAGGGTGGGCTCGCCTGCTTCGAGTTGGACGGCATATGCGGCTGCGACAGCGATCGCCACAATGGCGGCGTCCGTGAGCCGGAGCCAGCGACGGTAGCGCTTGGCCCAGGACTTGCCGGAATCGACAACTGCGGTGGCCGGAACATCGTGGCCCACGGCCGGGGCGGCGGGCCACGGCTGGCCGAGCGAACCGGCGCTCGAGGCCAGCACCGGCGCGGTCCTGCCGGTCAAACGGCTTCGCCGCGCCCGATACCCCCTGCGGCGCTCGTCGACGGCGCTCATGCCGGGTCCGCGCTTCTCATCGGCGCGGACCCGGGAATAGACCGGTTAAGGGAGCCGGCGGCGGCTGGGGGGAGAGCCTCGGTCTCAGAAGGCTCTGACGCCGCCGGCTCCGACCTTGGCGTACGGCTGCCAGTTACGGCACCATACGATTCCAATGAAGGAGTTCGGTGTAGGGAGGTTACGACACGACCACCTCTAATGGTGGCAGTGGCTGCTTCAGCAAGCAAGATGGTTTGCAAGACCAAACTTCCCTGCAGGACATACCCGCGGTCGATTACCGCCCTGAAGTTCCTCATTTTGAGACCTTTGTGAGTTGTTCGTGGGACTGGCTTAAGTCAATCGCCCGAACCGACTCTGCACACGAGTAGCGTTTACCCGACTTCTGTCGGCCCACTTGCGACGGCACTACTTGGGGATACTCCCGCCGGTCCCCCGCGCCACCCGGGCTGTACGCAGGCCGCCACCGCGGCCGGCGGTCAGGAGGGCAGGGCGCCGGGCTTCAGGTACCAGGGTTCAGGTGCCAGGTTCAGGGCTCGGGGTTCAGGGAGCCGTAGCCCAGGAGGTCCGCCCGCCGCCCCACGCCGAGCTTGGCGAAGATCCGGGACAAGTGCCCCTCCACGGTCCGAAGTGACACACAGAGCGCGGTGGCGATCTCGGCGTTCGTGGCCCCGCCCGACACCCGTTCCAGGACTTCGGTCTCACGGGCCGTCAACGGGGCGCCGTGATCGCTGCGGACGACCTCCAATCGCGACAACATTCCGGCCTCCACCAGGCGGTGATGGACCCGGCGCTGGACCGCCGTAAGCCGCCACCGCTCCGGGTCGTCCGCCAGGATCCGCTCGGCCTGCTGGGCGGCCTCAAGGGCAAGGAGTCCGTGCCCCGCATTGAGCGCGTCGTCGCTGATGCCAATGAGGTCGGACGCATCAGACGCCGACACCGCCCGCGCATAGGACTCCACCAGCCTGGCCTCCGGGCCGTCGACTGCGCCGCTGCTGAGGGCTAGGGCCTCGGCGCCCGAGGTGTCACCGCCGCGGAGCGCGAGCCGCCTGATATCGGTTTCAACGCCCCGCAGGCTCTCGTGCAGGGCCTCGTCCGCCAGCCGCGCCAAAGCCCCGGCGCCGCTCCCTCCGGGCCCTTCTCCGGGTTCAGCCGCCCGGCAGTACGCCTCAGCCAGCAGGTGAAGGGTTTTCGGCTCCCGGTACACCGAGAGCCGGTAGGCGAGCACATGCTGGCTGGCCTCATGGTGGCGTCCGACGGCGCCTGCGGCATAGGCCGCGACGGCCCGCGCAAACGGCAACAGACCTAACGGGTCGGCGATTGTTAGTTCTTCCACACTCAGCCGAAGTTCGGCCAGGCTTTCACGCATCCTGCCCTGGCGCAACCGCGAGTATCCCCGCATGAGGTGCAGCATGCCGCCGCTGTACAGCAGCCGCCCAGGCTCATGTGCCGCGTAATCGTCCAGGACATTTCCGAGCCGGTCCCAGTCGCCGGCCCAGATCAGATTCAGGCAGTGGCGCACCACTAGGTCCTCGTAGACCAAGGGAAGTTCCAGGCTTGCGGTCCGGGCGCCGCCCCATGCCTCGCCGTCCAAACGCAGCCCTGCGCGGAGTTGACCTTGGGCGGTCAAGAGTTCGGCGAGGAGGGAAACTGCCGGGACCCGGATTTCGGGATAGGCGCCTGCCGCGGCGATGAGTTCGCGCAGCACGGTTCCCACTGCCATGAACTTGCCGTCCCACGAGTGGCTCAGAAGCTCTGTGGTCAGTCCCCCGGCGGCTGTCACGTCCGACGGCCGTCCCGCCGGGGCTCGTCCGGAAAGGTCGGTGCACGTTGCGAAATCCGCAGACAGCGAATCCCGGGCCCGCGATTCCAGGAGCCCTGCTTCCATGGGCAGTTCAAAGGCCGGGTGGTGCGTCCCGGCGTCGGCATGCTGTTGCCGGGCCGTCGTTGCGGACCCGAGCCGGGCTGCGAGGAGGGCAGCCAGGTAAGAGGGCCGTCCGGAGGGCACCGGCTGTGCGGACTCCAGACACGCCACAGCCGCCTCGGTGTGCCCCGCGATGAAGTGCGAATAGGCCAACTGGATCCGGGCCTCGGGGAGGAACCGGGCGTCCCGTATGGCGCCAGCCATCCGGGCCGCGGTCGCAGGGTCCAAGTCCGTGTTCGCGGCGACAGCGGCCTGCAGGAGCTGGATCGGAGGGATCTCTACTCCGCAGTCCATGGACCAGCGCAGCCGGTTGAGGGCCGCTCCCGGCGCCGCGGCCCGCACCGACGGAAGCGACAACACGCTCGAACGCAGGGCCGAACTGCGGCCGGCCGGGATCCGCTGGCGGATAATCTCGCCAAGGATCGGGCTGGCGGGCCGTACCAGCCGGTCATGTCCCGTGGAGACGGCAATGATGCCCGCGGTGTCCAGGGCATCGACGGCCTTGGGACCACTGATCCGCAGAATCTGGGACAGGGACAGCGGTCCGGCCATGGCAACGATCGTGGCGGCGGTCTTTTCCTCCGGTGTCATGGAGCGCAGCTGCCGGTCCACAACATCGGCGGCCGGAACCTGGGCCATGTCGGGGTTGGCCAGCAGGAACCAGACTCCGTGCCGGAGGCCCAAGGCACCGCTGGCACGGGCATGCTGGATCAGGGACATCAGCATGAGCGGGTTGCCGTCGGCCGCCTTATGGAACAACGCACTGACCCACGGAGAGACGTCGGCCCGCAGGACTTGCTCACACAACTGGTGGGTTCCGGTCCGGCTCAGCGGGTAAAGGTCGAACTTGGCGATAATCCCGTCGTCCCAGAGCGCGAGGAACTCTTCCGGAATCATCGGCCCGGGACGGCAGGCCACGAGGATTCCCGCGGCGCCGGTCGCCGCCGCCTGCGCCAACTGCCGGACGGTCCCATGGTCGAGGCAGTGCGCGTCGTCGACCACAAACAGAGGGCGGTCCGCCTCGGATTTCAGGCTGCGCGCCATCGCTTCCACGACGGCTGCGTAGGAGTCGAGTTCCCGGTCTGGAAGCCGGGACAAGTACGGCGCCAAGGCACCGAAGGGAACGCTGGCCAGGGCCGGGGTTGCGGTCAGCCGAATCAGGTGGCGGTGCGGCTCGAGTTCGCGGATGGCGGCTTTGAGGACGGCGGTCTTGCCCGCGCCCGCGCCGCCGATGATGAGCGCACCTGATCGGGTGTCGTCACGCAGGCAACGCACCAGGTCCTTGACCAGCGCCGAGCGCTCGATCAGTGCCGAGGTCTCAGCCAGGCTTTCCATCGCCGGTTCTTCCTGCCAGTTTCTGCCCGTCTTGAATAGCCGTCCGGGTTGCCGCCTGCAGTCCGCCGGGCTCAGCCGAGCCTGGCGCTGTCTGCCGGAGTCGAGATGACATCTTTGAGTTCCGATCGGCTGGCGACGTGCAGCTTCGAATACACCTGATAGAGGTGTCCTTCCACAGTGCGGACGGATACGTGCATCTGTTCCGCGATCTTGCGGTTGGACGTACCGGCAGCGGCGCGGACCGCCACTTCACATTCCCTCGCCGTCAGGGTTGAGGTTGTGAGCGACCGCAGCCCGTTCTTTGGACTGCCGAACTTGTCATCGAGGGACTGCTGCGCCCGCTGGGCGATCCGCAGCGCGATGCGGTTGCCGGCGTCGTTGGCGCAGCCGACGGCTTTCCGCACCGCGTCCCTGGCGAACACGGTGTTGCCGCATGCCTCAGCTTCCTTGGATGCTGCCAGCAACTGTTCGCTGTCAGCCTCCCGCATGCCTTCGGCCAGCCGCGAGCACAGGGCCGCGAATTGTCCGGTCACCCTCCCGCTCAGGCTGCCGAGCTTCTGGCCCGCCTGGCGGTCCCCCAGCCGAGCGGCGGCGGACTGGAACAGGAGCGCGGGGGCCAGTGCCGACGTTTCGGCGTCGTTGCCCGCTTCGGCCGAGAGCGCGCGGATGGACATTGCCCTCTGACCGAGCTCGGCCTGGGCTGACAGTTCGAAATAGCGTGTGAGCCGTTCCACCAGCCACGCCGCGGGTGGCCGGGCCTGGGCAAGATCGTCCAGCAGCAGGCCGGCCATTTCCTCTTCGCCCTGGAGGGCGGCGGCATAGGCACACACGGCCGCGGCCAGGCCTCCCAAAGCGTCGGGGTCCTGCGCCCGGAGCTGCCAGCGGCCTGCCTGGAGCCGGGACAAGGCGTCGTCGAGGTGTCCGGCATGCAGGTCCATGACGCCGTGCCCGATCTCAAACATCCCGCCCAGCCTGGTCTGGGGCTCTCCGCCGCTGTACGTCTCGTCGAGATAGGCGGACGTCTCCCTGAACTTGCCGGAGAGCAAAAGGAGGAGGAGGAACCTGCCCCTGATTTCACGAACCGCATGGTCCGTGAGCCGCACGCTGGCTGTGGCCGCCAGGATCTGCTTTCCAAGGGCGAACGCCCGCACCACGTTGCCGGTGACCGCCAGGGCCTCGCTGCGCACGCTGGCGGTCAGGATCCTTGGTTCGCTGCCCAGGTCTCCCGCGTCCACGCCGTCGGTTATGGCCAGGACTTCGTCGTAGCGTCCACGGAAAGCGGCGAGCCCAGCCTCCGCCAGGCGCAACCGCTCCCGGGCCGCAACTGCAACTGAACTCTGGGCGGCGGGCTCGACAGCCAGCCGCTCGGCGAACTCCTGTATCCGGGCTTCGGGGTCGGCGCCCGGGGCGGTGCTGCGTTTGTCCAGTTCCACGCGCAGCAGCTGCAGGGCGGTCCACTCGGTCAGGGGAAGCTCCGCGCACGCGCCGTCATCCAGTGCCTCCAGAACCCGGCGTGCGGACTCCTCGTTGTTCACCGAGATGTGGGCATTGACTGTTTCGATGGCCATCAGGGCGGCGGGTTCGCTACCTTCGACCTCCTGGACAAAGCGCAAGGCGGCGGCGTGGTCGGATGCACCGTTCGCGGAGCGGGCGGCGGCCAGGGCGACCTCGGAGGGCACCTCTTCCCCGCAGTCCAGAGCCCAGGCGACGCCGGCCGAGCCGCCGGTGTCCAGCGTGTCTGATTCCTGGAGCACGGCCGTGAGCCGGCGGCGGAGTTCGGCGCTGCGCCCGGGCGGGACCACGTTGGCGACAATACCGGCAGTCACCGGATTGGCGATGCTGACCATCGGCGGATGGTCATGGGTGACCCGGATCAGGGCCCGCTCCTGGAGCGCGTCCATATCCTGCGGGTTGGCGATGAGCATGAGGGTCTGCAGCGGGACTGCCCCGGCGAGTGCCAGCAGTTCAAAGACGTCGCGCTGGCCGTTGCCGAGCCGGTTGAGGCGTGCCTTCACGACGTCCCGGATCTCTCCGGTCAAGGCGATGGGGCCGTTGCCCAGGAACCATACACCGTCCTGGCGGACCACTGTGCCCAGCTTGATCTGCTCCCGGGCCAGGGAATGGAGGAACAAGGCGTTGCCCCCGCTCGCGCTCCACAGCGCCCGGGCCGCGGTCAGGGAGAACCGGCCGCCGTATTCGTGGTGCAACGTTGTTGCCGTCTCTGCGAAGTCGAACGGTCCGAGGTCCACCCGTCGGAGCAGGTCATCCTTCCACAGGCCCATGATGTCCCCGCCGATGTGGGGCATGTCAACGCACGCCGCCAGCAACGTGACATGGGACCCGGCGCTCAACTGGGCCACCATCATGCTGGAGAGCTCGTCGAGATCATGCGCGTTGTCCACGAAGAGGACGATTCGCCGGCCTTCGGATTTGTTGTGAAGCAGCTGGGTCAGTCCGCGCAGCACCATCAGCGGGTGCTCGAGGTGGGAGGCGTCGAGGTCGTTGAGCAGGACGCTCAGGGCCCCGTAGGGAAGCTTGGAGGATATGGAGCTGCCCCTGACCTGGACTACCAGGTAATCGTCGCCGAGCTGCTCCAGGGCGCGCTGGGCGATAAAGGACTTGCCAGCCCCGTGGTCGCCCACGAGTACGATGCCGCAGCCGGAACCCGACGTCAGGGTCTCGACAATGTCGGCAACGACTTCCTGGCGGGTGAAGGGTCTGTCCTTACTGCGGCCATAACCGTTTCTCTGCGCCGGAAACACTATTTCTGTCTGGCCGCTGCCCGCAGGCAAGCCGGCGTCTTGCTGGAACATATGAGAGACCTTCGCAATCAAAGTGTGAGCGGTGATACCTCAACGGTAGGGACTACGCGTATTTTCGGTATGCGTAAGTAGTACTCGATTACCTAGCGAGTATTCCGCCCGCTCTACGTAGCTGTACTCAGTTGGGCAGGCACTGCAGCAGGGCCCAAACCAAGTAGTCGCAATCCCGCCGCACGTGTCCGGGGCCGGTAGCGGCCCGGACACCGGATAGACGGTCCGCCAGGCCGGCCGGCCGCCGGAGATGGCCCCACACGGCCTCTCCCTTGCTTGCCGCTAGTGGCCGCCGATACCGGGAAGCTGCTCACGGCCCTTGACGTTGAGCTTCGCGTAGCTGCGGTAGAGATGGCCTTCAACCGTGCGCACGGACACCTGGAGCTCTGCGGCAATCTGCCGGTCAGTGAGGCCGCGTACAGCAAGCGCCACAATGTCACGCTCGCGGCGGGTCAGTATGCCGAGCGAGTCATCGTTCTTGGCCGCTTCGTCACCGGGAAGGTCATCGGCTCGGTCCAGGCACCGCTTCCGCTGGGAATTGGCCATACGCTCCCTGAGGGTGTCGCCAGCGGCCCGGTAGACGTGCGCCGCGGCGTCGTAGGCAAGGGCGGCAAAGGCCCACAGTTCCGCCGCCTCACAGGTTTTGGCGGCCTCAAGGAGGTCTGCGGCGTTGTCCGTGCTGATGGCTGCGGCGTAGGCGCAGATTGCGGCGGGCCTTGGCCCCTCAAGCCCGGCCCGGAGTTCGAGCAGCCTCGGCGCCGAGTCCGTGTCCCCCAGGGCCAGGCAAAAGGCCAGCGCGTCGAGTTCGAGGCCGGCGGTGTCCACTTCCGGGTACGGGCGGCCCAGCCGCTTCAGTTCCGCGATGGCACCCGGGTAGTTCCCGAGCCGGGCCTTTCCATAGACCACGGCCATCGCGGCCAGCGAGCGCATGTACCGCGGCAAGGCCGCGGGTGCTGCCTCGAAGTCGGCAAGGAGAAGCTCCGCTTTCGTCTGGGCACCGACTTCGGCGGCTGCCGCGAAGGCCATGGCCGCCGTGAGCGCGAACAGTTGCTGGGGGTCGGTCAACCGCAGCGCTTCGAGCGCGGCACTTAGCGTGTTCAGGGCCTGGGCGGCCTTGCCCTGATAGAGCAGGATGATGCCGTGCGCCGCGTGCACTCCCCCGCCGAAGGAAATCAGGTTGGGCCCGGATCCGGCGACGAAGCCGGTCAGGAGGCTTTCCGCCCCCTGCCAGTCGCCGGAGTGGATTGCTGCGGCCGCGGAACGGACCACGAGGAAGTCGGTGAGGAAGTAGAGCTCGTCGTGGTCGGCCCCGGCGGCCTCGATGGCCCGGTTCATCGCGGCGAGGGCGCTCAGTCCCTTGCCGCCGGCCAGGAGCCGCTCCGCGTCGAGGCAGAGCCGGAACGCCTGTACAAGCGTGCTCGACGACGGGGTGTTCGACGACGGGGTGTTCGACGGCGGGGTGCCGGCGGCCGCGTCCTCTGCGGCCGCCGCCGCGGCCGGTGCTGCCGCGTACTCGCCCGCCAGCGCCAGGACCATGGCTTCCAGGATCTCCAGCCGCTCTTCCGTGGCACGGTGAATGGCTTCAGCGTCATCCGGCCGGGCCGCGGCGAGGCGTTCGGCGGCGCGTCGGAGCACCTGTGCCCGCTTGATGATCTCCGCCGGAGTGTTGCCCAGCGCTGACATCGTTGCGGCCCACAGGAGGGATCCGGCCAGGAGCCCGGGGATGCTGTTTCCCTGCCCGAAATCGGCGTCGAGGATGTCCCGTGCCGCCACGTAGTCGGAGGCGTTGTAGCGGGTCCGTGCTATCACGGCGCGGGCCGCCATCTGCAGTTCCGGATCCTTGACGAGGACGGCAGCCTTGCGGGCGAGCTCGTCCTCGTAAAGCCGGCTCGCGAGCACGGCCGCCCTCAGGAGCTGCCGGTCCTCGACCTCCGCGCCGCATTCGATCGACCAGCTCACATGCCGCAGCAGTCCCTCGGCCGACGTCGGCTCGCTGTCCATCTTGCGCAGCAGGCTCTGCCGAAGCTGCAGGCTCCTGGCCGGCGAAATCAGGTTCCGCAGAGTGTCGCCGTACACGGTATGCCACAGCCGCAGCTCACCCGTTCCGGTGTCCGTGACCCGGACCAGTTCGCTGTCAATCAGCGATCCCACGGCCTCTTCGCCGGCCACCGACTCGATCAGTTCCCGGGAAACGGGTTCGGCCAGCGCCACGAGGTTCAGGGCCTGCCGTTCTTCCGGCGAGCGCAGCAGCAACTGGCGGCGCACGACGTCGGTCAGCCGGTCACCGTGGCTGTTCAGGTGCCGGGTGAACAACCAGACACCGTTGCGCCGCAGCAGCGTCCCGTCGTTCCTGGCGTCGTCCAGGAGCCCGTTGAGAAGCATAGGGTTGCCGCCGGAGGCCTCCCAGAGGATCTCGGCGACGTTTGGCAGCACCTGCGAGCCGAGCTCGCCCTCCAGCATCTCTGTGGTCTGCGCGAGGGTGAGCGGGCGCAGGTCGTGCCGTTCGGCGATGCCTTCAAACCAGAGCTGCAGGAGCGGTTCCGGCAGTCCGGGCCGGGCCGCCGCGCCCACGAGCAGTTTCGCCCAGCCGGCCGCCGCCAGCTCCGCGAGGATTCCCGCCGTCGCCTCGTCGAGATCGTGTGCGTCGTCAACGACCAGCAGGAGGGGCTTCTGGGTGGCCCGCTTCTGCTCTTCCAGGTGCGCCCACAGCGTCCTCAGCACGGCCAGCTGCGATGTTGCTTCCTGGACCGGCAGTCCGACGATGAAGGGGCCCAGGACACCGTAGGGCACCTTGGTCAGCGAAGCGCTGCCGTGGATCGGCACCGGCGTCACCTCCGGGCCGAGCTCCCCTACCACGGCATCGATGAGCCTTGATTTGCCCATCCCGCTGTCGCCGAGGACGAACACGGCCACATGGCTGCCGCCCTGGAGGGCTTCCACTGCCGACATCAAATCTTCCGACCTCCCGGTCAAGGCGCGGGCCGGCGCCGTGCCGGGGGTTCCCGCCGGCCCCTTAGATGAGTCCAAGCAGATCACTTCGCGAAGAAACGCCGAGCTTCGTGAACACCTGGTACAAGTGGCCCTCCACGGTCCTGACGGAAATGCCCACTTCCAGGGCGATGTCCTTGTTGGAGACCCCGTTTCCGGCCAGGGTGGCGATTTGCCGCTCCCGGTCTGTCAGCAGCGGACCCTTGTTGCGCGGCATGACGGGCAGCGCCGGGACGGACTCCGAGAGGCTCTCCAGCATGCTGTAGGCGGCGTTGGCGCTGGCGGTCAGCCCGGCGCCCTTCGCGAAGTCGAAAGCGAGCGCGGCGCACCGGGCCTGGACGGCGTCCAGTTCGAGGCCCGCGGCCTGCCCGGCGGCTTCGAGCATGATCGCGGCGTCCTTCTTCCGGCTTCCGACGGCGACCGTCCGGGACAGCTCGGCCAGCGGCCCCTGCCGCAGCCCGGCGATTTCCTCCATGAAAAGAAAATCCTTGACGGTGCCGTTGACGGTGGCCCCGAGCATGCAGATGCCGGCCAGGGTGTAGCGGCCCTTCCGGAAATGCTCCTCCGCGGACCGTATCAGCCTGTCCTTGGCCTCGGGGTCACCGAGCCACCGCGACGCCATATCCATGCAGAACTCGGTGGAACTGCCAACCGTGAAGCGCGCCGGGCCATCCGCCGAGCGGGCCCGGTCCAGATAGACCGTGGCCTGGACCGAGTTGCCGGTCTGGGCGTAGGCAAAAGCAGTGGCGGCGTAGGCCTGGCGCAGGGACTGCAGGCTCGCCCGGACCTCCAGCTGGGCGATCGCGGCCAGCAATGGATCCAGTGCCATGTACCCGCGGCCGGCATAGACATAGGCAAGTCCCACGGCGAGGTCCGTCGCGGCGCTGCCGGAATGCAGCCCGTGCCCGGCCCGGCCGCTCGCGTCCTTGAGCATGTCGATGGCTTGGCGCCACAGGCCCGAGAGGAGCAGCACGTTGAAAGAGCGCCAGGCGAAGTTTTCCCGGATGCGCGGCACGTTGGACCACTCGCCCAGCTGACCCCCGATTTCCCGCATGAGTTTGCGGGCATCGAGTTCGTGACCGGTCATGGACCAGGCCTCCATCAGGATGATGGCCGACCTGAGCCGGTGCACGGGATCGGCGCCGGGCACGTCCGTGGTGGCCGCGGTGGCAAGCCGCTCCATCATGGGCTCGAAATCCCCGATGAATGAGAAGTAGTTGAACTCGCACAGATCCAGGCAGAGCCCCGCCCGGGCAAGCGCCGCAGGGGCGGGGGACGGCTCGTCCAGGCTCAGGTCCTGGAGCCGGACCCTGGCCTGCCCGAGCAGTTCGGGGACCTGGCCGGAGCGGTCGTCCAGCCATGCCATGCAGTCAGCCTTGGCCGCGATGAATTCGGCAAAGTTCTCGGCAGCGAGGTCGTTGACCTGCCGCTCGGAGACGTCGTCCAGCGCGGACATGGCCTGCAGCGGCAGGCCGAGCTGGAGGTAGGCGGCCGATTTCTGGAGCTGCCCTTCGGCCCATTCAGGGTCCGAGGGGGAGAGGCTGCCGGCGCATTTGAGGGCAAATTTCGGGTCGAAGAGCTTGACGGCGGCACTGGCAGCCGCCACGGCGTGGGCGGGTGCCAGCTGGGCGTGGCAGTCGTGGGTCCAGGCCGCGTAGGCCAGCAGGTCTTCGACTGTCAGCTCGTCCAGTTCATGTTCCTGGTGCCCGGGGACCTTGTCCCGGAGCTCCAGCCGGCGCTCCACGCTGAGCCAGTTGCGGACAATGTCGCCGAGGTAGCGGTCGCCCAATGTGACAAGGTGCCGGTCCGCGCGGTCGACCACGATCTGGCCGGCCTCTTCCATGTCGGCGATGACACCGGGGCTGTACATCCTGGCGAGCCGGGACAGGGGCAGGGTCCGAGCGCAGGAGAGGACGTCGATGACCTCCCGGGCCTCGGGTGTTTCCCTGGCATACCTGGCCCGGACAATATCCTCCAGCGCCGTGCGGCCATCCAGAACAACCTCATCGAGCAGTGTCCACACGGATCCGGACAGGACAAGGTTTCCGCGCTCGATTTGTTCGGAGACGACGGCCTGCAGGAGCGTGGGGCTGCCGCCGACCAGCTGGTGCAGCTGGCTTGCCAGGGCGGTCGAGACCCGATGGCCCAAAGCTGACTGCAGGACCTCCAGTGTCTCGAGCTCGGTCAGGTTGGCGAGCCGGACCTCGGCGAGCTGGCCCGAAGTGATGAGCCAGTAGAAATCGGGCGGAAGGTCAGTTGTGCGCTGCGCCGTTGCGATCAACCGGGCGGTCCGGGTCTGCAGCAGGTTGAGCAGGACCCCGGTGCTGAGTTCATCGAGGGAACCGGCGTTGTCCAGCAGGATCACGCACTGGCGGCCGGCGGCGTCGTCGCGAATCAGCGAGGTAATGCCGTGCAGGATGGCGGTCGGCGAGCCCAGGGAACTCTGCGGGAGCCGCGCAAGGGTGAAGGCGAGGCAGCCGTACGGCGTTGCCGAACCCGGCCCGGAACTGCGGAGCTGGATGGTGTAGACCTCGGGGCCGAAGCCCGCGAGGGCAGTCCGGCCGACAAGCGTTTTGCCCACGCCGCGGTCGCCAGTAATGACGACGCCCATCCGGTCCTGGGCAAGCAGCTCCTGGCGGACACGCTCGGCATCGGCGTTCCGCGCCAAACCGGACCAGCCGTGTCTTGCGACCTGGCCGGCAGCATGTTCTTCTTCGGCGGGTGCCAATGTAGTGGAAACATTCCCCCAGCCCAGCGAATCCCTCGACATGTAGTTTCCTTCGTACCGCTTTGCAGACAGCAACCCCGGACTGCCCACTTAGAAGTAGCGTATCCCTATCCCCCGACGTGAGAGTAGACAGATCATAGCTGGAATGCGGAAAGCTTGGAAAGGAAACACGTAATCCGCATGCAACTTAGTCGTCGCCCGCCTGCCGCGGGCCCGGCCCGGCCCGCCGTCGGGGCGTTTGGCTGCATGTTAATTTGCCTGCTTTTACGTCCGAACGGAGCTACGTCGCCTTGGCGGGGTGGAACTTTTGTTGGGCGGCGGTGAGGCCGTCCCGGACCAGGACTTCGACGGCGTCGGCAGCCGAGTCGATGAGGAAGGGCAGTTCCTTCTTCTCCGGCGCGGAAAAATCGCGCAGGACAAAGTCCGCGGTCTCCATCCGTCCGGGCGGGCGCCCGACGCCCACCCGCACCCGCAGGTAGTCCTTGGTGGCCAGGGCCTTGGAGATGTCGCGCAGTCCGTTGTGGCCGCCTTCGCCGCCGCCGATCTTGAGCCGCACGGTGTCGAAGGGGATGTCGATCTCGTCATGGACGGCAATGACATGGGCCGGATCGATCCCGTAGAACTGGGCCAGGGCAGACACCGGGCCGCCGGAGACGTTCATGTATGACAGCGGCTTGGCCAGCACGATCCGGGGGCCGCCGATGCCCAGGCGCCCTTCGAGGACCTGGGCCCGCGACTTGTGCGACTTGAAGCCACCGCCGACGCGCGAGGCGAGTTCGTCCAGGACCATCTGGCCGACGTTGTGCCGGTTGTGGCTGTACTCGGATCCGGGGTTGCCAAGGCCTACGATCAGCCAGGTGTCGGTCATGGTTCAGTCCTTCGGTGGGACGCGGCCGGGGGAAACGGCCAGTGGGGCGGGTCAAGTCGGACGGGGCAGGCAGCCGGCCTCGGGGCGCGTACCGCACGGGATACCGCACCGGACACGGCACCAGAGACAGACGAAGGCGGCCGGGCCCCTGAGGGACCCGGCCGCCGTCGAATTTGCCGGAATTACTCGGCTGCTGCTTCGGCAGACGGCGCGGCTGCTTCGCCCTCTTCGCCCTCTTCGACGTTTTCGGTGGCCTCGGAGATGTTGACGACGAGTGCTTCGGGGTCGGCCAGCAGGGTGGAACCCTTCGGCAGGACGAGGTCGGAAGCGTGGATGTGCTCGCCGGCGCTGCGGCCTTCGATGCTGACCTCGATGGCGGTCGGCAGGTGGGTTGCCTCGGCCTCGACGGAAACGACCGTCATTTCCAGGTTGTGGACGTTGCCCGGAGCCAGCTCGCCGCTGAGGTGAACGGGCACGTCAACGGTGACCTTCTCGCCGGTGCGGACGGTCAGCAGGTCGAGGTGCTCGATGATCTGCTTGATCGGGTTGCGCTGGATGTCCTTGACGAGGGCCAGGTGCTGCTCGCCGTCGATGTCCAGGGTCAGCAGGGCGTTGGCGGTGCGGACGGCCAGGGTGGTGGCCTTCGCCGGCAGGGTGATGTGGATCGGCTCGGCGCCGTGGCCGTAGATGACGGCCGGGATCAGGTTGGCCATGCGGGCGCGGCGGGCGAAGCCCTTGCCGAATTCGGTGCGGACTTCTGCTGCGAGCTTCTGCTCAGACATGGATATCTCCTCGTGGAATTTCAAGCTGTGGGACTAAACGGTGTTCAGCAAGGGCGGAGGTCTGTTTACGACCTTCAACGCCGGGCTGCCGTGCGGCTGCCCTTCAGAAGGAGATTCAGACCCAGTCGATTACGGAGACCAGCAGTCCGGGTTCCAATTAATTCCCAATACGGAATTCAATTCGGAAGACCGGCGCTCTCCCTCGCCAAGGTTTCGGTACAAGGCTACCAGCGGAGGGACCGGTTTCTGAAACCGGGCCCTCCGCCGGCTGGCTTAGGCCTGGCCGTCGAACAGGCTGGTGACGGAGCCGTCGTCGAACACTTCACGGATGGCTCGGGCGATCAGCGGCGCGATGGAGAGCACGGTCAGCTGCGGGAAGCGCTTGTCCGCGGTGATCGGCAGCGTGTTGGTGACCACCACTTCGCGGGCGCCGGACTCGGACAGCCGGCGGGCCGCCGGGTCGGAGAACACGGCGTGGGTCGCGGCGATGATGACGTCCTTGGCGCCGGCGTTCTTGAGCACCTGGACGGCGCCGGAGATGGTCCCGCCGGTGTCGATCATGTCGTCGATCAGGACGCAGGTGCGGCCTTCGATCTGGCCCACGACCGTCTTGGAGACGGCCTGGTTGGGCACGGTGAGGTCCCGGCTCTTGTGCACGAACGCCAGCGGCGCGCCGCCGAGGCGCTCGGCCCACTGCTCGGCCACGCGGACGCGGCCGGTGTCCGGCGAGACGACCGTGACCTTGTCCGAGCCGACCCGGGTGCGGATGTAGTCGGCCAGGAGCGGAATGGCCATCAGGTGGTCCACGGGGCCGTCGAAGAAGCCCTGGATCTGGGAAGTGTGCAGGTCCACGCTCATGATGCGGTCGGCGCCGGCGGTCTTGTACAGATCGGCGACGAGGCGTGCCGAGATCGGCTCGCGGCCACGGCCCTTCTTGTCCTGCCGGGCGTAGGGGTAGAACGGGGACACGACAGTGATGCGCTTGGCGGAGGCCCGCTTGAGCGAATCGATCATGATCAGCTGTTCCATGAGCCAGTTGTTCAACGGGGCCGGGTGGGCCTGGATCACGAAGGCGTCGGTGCCTCGGACGCTCTCGCCGGCCCGCACGTAGATCTCGCCGTTGGCGAAGTCGTAGGCGTCCAAGGGCAGCAGCTCGGTGCCGAGCTCCTTCGCGATCTCCTTCGCCAGCTCAGGGTGCGCGCGCCCCGCGGCCAGCACCAGCTTCTTCTCGCCGTGTGCCGTAATTTCGCTCATGATTGCTAGCCCTCTTCTGTCGGTGCCGGAGTAGTGGAGGATGTTGGGGCGGCGCCCGCGGAGACGGCGGACCCGGCCGGGGCTGATTGGGCCAGGGCGGACTCGGCCAGGGCGGCGGAGACGGAACCGGGGCGGTTGGCCGCAACCCAGCCTGCGGAGTTCCGCTGCTTGGCCAGGGTGACGGCGAGGGCGCCGGCCGGGACGTCCTGGCGGATGATCGCACCGGCGCCGCTGTAGGCGCCGTCGCCCACGCGAACGGGGGCCACGAACACGGTGTTCGAACCGGTGCGCACGCCCGAGCCGATCACCGTACGGTGCTTCTTCTCGCCGTCGTAGTTGGCCGTGATGTTGCCGCAGCCGATGTTGGTGTCCTCGCCGATCTCCGCGTCGCCGGCATAGCCGAGGTGGGACAGCTTCGAGCCGCGGCCGATCGTGACGTTCTTGGTTTCGTAGAACGCGCCGATCTTGCCGGTCTCGCCCAGGACGGTGCCCGGGCGCAGGTACGTGAAGGGGCCAACGCTGGCGCGCGCCCCGATCGTGGAGCCGGAGCCATGGGTGCGGATCACCGTGGCGCCCTCCCCCACCGTGACGTCGGTCAACGTGGTGTCCGGGCCGACGACGGCGTCGCGCGCCACCGTGGTGCTGCCGTGCAGCTGGGTGTTGGGCAGGAGGCGGACGTCCTCGTCGAGCGTCACCGTGGCGTCGATCCACGTCGTGGCGGGATCCACGACGGTCACGCCGGCGCGCATCCAGGCTTCGAGGTTGCGGCGGTTGAGTTCAGCGCCGAGCGCCGAGAGCTGGACACGGTCGTTGGCGCCCTCCACCTGCCAGCGGTCTTCGGTGACGACGGCGGCGACGCGGCCGCCGGCGGCGCGGGCCAGGGCCAGGACATCGGTGAGGTACTTTTCGCCCTGGGCGTTGTCCGTGGTGACGTGGACCAGCGCGTCGCGCAGTACGGCGGCGTCGAAGGCGTAGATGCCGGAGTTGACCTCACGGATTTCGCGTTCGGCGCTGGTGGCGTCCTTGTGTTCGCGGATTCCCGTGACGGTTCCGTCTTCCGCACGGAGGATGCGACCGTAGCCGGTGGCGTCGTCGAGCACGGCGGTGAGAACAGTGACGGCGTTGCCCTCGGCCTCGTGGGCGGCGACGAGCTCGCCGAGCAGGCCACCGGTGAGCAGCGGGACGTCGCCGTACGTGACCACGACCGTTCCGCCCAGCCGCCCTTGGGAGTCGAGCGCGTCGAGCGCTTCCAGTGCCGCCTCGACCGCGCGGCCGGTGCCGGGCACATCATCCTGGTCCACAATCAGGGCTTGCGGATCGAGGGCGGCGACGTGGGCGGCGACGAGGTCGCGTTCATGCCGGACCACCAGGGCCAGCTCTCGGGGGCTGATACTGCGGGCCGCCTGGAGCGCGTGGCCGACCAGCGAGCGGCCGCCGATCTCATGGAGAATTTTGGGGGTACGGGATTTCATCCGGGTACCGGCCCCTGCAGCTAGGACGATCACGGCGGCTGGGCCAGTATTCTCGGGGCTCACGTATTGGCTCTCCTTGCTTGGTTGCGCAGTGTGTCTCGCCAAGTTCCGCCCATAGGACTCGAACCTATACTCCACGGCTCCAAAGGCCGGGGTGCTGCCATTACACCAGAGCGGACCGTGCCCAGGCCTGACCTGTGGCACGAGAATCAATTCTGCCACGAAGGTTGATGCTCGTGCGACTCAGCGCCGCGGAAGGGGCGGGCAGGTGCGGGAGGGCTGTGCGGCCGGCGCCACGGGACATGCCCATTCTTGGTGCGCGCGGCGAGACATGTCCTGCAGGATTCACGAGCTCCGCGCAACGTGCCTTCCTGGGCTTGCGCCGAGACCCCGTCCCCTCAGCGGGACATGCCCAGTGTTGGTCCCGAGCAATGGACATATTGCCAATATGCCCATCCCTGGCCCGCGCCACGGAACATGCCCACGGAATTTCGGCCCTGCAGTGGACATGTCCAGTGTTGGTCCTGAACTGGTCCCCGAAAGTTGGACTGGTTGGTAAGAGCCTAGGCTGCGAGGGCCTGGGCACGGTATTGCAGCGGGCTCAGGCCCTCAAGCTTTGTTGAGATCCGTTCGGTGTTGTACCAGCGGATGTATTCGTGCAGTGCCGCTGCCAGTGCGTCGGTGCTGATGAACCGGACATGGTGGAAGAGCTCTTCCTTGAGGTGACCGAAGAAGTTCTCGATCACCGCGTTGTCGTAGCAGTTGCCCTTGCGGGACATTGATTGAACCGCACCGGCACC